>CAUZJR010000102.1:0-13323 GCA_963580005.1 Planctomycetota bacterium
TCCTGGCCGTCACTGGACATGCCGATCTCGTAACCCTCACCGACAAGATACGCCTCGAGCAATTCACGGTTCTGCTGGTTGTCGTCGGCGATCAGCAGCCGAGGAGGTCGGTCAGTAGATGAGCCGGAAGTGGACACGAGGGCTGGAGTCTCGAGAGGAAGCGATCCGTGAAGAGTTGGCCGCAAGAGTTGGCCGGATCAGTCGGACGGCGAGAGTATAGTCAACGTTCGTTCGAGCGGACATCCCATCCGTGGGGCAGTTCATCGAGTCGTTCTCGAGTGGCCCCCCCTGCCCTGCCGCGTGGGTGTTCGGGGCCGAGTTCGTTGTCGAGTCGTCTGAGGTCATCGAGGGTGTCGATGTCGTACCAGCCGGGCAGTTCGATGAACGGCGTGCTGCTGCTCTGGAGGTGCTGCCGCGTCTGAGCGAACACTCGAGGAGAACTCCACTCGATGCCCTCGAACAGGCCAGGCACCTCACGTCGAACCCCGATCAGCACATAGCCCCCGTCGTCGGCGGGGGCAACGACGACATCGGTCTGCTCGAGCGCCCCGAATGCCGCCTCGATTGTCAATTTCGGCAACGTCGGACTGTCGCTGCCAATGACGACGACCCGGTCGTGAGGAAGTGGTCCGAGGTGATCGCTGGTGACTCGCGTCAGTCGCTCGCCCAATGAACCTTCGGGCTGGTTCCACAACTCGAACCGGTCCTGCGAGAGTTGATTGAAATAGGATGTGGCGGCCGGGTTGTCCGGCGAGGTGGCCAGTACGTGTCGATCGGCACAGGGGTGGAGCCGATGGAGGAGATCTCTGAGAAAGGCGGCTGCGAGTCCGGCGGCGGCGGTGTGTCCCAGGGATGTGGCCAGCCGGGTCTTGACGGTTCCCGCCACCGGGTGCTTGGCCATGACCACCAGCGTGTTCATCGCGATGAGCTCATCAGCCTGCCTCTCAGGTGGTTCGCACTCGGGGCGCGGTGGCGTCGATCAGGCGTCTGAGCAGCAACACGTCGATCTGCCCGCGAAACCGTTCGCGGCCGTCGATCACCACCACCGGAACACACTCTCCATACTGCTTGACCAGCTCCGGATCACCATCGATGTCGACCTCGGAGATCTGCGAGAGGAACTCGTGGTGCATCAGCAGGGTTTCGCGTGCCTGGTGGCAGAGGTGGCAGGCCGAGCGGGTGTAGAGCACGACCGAGTCGAAGCGGAGTCCGGCCTGTTGGGGTTGCCAGAGTGGATCTCGAGCGGCACGGGGTTGCCTGAGCAGGATCACGGCCAGCACGGTGAGTGCCAGTGCCCCCAGCAGCACGTAGCCGCGGAGGACCGGGCTGTCGAACGGGGGGGGAGGCGGGTCGGCGATGGCCGAGACGAAGCCGGCGAGGGTGGCCAGGCACAGCAGCCCCGATCCCACCAGCGGCCTCCAGTTCGAGTCGATCTGCCCGGTCTCGAGTTCCAGCTCGCGGCGGATTTCCTCGTCGTTGTGCTGTGTCACGATCCGAGGGGCTCCGTTTCGAACCGGTGGTCCCACCGCGAAGTCAGATTGCGGTGATGGGCCCGGCGGGCGGGAGTATACCAAAGGGGTGAGGCTTATGTTAGATTCACGGTTGAGTGCCTTGGGACGGGCACCGAGGATTGGCAGTAGGTAGGCTGGATGGCGCTGAAGTTTACCGTCGAGTCGTTTCTGAACCTGGTCCGGCAAAGCCGACTGGTCGATTCGGATCGGCTGCAGCAGCTGGTCTCCGAGATGCCCGCCGGCGGCGATTCTCAATCGGTCGCAGACGCCCTGGTCGCCTCGGGAGCCCTGACCGCCTGGCAGTCCGACAAGCTGCTCAAGGGGAAGCACAAGGGGTTCTTCCTGGGCAAGTACCGGCTGCAGTCGTTGCTGGGCAAGGGGGGGATGAGTTCGGTCTACCTGGCCGACCACGTGCTGATGCGTCGCCGCTGTGCGATCAAGGTGCTGCCTCACAAGAAGGTCAATGACTCGAGCTACCTCGAGCGTTTTCACCGCGAGGCCCAGGCGGTGGCGTCGCTGGATCACCCGAACATCGTCCGGGCCTACGATGTGGATCGCGAGGATGATGGCGGGGCCGAGATTCACTTCCTGGTGATGGAATACGTCGAGGGCGAGAGCCTGCAGGAACTGGTGGTCGACCGGGGTCCTCGAGAGTTCCGCGAGGTGGCCGATTTCATACGGCAATCGGCCTACGGCCTGACGCACGCTCACGAGGCCGGACTGGTCCATCGCGACATCAAGCCGGGCAACCTGCTGGTCGACACCGAGGGAGTCGTCAAGATTCTCGACCTGGGCCTGGCGAGGTTCTTCGAAGAGAACGACGAGGACCCGATCACGTTGCGGCACGATGAGAGGGTGCTGGGGACCGCCGATTACCTGGCTCCCGAACAGGCCCTCGACAGCCACCAGGTCGATGCGCGGGCCGACATCTACAGCCTCGGCTGCACGATGTACTTCCTGCTGACAGCTCGACCACCGTTCGACGAGGGGACGTTGGCCCAGAGACTGATGTGGCACCAGACCAGAGAGCCGGCAGCGATTTCCGAATCCCGCTCGGATATTCCCGGACCTCTGGCTGATGTCCTCTCGAAGATGATGGCCAAGGTCCCCTCGGACCGGTTTCAGACCGCCGACGAAGTCGCCGAACAACTCACCGCCTGGCTCGGCGACGGGGAGACGACTCAGACACAGCCCCCCGTCGCCAAGGCCGTCCCCGTGGCGCAGCCGGTCGAGCAGGCACCCAAGCCGACTCGAGAGACGACTCCCTCAGCACCCGTCGCCCCTCAAATCGCCGCACCCGTCGAACCACCGACTCCGGCTGTCGACGAGGTGATCGCCGGGGAGCGTGGCGACACCGAACGGATTACCGGGGCGGAGTCCGAGCCCGACATGGCCTCGGTCGATGACCCCGGCTTGGCCGATTTCCTGTCGACTCTTGGTGAGGACTCCTCGGAGCCCACGTCACCTGTCGTTGAGCCTGGGCCGGTGCAGGAACCGGAACCCGAACAGGAATTGCCGTCGCCGGCCGAACCGGATCCGCCGCCGGTTGCCGCGGCCATCGAATCGCCAACGCCTGCGGTTCCAGTTGCCCCGCCTGTGGCCGAGCCTCCAGTGGTTGCCGAGGCTCCTGCTGCCCCGGCGGTGCCGATCGACGTGAGTCCTCCGGAGCGGGCACCGGAAATCGCACCGCTTCCCGAGGCTCAGGACGGTGGCTTTCCGATGCTGGACACATCGGCACCAGCCATCGAGTCTCAACCGAACACTCGCAGCCGGACCAATTCCACTACGACTTCACGCCGAGGTTCCCGCAGCGGGGCACCGGACGGCTCGGGCCGCGGGCTGAAGATCGGTTTGGCCGTTGGTGGGATCGCGGTGATCATCGTGATCATCGTGATCGCCGTGGTGATGACCATGGGGTCCGGTGACGGCGAAAATGGCAGCAGTCCCGGAACCGGCGGCGGGGCCACGTCCAAGGGCGACGGCGGCGGGGGAACAACCGGGGGCAGCGAGCCAGTTGCCAAGACCCCGGTGACCTCGGTGACCAAGGCGAAGAGGACGCTGGAGGTGGGTCCTGAGGCGGAATTCAAGACGATCGCTGCGGCACTCGCCTACGTTCGCGACCACAAGGCGGGGTACCGAACAAGCTCGAGGCGGATCCAGGCGACGATCAACGTGCTGGGCGGGAACACTTATGCCGAGTCGATCGAGATCGACGACACTCAGCAGCAGTGGCCCAAGGGGATCGAGATCATCAGTACCGGTGTCGAGCCGGCGGTGATTGCCGCACCGGGCCAGAAGCCCGGGATCCAGTTGAAGCAGGTCGAGTACATCCGGATTGTCGGTTTCCGGATCGACTCCAAGGGGAAACCCTCGGGCGTGGTCCTGATCGGAGTCCAGGATCGGGTTCAGCTCGAAGATCTCACGATCGACGGGTTCACCGCAGTCGGCATCGACGCGCGCGGCGTGGCGGGTGATCCGAGCCAGGATGTGCTGAACTTGGCCGGTCTGGTGTTGCGATCGGGAGGCCCGGATGCCGTGGGCCTGAAGTTCTCATCCGGCACCTACGACACCAACTCGCACGTGCGGATCGTGGGCTGCCGGGTGATCGGGCCACTGCGGGCCGGCCTCCAGGTGACCGACCACGTTGTGGACCTGGTGCTTCAGGAGTCGATAATTCAGTCGGCGAAGGTGGCGATGCTCTTCTCGGGCCAGAACCGTCGCTTGCAAACCGTCTCGATTCGCAACAACACGTTCGCCCAGGTGGAACGCGGACTGGTGTTCGAGCACATGCCGACGGAGAGCTCAGACAACGTCTCGATTCGCCGCAACCTGTTTTTCGAGGTGGGTGGTCCGGAGTGCGTGGTGGAGAACAAGTACGACGAGTTGAAGTTCAGCCAGATGGTCGGCGCGGCCGCGGCGGTCACCGAGAACTGGTCGACTCGGACCGAGCAAGCCGATCTGAAACGGGGTGAACGCGAGTTGATGCTGCCGGGTGGGGCGAACCAGCGTGGTGTGCAGGTCGAGTTCTCATCGACGGATCCGCAGGTGGCCGATTTTCTCGAACCTCGTGCCGGCACACTGCCCCGACGTGGCCCGGGCGATCCGAAGGACCCGGCCTTCATCGGGGCTGTGCCGTTTCGCCAGCGCTAGCTGTCGAGTCCCCGCTCGTCGCGGATCCGTCGCACGTGGCTCATCATCTGCTCGATCAGCTTCCCATTCTCGTCCAGCGCGGTGTACTCCAGCAGGTGCGTCCAGGTGTTGATTCCGACGGCGGCCAGTGCCACAAGCAGGTGCAGCGTGGCGGGCTCGAGCCCCAGCCAGCCGGTGAACCCGACCGGCGAGGCGGGATCGGCGGCGGCTCCCAGCGTGCCGGCGGCCAGCAGCAGCCCGAATCCTCCGATGATGGCCAGGATCGTACGGGACTTCAGTTTTCGGCTGGCGGCAAGGCAGTCGCTGTTGTGCGGATAGGCCCGGTCGGTCTCTTCGAACCAACGCCCGGTCCCGATGAAGTAGGTCATCACCAGTCCGTGCACCATCGTGGCGAACAGCATCCCGCCCAGTGAGGTCCAGAGGTGGTAGTCGACCTGGTGGCTCAAGGCCGCCTCGGCGGCGTCTTCGATCATCAAGCCCAGCACCAGCGTCGTACCCAACAGCAGCGTGCTGATCACCGACAGTGGCAGGAAAATCGTCTTCACGATCGAGACCGGGTCGATGGAAAGAACCGACGGAGGCGGTATGCTGGTCGGCCGTAAGCGGACCATGGTAGAGGATGATAGGCGATATCGTCGGGAACGAGGAAGTCGATGAAGATCACAGGCATCACCACTCACCAGGTCGAGATCCCTCTGAAGCCCTCCCGCCGGATGATCTCGGCACTGGGCCAGCACATCGTGTCGCGTTACGTGCTGGTGCGGGTCGAGACTGATGCGGGGATCGAGGGTGTTGGCGAGGCGACGGTGATGGCTCGCTGGAGCGGCGAGACGGCCTGGGGAGCCCAGGCCATCATCGACCACGTCTTCACGCCGTTGCTGATCGGCTGCGATCCGGCTGACATCCCGGCGATCGACCACGTGATGGACCGGGCGGCGGCGGGTAACTGGTTTGCCAAGAGCGCGATCGAGATGGCCTGCTGGGACATCCAGGGCAAGCAGGCGGGTCAGCCGGTCTACGAACTGCTCGGCGGTGCGGTGCGGCCGTTGCCGATCACCTGCCGGTTTTCGATGGGAGCCTACCCGGTCGATCGAGCCCGCCAACGGGCCGGGGAGCTGGTCGAGGAGGGATTCACGACGATCAAGGTCAAGGTGGGGACAGACATCGACGAGGACATTGCCCGGGTGACGGCGGTGCGTGAGACGATCGGTCCGGAACTCGACCTGGTCATCGACGCCAACGCCGGCTGGGATGCCGCCACCTCGATCACCGCGATGGACCGCATGGCCGATCTGGGCGTCGGGCTGTTCGAGCAGCCGACCACCAACGGCGACTTCCATGCACTGGCCGAAGTCCGGCAAGCGATCTCGTGCCCGGTGATGGCCGATGACATCGTGTTCGACCTGCCCGATGCACTGGAGTGCATCCGCCACGAGGCCTGTGACGTGATCAGCCTGTACCCGGGCAAGAACGGTGGCATCGGCAAGGCGTGGGAGATCGCCGCGTTGGCTGCCGAGCACGGGGTCGCCTGCAGCATCGGCTCGAATCTCGAACTCGACGTCGCCGCCGCCGCGATGTGCCACCTGGTGGTCGCCTGCCCGAACATGCAGGTGGAGACCTACCCCGGCGACATCCTGGGTCCCGACTACCACGAGGCGCGGGTGGCCACCAACCCGATCGTGGTCAACGGGCCGGTGATCGAGACTCCCACCGGAGCGGGACTGGGGGTCGAGGTCGACTGGGATGCGGTGGCACGGTTGGCGCCGGGATCAGGCTGAACTGCCGTCGCCTGGGTCTTCCAGACGGATCGTGATGCTGGCCGCATGAGCACCCAGGCCCTCGGCGTCTGCCATCCGGCAGACGTCGGCTGAATCGGCGGCCAGCGCATTGAGGTCGTAACGGATGACGCTGGATCGTTTGAGGAAGTCGTTGGCCGAGAGACCGTTGGCGAACCTCGCGGTGCCGCCGGTGGGCAACACGTGAGAGGGGCCGGCGATGTAGTCGCCCAGGGCCACGGGTGTGTGATGGCCCAGGAAAATCGCACCGGCGTTCTGGACCTGCGTCAGGATCGAGTCGGGATCGGCGGTCGAGATGTGCAGGTGTTCCGGAGCCATCCGCTCGGACAACGCAATCGCCTCGCCAGGATCCGCCACGCAAACCAGCGCTCCAAACCGGTTCAGACTCTCGCAGGCCAGGTCGCCTCGCGGCAGTCGACCCAACTGCTCGACAAGAGCCTCGCGGACCTGCTCGATCAGCGGCCGGTGCCAGGTCAAGAGCACGCTGGCGCCGGGGCTGTGTTCGGCCTGAGAAATCAGGTCGCTGGCCAGGAAGCGTGCATCGGCGGTTTCATCGGCCATCACAACCACCTCGCTGGGACCGGCGATCGAATCGATGTCGACCTCGCCAAAGACCCTCCGCTTGGCCAGGGCGACGAACAGGTTGCCCGGTCCCACGATCTTGTCGACCGCCTCGATGCCCTCGACCCCGTACGCCAGAGCCGCAACACCCTGGGCACCACCCACCCGGTAGACCTCGTCGATTCCCAACTCGTGGCAGGCAGCCAGCAGTTGAGTGTTGTAGCCGCCGAACTCGGTGGGTGGCACCACCACGGCAATCTGTTCGACTCCGGCCGTGCGAGCCGGTACGGCGGTCATCAGCAGAGTCGACGGGTAGGCCGCCGCTCCACCGGGCACGCAGATGCCGACCCGACGCAGAGGCCGGTACCTCTGCCGCAACTCAACACTCCCCTGCCCACTCCCCTGCCCACTCCCCTGCCCACTCCCCTGCCCACTCCCCTGCCCCGTCTCGAGAGATCGTTGCCGGGTCACGGTCACGTCCTCGGGCAGCAGGCTCGATTGGAACTCAACGATATTCGCCCGGATGCGGCCGATGGTGGCGAGGAATTCGGGGTCGGCCGCCTGGTGTGCGGCGTGGAACTCGTCGTCAGAGACCCTGAGCGTCTCGGCGGTCAGTTCGGCACCATCGAGTCGGCGGGTGTAGTCGAGCACGGCGTCGAGGCCGTCGCGGGCGACATCGTCGCAGATTCTCTGGACCACGTCCTGCGGTGCGAGGGCTTCGCCGAAGAGTTCGATGGTCCGTGCGCGGCCGGCCTCCGAGACGATATCACCCTGGGGGCTGAGTTGTGCTCGGAGCTGGTCGATCAGCCCGATGGCATCTCCGTCGGCCGAATCGAGGGTGGTGATGTCGAGCGTCATCGGTTTCGACCTGGTGAGTCGTGTGCGGCCGAGGGTTATCCTAGTGGCTCGTCGAAGGGCTGACCACACGATTGGCGGCGGGCTCAGCGTTGAACAAGCCACCGCGCGGGGACTAGAGTGAGGGGGACGCGAGCACGACGCGACCCAGGACTATCGAACCGAGGATCGGCGATGCACGACCCGTTTATCAACATGTACAGCGACACCGTGACCCGGCCCACCGCGGCCATGAGGCAGGCGATTGCCGAGGCCGAGTGCGGCGACGACATGTCCGGCGACGACCCGACCGTGAACCGGCTCGAGGCGATGGTGGCCGAGCGGCTCGAGAAGGAAGCGGCGGTGTTTGCCTGTTCCGGGACCCAGTCGAACCAGATGGGCGTGAGGACTCACTGCCAGCCCGGCGACGAGTTGCTGATCGCCGACAACGGACATATTGCCAACTTCGAGGCTGGTGGCCCGGCGGTGCTTTCGGGGGTCAGCTGCCGACTGCTGAAGGCTCACCACGGCATGATCGACGTCGATGATCTCGAGGGCATGCTGCGGGCCGACAACCAGCACCTGTGTCGCACTCGGCTGGTCTGCGTCGAGAACACGACCAATGCCGGAGGCGGTCGGCCGTGGCCGCTGGATCAGCTCGATCGAGTCGGCCAATGGGCTCACGAGAACGGGCTCAAGACTCACGTCGACGGCGCCCGGTTGTTCAATGCCTGCGTGGCGGGAGGCTATTCGGCGGCCGAGGCGACCCGGCACTACGACACCGTCTCGATCTGCTTCTCGAAGGGACTGGGTTGTCCGATGGGATCGGTCCTGGTGGGTTCGGCCGAGGACATTGCCGTGGCACGTCGGTCGCGGAAGCTGTTCGGTGGTGCGTTGCGGCAGGCGGGAATCGTGGCCGCCGCTGCGGTTCATGCTCTGGACCATCATGTCGAGAGAATGGCCGAGGATCACGCCAACGCGAGGGCCTTTGCCGAGGCGCTTGCGGAGATCGACGGTGTTCGGATCGACCCCGACGACGTGGAATCGAACCTGGTCTTCTTCGAGATCGATCCGGAGATCGGTGATGCGACCCAGTTGGCAGCCAAGGCTTTCGAAACCGGCGTCAAGGTCGGTGCCAGCGGCTCGCATCGGTTGCGAGCCTGCACTCACCTGGACGTCGACCGCGAGCAGGTGCTCGAGGCGGCGGCGATCATTGGCCGTTGTGTCGAGGCAGGAGTGGGTGACTTGGTGGGATCGGCGACCGGGCCTTACAGCCGCGGTTGAACCGGCAAGTCCTCGGCTTGGCGGTGAGACAGAGACGCGGTATTGCTGAGCCGATTCGGGATGAGGTATGATCTCCAAAACACGGGTCCCGCGGAGGGGCCGGTGGACGTTTCCTGCCAGGACATCTCGACATGGAAGTGACCGGCCCCGCGCCGATCGGCGGCAACCAGCCCCTGCAGCCGATCCAGCCTCCCGACACCGTAACACCCAGCAGCGACATCGCTGGGGCCGAAGCGACCGATGCGGTCGACCGGGTGGAATTTTCGCCCGAGGCCCAGGCGCAGGTCGAGGCCGGTGCTCCGGTCTCAGGCACGGCGCCCGTCTCTGACGCCACAGCAGCGGGCACCGCCCTGCCGCCACTGGCCGTCGACCCGGCTCATGCCAGTTGGCTGGCCGAACAGTCGCCGTCGGAATCCGCCGCGATCCTCGAAGGCCAGCGGCGGTTCTGGATCTCGCAGGGATACGCCGACGAGCAGGTGACCTCGCACGTGGAGTCCTACCAGGCGACGCTTGACCAGTTGAGGGCGACGTAGTAGTGGCCAGTCACAGGCAGTCGAGGTGATGGCGTGAGTGACCTGGAATCTGTCTCGGTTGCCGTCTCGCCCCGTGCCAAGTTCGGCGAGTACCTGGCGACTCAGAACAAGAGACTGACTCGAGAACGCGACCTGGTGCTCGAGCAGATCTTTTCGTCGCACGAGCACTTCGAGCGTGAGGAGCTGGTGGTGACCTTGACGGCGCGGACCGACGGCCGTCGCGTCAGCCGGGCAACGGTGTACCGCACGCTGCAGGAACTGGAACGAGCCGGCTTGCTGCGGAAAGTGGCCCGGGCCAACGGGCGGGATGTCTTTGAACACGACTACGGATACCCGCAGCACGATCACCTGATCTGCGGCGAGTGCGGTACGCTGATCGAGTTTCCGGCGGCCGAGATTTCCAAGGTGGTGGCCGAGGTGTCCTCGGCCCACGGGTTCCGCCAGACGGGGCACCGGCTGGAAGTCTACGGCAAGTGCGACGACTGCTGTCGCCCGCCGCAAGGCCGACACCCGAAGCTGGACATGATCTAGCAGACGGATTCTCGATTCTGCGAGATTCCTGGCCAAGCGATGTTGACACTGGTGGTCTGCGTTTCTGAGCATGTCACGCACAGTCGCGGGCCCTGTCGCCAGGCAACTCGATCACTCGGAGTCGAACCGCCGTTGCAGCAGTCTTGTGAACATTCCTTCCGAGTCAGAAGGGGTTACGATGGGCTCGTTGGCTTCCCTTCCCACGCCGGTCGATTCGCGATGGCCGATCGGCTGGCAACTGTCGGTCGATCCGGCCACCCGCGCGTTCCTCAACGTCCTGCGACGACTTTACCCCGGTGCCTACTCCGAAGCGCAAGACGAGGCCCAGGGGCAGGTCCGGAAACTGATCGAGGGGGTGGTGCCCGAGGGCACCGACCAGAAAGTCGACTACGACGAACTCGCTCAACGACTCGATCTCGATCCGACTCAGGACGCCGATCAGTCCCCAGGCGATGCGGAGGGGGATTCGGGAGGTGCGTCGGGGGGTGAATCGGGGGGTGAGGGCTGAGGCTCGGTTGCCTGATGCGGGCGGAGCTTGCCGTGGCGGCGACCACCGACGGGGATGGTTCCGTAGAGTCTGACGATGGCCAGCAGCCCGCAGAAGGCGGCCAGGGCCGATCCGCCGAGGATCGCCAGGCTCACCGCGTCGCCAAAGAGGTTGCGGACGGCGAAGCCGCCGCGGGGTGCGTTGTGAGGAAACAGCCAGATCCAGCGCCAGCAAATCAGAACCAGCACAGCGGCCGTGGCCAGGAACGGGCCGTAGGGGACGTAGGGGCGGTTGAAGAGCATCCGGGCCACCAGGCCCACGAACAGGCCACAGAATGGGGCCAGCAGGAAAATGAACAGCACCGGCTGCCAGCCGACAAAACTGCCGATCATCGCCATCAGGGTCACGTCCCCCAACCCCAACGCCTCACGCCCCAGCACCAGCCTCGAGACCGCTCGCACCACCCACGTCAAACCGCCGCCACAGGCCATCCCCGCACTGCTCCAGGCCAGCCCGTGCCAGTGACGGTGGTCCCGGATCCACTCGGGGATCACCACGTTTCCACCGTGCAGCTGTTCGGAGACCGGGTTCCAGTCCATCCAGAGGTGGATCAGCTGCAGGTCGCCCGAGAGCGTGGCGCAGCCGACTCCGATCAGGACCCCCGGGACGGTGATCGCGTCGGGGATCTCGGTGTGACGCAGGTCGATCCAGGTTGCGGCCAGCAGCAATGCCAACAGCACCCCGTGATACACCAGCCGGAACCAGTGACTGATGGGGTCCGGCTGCACGTAGGGAATCTGTTGGGACCCGCCCTTTATGACCGAGGCCGAGAGCAGCAGCCAGCCCAGGCCCAGCCCGATCGACATCCAGCCGCCTCGTGGCCGCTCGGCTCCCAACCGCACGACGTAGCGGTCCAGGAACGGGCCCAGGACCAGACCCACCCCCCCTGCTGCCCCGATGACCAGCAGCGCCGGCAGCGTGCCCAGTTGGTGGAACGGCATGGCGGTTCGGCCGCTTTCTGGTGGAACCGATCAGAGAACAGAACCGACGTGTCGGGCAGAACGTGATGCCACCGCGTCAGTCTCCGGCGGCGTCAATTCCACCAAGTGGTGGCATGAGAGTTGCACTCGAGTGCCCAGAGAGTCAGGCTTTCGCCGAGAGTGATACCCTATTTGCCGAATCCTAGTGGACACCGTGATCGGGATCCAGAGGTGTCGGCGGAGATCCTCCGCGGGCGTCGGCCTGGTTGGGATGTGAGGCTCAAAGAGACGATGAACATGTCACGAAGTCGATGGTTGGCGTTGGTTCTGCTGCTGACTCTTTCTCCGGCCGCTGCCGTCGCACACGACGCGGCACCCGCCACGCTCGACGATCCGGGCGTCAAGGCGGACACGGCCTGGGTGCTTGTTTGTTCGGCACTGGTGCTGATGATGACAGCACCCGGCCTGGCCCTGTTCTATGGCGGGTTGGTACGCAAGAAGAACGTACTGAGCGTCTTGATGCAGTGTGCGGCACTGACCGGTCTGATGTCGGTCGTTTGGGTCGTGTGCGGTTACAGCTTTGCGTTTGGCAGCGGTGTGCTGGGCGGTTTCATCGGTGGGGTCGACTACGTCTTGCTGGACGGCGTGTTGCCCGAGTGGATTGATGGGCAGCAGGTGGTGCCGATGGAGGGCACGTTGCCTCGATCTGTCCACATGGTGTTCCAGATGATGTTCTTCATCATCACCCCGGCGTTGATTTGCGGGGCGTTTGCCGAGCGGATGAAGTTCTCGGCGATGTGCGTGTTCTCGATTTTGTGGGGCCTGCTGGTGTATTGCCCCCTGGCGCACTGGGTCTGGTCGGGCGACGGCTGGTTGAGCGGTGCGAACCCCGACGCCTCGTTTCCTCTGCTCGATTTTGCCGGCGGAGCGGTCGTTCATCTCAGTTCCGGCGTCGCGGCTCTGGTCTGTTGCCTGTTGATGGGTCCTCGTGTCGGTTTTGGACGCGAGGCCATGCCGCCTCACAACCTGACCTACACGGCCATCGGCGCGGCGTTGTTGTGGGTGGGCTGGTTCGGTTTCAACGCCGGCAGTGCCCTGGGTGTGAACGCACTTGCAGCCAATGCCTTCGTGACGACTCACCTGGCCGGAGCCACCGGCCTGCTGGGCTGGGTGGCGATCGAATGGATCAAGGGCGGTCGTCCGACGGTACTGGGCGCCTGCACCGGCGCGGTGGCCGGATTGGCCTGCATCACTCCGGCCTGCGGATCGGTCACACCGCTCTCGGGCCTGCTGATCGGGCTGGTGGCCGGAGTTGTCTGTTTCGTGATGTGCACCACGGTCAAGAACCGGTTCGGATACGACGATTCGCTGGACGTGTTTGGTGTGCACGGGACCAGTGGGGTCCTGGGCCTGCTGATGGCCGGCGTGCTGTCCTCGCCGGCGGTGACCGGTGATCCGGCGTTCAACGGTTTGATCTATGGCGGCACCAGTCAATTCGTTACTCAACTGGTAGGCCTGTTGGCGACCGCGGCCCTGGCCGTGGTGGGCACCCTGGTGCTGCTGCTTGCGATCCGGGCCACGATCGGGTTACGGGTCGATCCTGACGGCGAGCGTGAGGGCCTGGATTTGGACCAGCACGGCGAAGAGGGGTACATC
>CAUZJR010000103.1:0-13233 GCA_963580005.1 Planctomycetota bacterium
CTTCTACTACTTCTACTACTTCTACTACTTCTACTACTTCTACTACTTCTACTACTTCTACTACTTCTACTACTTCTTCTACTTCTTCTACTTCTTCTACTTCTTCTACTTCTTCTACTTCTTCTCGCGTTTCGACGGATCGATGCCCTTCCGGCTGACAATTGCCTCGTGGGTCCTCTCGCTGATCGCGGTGAGCTACGGCGCGGTCATCGGTGCGGCTGTGAGCATCCCATGACCGCGGCAGCGGCCTCGCTTGCGGGGATCGCTCAGAAGCCTTGCCGTTCGAAGTGGATCTTCATGGCGGCGTTGTATTCGGAGCCGCCCTGCTGGTAGCCGCCCTGGTAGAAGTAGGGCACCGAGCCGCGGCGGACCATCTCGTCGACCCACTGGGCACACAGCATCTGCTGAATCACGTTGGTGGTCAGGCCGGTTGTCGGGCAGATCGGCTGCTGGCGACCTCGAATCCGGATCACACCGCGGGATTCGGGTGAGAAGTTGTCGAAGGTCACTTTGCAGTGAGAAAAGAGTCCGTTGCGTGGTGTCTTGCCGTCGAGGCTGCGGGGGCCGATGCCGATCACCAGGGCTCCCTCGGAGCGAGCGGTCCGGGCAGCCTTCACCTCGTCGGGGTGCTGCGGCGTGATGGTCGAGACCAGCAACACGTTCTCGCGGGGCTTGGTCGACCAGTCGCCGGAGTTGACGATCATCGGTCCGCTGGCCACGTGCGTCATTTCGCTGGAGAGTCCTTCGTGGGCCTTGGCCCGCACGAACCAGCGGCCTCCGCGGCGGATCCGGCGAGTCATCGCCACGGCCGTTTCACGGATCGCGTCGCGATGAGTGGCGATCTGCTTGATGCGGTCCACCAGCGTCTCGAGGTACTCGACGCTCTTCTCGACCGGCCTGGCTTTCGGGTGGGCCAGCTTGTTGGCCAGTTCGGCATTCAGCATCCAGTGCAACGCGCCCACTCCGGTCTGGCTCGACGGACAGAGCCGGAACTCGGGGATTTCCGGCGCCCGGACCAGGCCCTGGGTGTAGGGGGTGTGGCTGTGCAGGATGACGTGGGAAACGTCCTTGAGTTTCAGGCCGTCGGGGTTGCTGTGCGATTCGTCGGTGAACCCGGCGGGCCGGAACTCGTTGTCGATGTAGGAAATGGTGACAGCCACCACGTAGACGCCCCGCTCGCGGGTTGCCAGTACCTGCTTGTTGCAGTGGTTGGTGAACAGCATGTCGCCGGGTTTCAGGAGCTTGAGGTCCTTTTGGTCCTTCATGATCCCGGGACTGCCCAGTCGGTCGGCGCGTTGTTCCCAGTGCGGCATGTGGCCGTCGTTCATCGAGGTCCAGACGTCATGTCCGGCCCGGACCACGCTGGCGGCCCGTGATGTCAGCTCTCCGACCAGTTCGGTCTCACCGGCGATCTTGCCAAGGATGCCGAGGATGCCCTGGTGGTACTGATCCATGAACAGCTGCGAGTGACCGAAGGTGTATTCCTTGTCCCACTTCGAGTTCGCTGGCGAGGAGTGAGCAGGAGCCGACGAGGCGGTCTCGATGCTGGCCAGGCCGCCGACGACGGCCGCGCCGCCCAGCAGCAGGTCGCGCCGCGAGGGATGCTGGGGCCTGGGGCCTGGGTCTTCTTCGGCCGCGGGTGGGCGGGTGCTTGTCACGGGTCTGATTCCGGTCGTGGGACGGCGGAGGGTCCAGCTGGGGTGTCGTGGAGATACCCGGTCGGATTCCGGTACAAGTTGGTGCCGGGGATCGTCTCGAGTGTGCCCAACATACACTCTGGCAGCTCGTCCTGACGCGGTCGGCGGCCACCGAACAGCAGAAAGTCATGTTCCAGTTCTTCCGATGCCTTGGTGTCCTGCTGCTGACCTGCTGCTGACCCCGCCTCGCGGGCGCGGCCCGCATCAGCCTCGCCTTGGCAGAGGTCTGTCGAACCGGCTTCCGTCGGCGAACTGGATATCGAGGTGCTTGGCGTTGAGTCGAAAGCCGGTGATCTGCTCGAGGAGTTCCGCGGCAAGTCCACCAGCCGATTCGTCCGCCTCGGGCCCGGTGGCCTTGGTCCAACGCTGCTCGACGGTGTGACAGAAGGAGAGTCTCGAGCCGTCGTCGAGGGTGAGCACCGCTTCGGAGACTGCGGTATTGGTCTCGGAACCGGCGAGGTGCTGGTCGAGTTTCTGGGCGGCGTTCATCGGGAGATCTATAGTAGAAGGACCCGTCGCTGGGCGTTGAGTCTGGTCTCTGGAGAGATCGGTCGCCAGCCCGCACCGTTGTGTTGCTCGTCGAGGCACCACACGGCAAGATGCAGCGATCGTTTGGTTCTCTGGCGAGGAGTACTCGAAGATGGTCTCAACGAATCGTTCTGCCCGGCTTGGCTGCCTGGTGGCGATGGGATTGGCCTGGCTGGTTGATCCGCATGTGGCCGTGGCCGCCGACGCGCCCAACACCCTGTCCGAGACCGAACGCGGCCAGGGGTTCGAGCTGCTGTTCAATGGTCGGTCTCTGGTCGGATGGAAACACTCGGGCAACTGGAAGGCCGAGAAGGGGGCGATTGCTCGCGGCGGTCGCGGCGGCAGCCTGGTGTATGTCTCGAAGAAGGTCCCCGACGATTTTGAATTGCGATTCCAGTGGCGGGTGGCCGCGGGCAGCAACAGCGGGATTTACTATCGACCGGGCCAGTACGAGTACCAGGTCCTGGACAATGCCAAGCACGTCGACGGACGCAACCCCAGGACCAGTGCCGCGTCGTTGTACTTCTGCATCGCCCCGTCTCACGATGCGACAGCGAAGGTGGGAACCTGGAACACGGGCCGGATCGTGGCCAAGGGATCCGTGATCCAGCACTGGCTCAACGGCAGGAAGGTGATCGATTTTGACTATGCCGATCCTCGCTGGGAGGAGCACGTCGAGCTGTTGCGGTTGCGGGGCGGCAAGCTGGATGCTCGGGGCGCAAGCCTGAACCTGCAGGACCACGGGGATCCGGTCTGGTACCGATCGATCCGGATGCGGGCGATCCCGCGTTCCGAGAAACTGGCCAGTGAAAACCTGCGGCCGCCGAAGATCACTCGCAAGGTCCGAGCCGCGGAGCTGAAGAAACTGCGTGGGATCATCGCCAGGCGGAAGGCTGCTGAGGCGAAGAAGAAGAAGAAGTAGCTGCGGGTCCTGTGGGGTTGCGAAGTGGCTGTCGTGCCAGGAAAACCGTCGCCGCAGACGTGAAATGGCCGAGAAGTGTTGATAGCGCCCTGTGATTCGTAGTAGAACGGGGCCTTGGGATGCGACGCAGGTTGCGTGGCACCGCTGAAATTCGAACGGGGAGAGACTGGATGTTCTCGATCAGGTCGGGCAAGCAGGGACAACGGTTCTGTGACGGCATGACGCGTCGAAACGCGTTGCAGGTCGGAGCCATGGGCGTGGGCGGGCTGACACTGGCCGAGCTGTTGCGTGCCGAGGCTGGGGCAGAGAGCGGTTCGTCGCACAAGGCCCTGATCAACATCCACCTCGCCGGTGGTCCCTCTCACGCCGACATGTTCGATCTGAAGCCCGAGGCACCTCGGGAGTTCCGTGGCGAGTTCGAGCCGATCGCGACCAACGTTCCGGGCATCGAGATCTGCGAGCACATGCCGATGTTGGCCCAGGCGGCCGACAAGTACTCGATCATCCGTTCGCTGACCGGCTCGATCGCCGACCACAGCGACTATCCGACCCAGACCGGTTTTGCCCGCAGCAGCCTGCAGAGCATGGGGGGGCGGCCCTCGATCGGCAGCATGGCTTCTCGCCTGCACGGCAGCACCGGCGGGGCTCCGCCGTTTGTCGGTTACAACGGGTCCTACACCGGCTACCTGAGCTCGGTGCACAAGCCCTACAAGCCGCAGGGCGGTGAATTGAAGCTCAACAAAACGCTGACCGCCAGCCGCCTGCAGTCTCGGACCGACCTGCTGGTCGGCCTGGACCGGCTGCGGCGCGACGTGGACCACACCGGTCACATGCTGGCCCTGGATTCCTACACCCGCCAGGCCGTCGACATCGTGACATCGGGTCGCGTGGCCGACGCGTTGGACATGAACACCGAGGATCCTCGGGTCCGAGATCGGTACGGCAGCAGCGGCAGCATGTTCCTGAAGGCCCGACGGCTGATCGAGGCGGGAGTCCGCGTGGTGGGCTTCAACTGGGGCAGCTGGGACACTCACAGCAACAACTTCAATCATCTCCGTGGCCAGTTGCCCAACCTGGACCGCTCGCTGCACGCGCTGCTCGAGGATCTGAGCGCACGCGGGATGGACAAGGATGTGACGGTGGTGGTCTGGGGCGAGTTCGGACGCACGCCGCGAGTCAACAAGAACAAGGGTGGCCGGGATCACTGGTACGAGGTGGCGATGTGCTTCCTGGCCGGTGGCGGCATGAAGAACGGGCAGGTGATCGGCAAGTCGAGTCGCAACGCCGAGCGACCGGTACAGCGGCCGGTGCACCTGCTCGAGGTGTTTGCCACGATGTACCACAACCTGGGCATCGATGTGCGGACCGCGACGATCGACGATCCCGCCGGGCGACCTCAATACCTGACCGACGGCCGCTTGCCGATCCGCGAGCTGATCTGAGCTCGTTTTGGGGACAGGTTGAGTCAGCTCGAGGGTCTTGTGTCGAGCTTCAGGCCATTCCGTTGTGTCGCAGCAGTGCGTCGGTGCTGGGATCCCGGCCCCGGAAGTCGCGGAAGACGTCCATCGGGTGCCGCCCTCCCCCGCTGGCCAACACGGTATCGCGGAAGCGGCGACCGGTGAGTGCGACGGCCTGTTCGTCTTCGAGCCCGGCGTCTTCAAACGCGCTGAACGCATCGGCACTGAGCACTTCGGCCCACTTGTAGCTGTAGTATCCCGCCGCGTATCCGCCGGCGAAGATGTGCTGAAAGCCGCACAGAAAGCGGTCTTCGGGCAGAGGTCCCAGGGCCGATGTGCTCGCGGCGATCCTCTGCTGGACCTCGAGTACCGTCTCGTCACCCGTGGGGTCGTACTGATGATGCAGGTACATGTCGAGCATCCCGAAGTTCAGCTGACGGAGCATCAGCGAGCCGGCTCGGTAGGTCCTGGCCCGGCAGAGATTTTCGAAGAGCACATCGGGCAGGGGCTCGCCGGTTTCGAAGTGCCGGGCGATGCCCATCAGGGTCGTGCGATGGTAGCACCAGTTCTCCATGAACTGGCTGGGAAGCTCAACGGCATCCCACTCGACGCCGTTGATCCCCGACGCATCGGCGTGGTCGACGGTGGTCAGCATGTGCTGCAGGCCGTGGCCAAATTCGTGGAACAGCGTCTCGACCTCGCGAAACGTCATCAGCGAGGGCGAGTCGCCGACCGGTGGAGTGCCATTGCAGACCAGGTGCGCCACGGGCAGTTGCAGATCGTCATCGACTCGGCGCCGCGCCAGGCACTCGTCCATCCACGCCCCGCCCCTCTTGTTCTCGGGTCGGGAGTAGGGATCGAGATAGAAGGCGGCGATCTGCTGTCCGGACTCGTCGCGGACTCCGAAGTAGCGGACATCCTTGTGCCAGGTCGGGACGTCATCATCGGCCGCCTCGACGGCGATTCCGAACAGGCGACCGGTCAAGTCGAACAGTCCTTCGAGCACGCGTTCGAGTGGGAAGTAGGGCCTCTGTTGTTCGTCGGTCAGGTCGAAGCGTGCTTCTCTGAGCCGTTCGGCCCAGAAGGCCAGGTCCCAGTGTGCCAGCGGCTGTTGCTGGCCGCGTTCGGCTGCCAGCATCCTCAGGTCCTCGAGATCGGCTTGGCCCGCGTCCCACGACGCGTTCCTGAGCAGGTCAAACATCCTCTCGACGGCCGCGACGTCGGCCATCTTGGTTTCCACGCTCATCTCGGCAAACGAGTCGAATCTCAGCAGCGTGGCGCGTTCCCGACGCAGCTCGAGGATCTCGTCGATCAGAGACGTGTTGTCGAGTTCTCCGCCCGATGCGCGGGTCACGAAGGCCCGGTAGAGTTGCTCACGCAACCGCGAGATCGGGCAATGCTGCAGGAACGGCATGGCGCTGGGCGCGTCGAGCGTGAACCGCCAGGGACCCGAGTCGGGGTCGCCTGGTGCCGTGTCGTCATCGGCCTGTTCGTTGAAGGACTGCGAGGCCAGTTGCTTCAGCGTGCCGGGAAGCCCCTCGACATCGGCGGGATCTTCGAGCAACAGTTCCCAGTCCCGGGTCGCGTCGAGCACGTGGTTTGAGAAGTCGGTGCTGAGTTGGCTCAGTCGCTCGGCAATCTGGTTGAAGCGTTCCTGTTCGGCCTCGGGCAAGGCGATCCCGGCCAGCACCGCGTCGCGGATCCGCCTGGTGATGATCCTCTGCTGAGTTTCGTCGAGACCACTCCAGGCCGATTCATCGTCGCGAATCTGCACCAGGGCCTCGTGAATCGGCCGACTCTGTCTCAGCCTCAGGCCCAGGGCGACCACGTCGGCCAGGACCGCCTCGTGAGCCTCACGCAATTCGTCGGAGTTCCCGACACCCATCAGGTGTGTGACGGGCGACCAGGCGTATTCCCAGCCCCGGCCCAGCACCTCGAGGGCCTCGATCGTATTGCTCCAGCTGCCCGCAGACGAATCCGTCAGTTGAGCCTCGATCTCCTCGAGCCCCTCTGTGGTCTCTCTGAGCAGCTCTTCGACGGCGGGTTTTACATGTGCGGGGAGGACTCGATCAAAGGCGGGTAGTCCGTCTCGAGCCATCAACGGGTTGTCAGGAACCGAGGGGTTGGACATGGCCGAGTCCCCGAGAGTGTATGGAGTGGATGGTGCGGTGTGAGAGAACATGGTGGCGATCGAGGCAGGCGGCTTCAAGCCGGGGCGTGTGGCGCTTGACTGGTCGTGCGGTTTTGGCACAGTGAGTGGTGTTGAGCCGGCCTGCTGTCGGCCTCGAGTCCCCGCCATGACCCACGGACATTCCCCCATGAAACACTCTTCCTGTTCAGCCGCCCTGTTGCTTGTGGTCGCAGCTCAATTGGCCACATCGCTCGGTGGTCTCGAGGCCGCCGACAAGCCGGCTGTGCGTCACGCGATGACGTTGACCGACATCGAGCGGCAGCTCAAGGAACTCTCGAACTGGAATCGCTGGGGCGACGACGACGAGCTGGGTTCCTTGAACCTGATCACCGAGAAGACTCGTCGTCGCGCGGCGAAGCTGGTCAAGCGGGGCGTGATGGTCTCCCTGGCGCGGATACCCGAGGAGATCAAGGCGGTCGACAACCCCGATCCGTTCGTCCAGAAGATGCTCAAGATCGGGCGGACTCCCGGCGTACCCTGGGCGGTGGACAACTACAGCGTCAACTACCACGGCTACGCGCACACCCACATCGATTCGCTGTGCCATCTCTTTTTCCGAGGCCGACTCTACAACGGTTTCACTCACGCCGACGTGACCGAGCAGGGAGCCCGTCGCCTGAGCATTCACAACCTGCGGGAGGGCATTTTTGCTCGCGGCATCCTGGTGGACATACCACGGCTGCGAGGCAAGAAGTGGCTCGAGCCGGCCGAGGCGATCTACCCCGAGGACCTGGATGCGTGGGAGAAACGGGCCAAGCTGAAAATTGGCCGCGGCGACATCGTGTTCTTCCGCACCGGGCGGTGGGCACGTCGTGATGCCAAGGGGCCCTGGGATGTGCAGTCCGTCGGGATGCCCGGCTTACACGCCTCGTGCTGCGCGTGGCTGAAGAAGCGGGACGTGGCGATGGTCGGCAGCGATGCGGCGATGGACGTGATGCCGTCGCAGGTCGAGGGCCTGACCCACCCGGTGCACCTGCTGCTGCTGCACGCGATGGGCTGCCACATCTTCGACAATTGTGACCTGGAGGACCTGGGGAATACGTGTGCGAAGTACCGACAGTGGGACTTCCTGCTGACGGCTTCACCGATCCCGGTTCGCGGGGGCACCGGGTCACCTCTGAACCCGATCGCCGGGTTCTAGGCCCGGCGGTTCCGCTTGCGTTCGTTTTCGGTCAGGCGAATCTTGCGGAGCCTGATGGCTGCCGGGGTCACCTCGACGTATTCGTCCCCCTCGATGTACTCGAGTGCCATTTCGAGTGTCATCTCGCGGGGCGGCTTCAGCAGGATGTTGTCGTCGGAGCCGGCTGCGCGGATATTGGTGAGTTTCTTTTCCTTGGTCGGGTTCACGACCATGTCGTTGTCGCGGGCATTTTCGCCCACGATCATTCCCTCATAAACCACGTCTCCGGGGGCAACGAACAGCTCGGAGCGTTCCTGCAGTTTCCAGATCGCGTATCCCACTGCGTTTCCGTTGGCCTGTGAGACCAGTACGCCGTTCTTTCGTCGGGGCACTTCACCGTCGCAGGCCCGGTAGGCATCGAACCGGTGGTGCATGATCGCCTCGCCCCGGGTCGCGTTCAGGAGTCGAGTCCGCAGGCCGATCAGGCCGCGGGCGGGGATCGAGAACTCGATGTGAGTCTGTCCGGTGGTGCCGGTGGTCATGTCCTTCACCTGGCCTCGCCGGACGCCGACCAGTTCCATCACCGGCCCGACATCCGCGGGTGGCACATCGACCTCGAGTCGTTCGAACGGCTCGTGCCAGTGCCCGTTGACCTGTCGTCTGATCACCTCGGGCTTCCCCACCGACAGTTCGTAGCCCTCGCGACGCATCTGCTCGATGAGGATCGCCAGGTGCAGGATGCCGCGTCCGGAAACGCTGAAGGCGTCCTGGGCGTCAGCCTCCTCGACCCGCAGCGCCACGTTCGATTTCACCTCCCGTCCCAGCCTGGCTCGCAGGTGTCGGCTGGTGACGAATTTTCCTTCGCGTCCGGCCAGGGGTGAGGTGTTGGGGGTGAAGATCATCGAGAGTGTTGGTTCATCGACGGCCAGCCGCGGCAGTGGCTGGGGATCGAGTGGGTCGGCAATCGTGTCGCCGATGGCCGGTTCATCGAGACCCTGCACTGCGACGATGTCACCGGAGCGGGCCTGGGCAACCTTTTGCCGGCCCAGCTTGTCGAAGAGCTCAACCGTGGTGACGGTTCCAGCCGACTCGACTCCATCAGCCTTGAGCACGGTGACCTGCTGTCCCTCCTGCAGGACTCCGGCGCTGAGCCGGCCGATGACGATCGAGCCGACGAATTCGGACCACTCGATCGTGGTCGCCCGCAATTGCAGTGGCAGCTCCGAGTTGTCTTCAGGTGGGGGCACGTGCTCGTGGATCATCTCGAGCAAGGGCTGCATGGTGCCACTGCGTTGGGACGAATCGTGAGTGGCGTAGCCGTCGCGGGCACTGCTGAAGATGTAGGGGAAGTCGAGCGTCTGGTCGTCGGCTTCCAATTCGACCATCAGGTCAAAGGTCTCTGAAAGCACCTCGTCGGGTCGACTGTCGGGTCGGTCGATCTTGTTGATGACCACCAGGGGCCGCAGGTTCTGGGCCAGGGCCTTGTTGAGCACGAATCGTGTTTGCGGTCGAGGTCCCTCGAAGGCATCGACGAGCAGCAGGGCTCCGTCGGCCATCTGCAACACCCGCTCGACCTCGCCTCCGAAATCGGCGTGGCCCGGGGTGTCGATGATGTTGATGGTCGTGTCGCGAAACGGCAGAGCGATGTTTTTGGAAAGGATCGTGATGCCCCGTTCCCGTTCGAGATCGTTCGAATCGAGGATCAGGTCACCGGCCAGCTGGTTCTCGCGAAACTGGCCACTCTGGCGCAGCAGGCAGTCGACCAGGCTGGTCTTGCCATGGTCCACGTGGGCGATGATTGCAATGTTGCGGAGGTCGGATCGGAACATACAGTGGTGGGTGACCGGAGCCGTGGGGGGTGGGGAGAGAGGGGATTATGGTGAGCGGTCCTCGGATCGGCAACAGCGCCTCTGCGTCGAGTGGCCTCGAGAAGCAGGTCCAGGATCTCCAGTCGCGTCAGACCGATCAAACCTCCAAACAGTGCTTTCCGATTCAACCCGGCGGACCGCCAGAACCGATACGAAGCAATACGATATGACAGTCGTCGTCCGTCCTGGTGTCGGTCTGCCAACAGGCAGGCGGCCGGATTCGGGCGGCTGGATCTGCAAGACAACGGCCACGTGATTGGAACTACGGGTCGTCATCATCCAGCGTCAGTTGCCACACACCACACATCTCGGGGGGGCAGGCGGATGAAGCCAGCCGGAATTCGTTACGTAGTGCTTCTCGCAATCTTTCTCCTGGCCACCGCGTTGGCCTGGACCAGCCTGCTCGAGGCTCGTGGACCCAAGGTCTCCACCTCGCGGTTGATGAGGTCGGCTCGGTTGTTCGAGCAACAGGGCCGGGTCCTGAACGCAGTTGAACTGTATCGACGGGTCCTGCGGGCCGAACCTGACCACCTGCAGGCGGCGACTCGTTTGGCCCAGATGCGGGCGGCGGCCGAGGCGGTGTTGAGGGCCACCGTTCCCAAGTCGACGGCTCGCGTCGCAAAGGTGACGCTCGTGGAAGCAGTCAAGCCTATCGAGCCGGCAGCACCCGCTGAGACGGAGCCTGCCAGGGAGCCTGCCAGGGAGTCTGCCAGGGAGCCTGCTAGGGAGCCTGCTAGGGAGCCGGCCAGGGAGCCGGTCGGAACGAGGGTGGCCAAAGAAACCGAGTCGATCAGGACCAGGATCGCCAGTGCTGTGGCCAAACTGAAAACGGAGCGGCCCAAGGATAATGACGGAGCGGCGAGCGCTGGCTCACCCTCAAAGAGTGGTCCGCAGCCGCGGCTGTTAAAGACGCAGAAGGCATTGGCCCAGGCCGGGTCACGGATTCGCAGCCTCCGCCCCACCGGGAGTGCGGTTCCGCCAAGACTGAAACTCCCCAACAGACTTCCGCTGAAACCACAGCTTTCCAGCAGCGGACGATCGATCAGGACGAATGTCGCGAGCGTACCGCAGAAACAGGTGGAACCCACGCCGCTGCAGCCTCAGCAGCCTCAGCAGCCGACCCCGCAGGATCCCAGCACCCCCAAGACCATCACCAAGGTGGCGAAAGAAACACCGACCGTGGTGAGCGTAGAGCCGACGACTGCAACGGACTTGCAGAATTCGAATACGATCGTGACCAGGACACGTACAGCCTGGGCCAAGATCCGAGAGCGATTTGCAGCGAAGCCGGAAACTGAGTCCGAAAAAGACCCGAAGCCGGCGGCAACTCCCATGTGGCAGCGTCTGAGCAATTCACTGAAGCGATCTCGAGACAACGTGGTCCTGAAGTTGGGACGCCAACCGAAGGCGTTAGAAGCCGTTGCCAAAGTTGAAGATCCAAAACGGGACGCCGTGGCGTTGGTGACGCCGGACCAGGCCGGTTTGACCGACAAGCCAGTGGAGAAGATTGCTCCGAACCGCCGGACGGAGATCCCGCCGGTGAGCACATCGGAAAAGATCTACACGGCGAGTCGGATTCTGGAGGCAAGACCTGACGACGCCGGTGCTCGAGCGGTGTTGATCGAGGCCGTTGGGATGGCACCGGACGTCGAAGCATCGCTGGCGGCGTACATGCTGGGAACCCGAGCGTCGGGTCACCCGGAGGTGATGTCTGCATTGGGTGAACAATTGTCGGCCCGGACGGGGATTGCCCGTATACACATGGCCGAAGCCATGTTGCGAGTGGATAGCAACCACGTGACGGCGACGGACACTTTGGTGGGGATGCTGTCAGCCCCAGAGCCGAAGGTGCGAATGATGGCGGCGATCGCCATGCAATCGGCCACGGTCACGCAGCGAGAGCGATGCGTCTCGACACTGATCAAGGTGTTGGAAGACACGGACAGTGAAGTCCGTGCTGCGGCGGCTCTAGTGTTGGGGGGATATGGGCCGGCTGCCAAGGCGGCGATCCCGGCACTGGTGCGTCTGGTTTACGACGAGAATGTAGACACGGCACGGGCGGCCGGTGTCGCCCTGCAGTGCATCTCGCCACCGTCGGCCACCACTCAGGTCGACACGAGAGTCACGCCAGTGGCTGCAGAAGCAGACCACGGGAAATAAGAATAGGAAAACACGAGCCACCGGGACCAGGGATGGTCAGTGAGGGTGCCGGTGCGGTAGATCGCCAGGTGGAAGGGTGATCGGGGTAGGTACTCGCAATCAGAAAGAACCGGCGGTGCGTGGCAGGTTCAGGGAAGGACTTGGAATTATGATGAGGACTTTCGTGGTTCTTGTGGGGTTGTTGATTGGCTTTGCCACCGGATGTGCTGATCTTCGGGATGGAATCGATGACTCACTGGTCTCGATCAAGGCCAGGACGGCCGCTGCCACGGCCTGGAATGATTCGACGGTAATGTTTGGTGGAATGGATGACGAACACCACTTCGCCGAGGGTTTCAAGGCGGGGTACTTCAACGCGACCAAGTACGGGTCGGCAGGCCGGCCGCTGATGCCTCGTCGGTACTCCGGCAGTGCCTTCCGTTCGCGACGTGGTCAACAGAGAATTCAGGCGTGGATCGACGGATGTGCCCATGGAACGTCGATCGCCATGGAGGAACTGATCCCCGACACCGAGGGGGATCTTCAAGTGGTGGGTTACGAGGTAAGGACTTCGGACGAGATAGCCTCCGATGGGGGGGGGATCCAGGTGTCGGATACGGCATCCGGTTCAACTGGAGCGCAATCAAACTCTGAACCAACACTCCCGGCCACGGCCAAAGACTGACCCGACTTTTTGCAGGGCCGGCCGGGTGATGCCGAGAGACGGTTGGTGGCTGGCGGACGATCTAGCCGAGGTCGTCAATCCAGTTGTTGAGCAAGGCAAATTCTTCGTCGATCTCAGACAAGTCTCCGAAGTAGACGTCGTCTCCGGAGCCTCCATCGAGCGTGTCTGATGATCCGCCCTGCCCCTTGAGGATGTCGTCTCCGTCACCACCGAGTGCGATGTCGTTACCGGAGCCGCCCTGGAGCCGGTCGTTGCCCGGCCCGGCGATTAGGATGTCGTTTCCGGAATCCCCGGAGAGGACGTCATCGCCGGTTCCGCCGAACAGGAGATCGTCGCCGGACTGGCCGATCAGCGTGGCCGTACCGCTGAATCCTCTCGCATCAAGTGTATTGTCACCGGCACCACCGATGAGCGTTGCGCCGTCCATGCCGATGAGTCGATCGCTTCCCAACCCGGTCAGGGTGGTATCGGTCAGCAGGAAGTCTCCGTCGAAACTCTCGCTGAGTCGATCAAAGCCACTTCCGCCGTTGAGGAGGTCGTTGCCTGCGCCGCCGGACAGTTGATCGGCACCGGCCTGGCCTCTGAGGATGTCGTCACCATTGCCGCCCAAGAGACGGTCATCTCCG
>CAUZJR010000104.1:0-13083 GCA_963580005.1 Planctomycetota bacterium
TTGACGCTCACGGCAGGAACCAGCACGCAGGCCAACAGCACCCATCCTGTCACTTTGTGGCGTTTCATCAGCTTCGGTTCTCCCATTTCTCGGCGACGGGATGCAGTCTAGCACGAGACGGCAGAACGGGGTCATGTCACGCAACGCGATGCGGACGCGTCTCGCCGGCCTGCGGTGGGTTGAAAAACCGGGAGCCTGGGGTCTGACGCCGCCCGTGGCGGGGCCTGAACCCATTTCTTCCAATCCCCATCGATCGGGTGAAGGGGTCAGGCCCCCCGCAAAAGGCGGGGCGTCTGACCCCGCGAACCTGTGTTTTTCAACGGGCTGCTATGCTCCGGATGTCGACGGCACCAGGGCCGAAGGCTACAAGTCCAAACGACAGGTCACGCTGGAGTTGGACCGCAGGGCCCAGGCCCAGGCCCAGGCCGCACCGTTCGTCGACCGCGAAACGAAGTCGCACTGGGGCATCGAAGGCCGAGCCCAGTCCGGGCCGCTCAAGGGCCGCACGCTCCGCTGGGTCGACTCGGTCCAGTGCCGCTGGTTTGCCTGGTCGGCCGAATACCCCGACACCAGGCTCCACGCGGGCGCCGACGCGGCTGCGAGACAGGATGACGACACGGCGAAGTGAGCGACCTCGTCGGCCACCAGGCATCCCGCAGCCGCCGAAGCTGCTAGTCTGGGCCGCCATGACCATTCGAGTCGCCGCGATCCTGACCTGCTTCCGACACAGGTCTCACGCCAACGTCATCCTCGAGAACTTCCTCGAGCCGTATCTCTTCTGCGGTCAACGGATCGATCCGCGGAAGGAGTTCCGGATCGTCTCGATGTACGTCGACCAGTTCCCCAAGCTCGACATGGCACGCGGCGTGGCCCGCGACTACGGGATCAAGATCTTCCCCACGATTGCCCAGGCACTGAAAGTCGGAGGCCGGAAACTGGCCGTCGATGCCGTGCTGTCGATCGGTGAACACGGCACCTACTCGTTCAATCGGCTCGGGCAAAAGAGGTACCCGCGGAAGAGGTTTTTTGACGAGATCGTCGAGGTGATCGGCAACAGCCGTCGCACGATTCCCGTGTTCAACGACAAGCACCTGTGTTATCGCTTCGACTGGGCCCGGCAGATGTACGAGACGGCCCGCGAGCACAACATCCCGCTGATGGCCGGCAGCTCGGTGCCGCTGGCCCAGAGACGTCCGCCGATCGATCTGCCTCGAGGAGCCCGGATCGCCGAAGCCGTCTCGATACACGGCGGACCGCTCGAAGCCTACGGCTTCCATGCACTGGAAGTGCTGCAGTCCCTTGTCGAGACCCGGCAGGGAGGTGAGACGGGAGTGACGAGTGTCGAGTACCTGCGCGGTCCACGCTTGTGGAAGGCCGCCCGGGACGGACGCTGGTCGCTGAAGCTGGCCGAAGCGGCGATGAGAGCCGAGCTGGGCACGAAACTGGGCACGGCGGCGTCCGCCGGAGGATCGATCCAGCAGGTGGCCGGGGAACGACGGACGACCTCCGATGGCCTGCTGATCACCTACGCCGATGGACTGAAGGCCACGATGCTCAATATCGGCAAGAACGACACGAGATGGAATTTCGCCTGCCGGTTGACCGGCCAGCGGAAGCCCGCTGCCACGTCGCTTTACGTCGGACCCTGGAACAACCGCAACCTCTTTAAAGCACTCACTCACGCCATCCAGGACCACTTCCGCAACGGCCGATCGCCCTATCCGCTGGAACGCACGCTGATGACGACCGGCCAGACCGACGCCATGATGCGTGCCGCCCTTCACGCCGGACGGCCACTGGAGACCCCCGAACTCGAGTTCGCCTACAAGGCCCGCTCGTTCCAGGCGATGCGCGAAGACGGCCGAAGCTGGAAAATCGTGACCGAGTCGATGCCACAACCCCGAGGCATCGACAACTCGGGCGACCGACTGACCGCGTGACCTCCTGCCCCCCCCTGCCCCTCTGACCTCCAAGAGAAGCCGGGCCTACTTGGGCAGGTTGATGGCGGGATTCCTGTCAAAGAAGTTGTATGGCCGGATTTCGAATTGATCCCACTTCGTCGACATCACCGGCCAATCCTCAACCCGCACGACGTGATGGAAGCCCAGCGTGTACCAGGCCACGATCTCGGTGTTCTCGATCGGACGGTCCCGGTCGGTCCATTGAGGCAGACCATTTCGTTTCGTGGGAAACGGGTACTTGCCATCGGCATACAGCTCATCCCTTCGACGGGGAGTCACCCAGAGATAGTTGCTGGTGAAGCCACCTCGTCCGCCGGGGTACTCTTCAACACTCAGCAGTGACCGATTCGTCCCCATCGCTCGAATGTGGTAGCTGACCGGATTCCCCACCGCGCCCTTCACCGCGGGGTTGATCACCCGCCACAGACCCGGCCGTGCCATGTGCATCCGCATCCGGGCTTCCTTCTCGGTCCTGGCAATCTTCGGTTCGACCACCCAGACCTTGCGACAAGGCCCACTGGGCAATTCGATCACCTTGAGCGATTCGTGCAGGAAGCTGTTCTGCACCCCGTCGATGTCCAGATCCAGCCGATAGCTGAAATAGTGATCGTGGTTGACTGCGACGGTGTGAGGTGCCACGAAGTGACCAAATGGCGGCTCTCCCTTGCCGTCTCTGAGATCTCTGCGGGTCACCGCCTTGGCCTGGTCGATTCCCGTCGAGCCCACACGAATCCGGATCGCCCCGTTCTGCATGAACACCCAGTCAAACACGTAGTCGTAGTTCCCCAGCGTGGCGATCATCCTGAGAACAAGTACCCGGTTGGCACGACTCTCGGTCCGTCGAGTCATGAAATCCCAGTGCCGCCATGCCATCGAACCGGGATCGAACTCAAACAGGCAGGCCGCTCGTTCGACACGAACTGGAATCCCCTGTCCGTTGGCGACAACGGCATCGATGAACGTCGCATGGCTGGGACAGTCGAGCCCCGGCTGCAGCGAATTCGCCAGGCCACCGGGGTTTTCCGCGAGATCCAGGTACGCTCGGTCCCGCCAGTCCATCAACGGGTCCATATAAGGAACGAACAACTCGGAGAGATGTCCCTGGTAGAGAATCGAGCGGGGCTTCCCGTCATCGACATACTTCACCTGGGACACGACAAGCCCCACGCGCGGGTCGTCAAGTGTTCGGCGGCGGTGAGACCGTCCAGGGGATGGCTCGGCAACTTGGCATCCATCGACACCGGGCAGGTCAACAGCGTCGCCAGGAACATGACCACCATTTTCGACTTAATGATGTATCGCAGAGCAGACTTCATAATCAGTACCTCACGTGAATGTGTCGCGCCTTTAACATCTGCTTGTAGTGATGTCAGGGCGAGACTTCTGTGCTGGGCACGGATCACAAGTCAAGCGTCCGCACACCGGGCACACCGGGCAGACCGCCACCCTCAACGCCGAAAAACGGTGCCGGCGACTACGGCCGCTCCGGACTCTTAAGACCGACAGCACCGGTTGCGATGGGGTTGGATCGGTCGTTGCTCCACCCGATCCAGCCGTCGCTGTAAAGCGATGTCCTGGGGAGGCCCAACACCTGGGCGAACGTCAGGACTTCGGCCGCTCGCCAACCACCGCCGCACATGAAGGACAGGTGTCTGTCGGTGGCGATGCCCGATCGCTTCCAAAGCGCCAGGATCTCCTGGGCGTTCCGCATCGTGTTGTCGATGTTGCGATAGGGTGTCAGAGAGTTGGCACCGGTGAAGGTCGCCTGGCCATAGGCCGAACCCGGAATCCGACCCTTGCGGAAATGGTACTTGTACCCTGAGGTCGTCCCGATGAACTCCGCCCAGGTCCGCGCGTCCACCAGTGTGAATTTCTTCGTCTGCTTCAATCGCCTCTTCACCTCAGGCGTCGTGTCTATCAGTGCCGGCCGCTTCGGGATCCTGGTACCAAATCCCGGCGACTTCGGCGGCGGCACGCTTTGCGTCTCCACTTTGTACCCGGCCGCCTTCCACGCATCAAAGCCTCCGTTGAGCACCCGCACATCAGCCACACCCATGTACCGCAGCACGATCGCCAACCGATAGCTGGCCGTGGGGTCCTTGCCCGAGACCACCACGGTGTCGTCGGCCTGGAACCCGTATCGCGTGGCAAATCGCTCGAGCACCTCGGGGCTGCCGAGTTTCCACGAGGGAGGCGGTTCGAAATGGTCGGTGTTCACATGAAAGCTGCCGGGAACATGACCCTTCGAGTAGGACGCACCCTCGCCACCCCAACTGGCCTCCACGAACTTGACCCGTTTGGTCTCGCCAAACGTCTCGGGCAACTGGCCCGTCATCAGCCGCTTCACAATCGATGCGGGGACCAGCAGTTGGAAGTTCCTGTACCGAACCAGGGGCCTGAGTTTGTCGGCGTTCCAGTCCTTGAGATCAAACACGTGCAGCTTTCGGAATCCGGCCTGTCCCAGGTAGGCGGCCACTTTCTGAGAGTCCCGTTTGCCGATGCCATACAGCACGATGTGCCTGTCGGGTCGGATGCCCTTCGTGGCCAGTGCCGCCGCCAGTCTGTCGGTCTTGCCCTTCACTTCGACATCCAGCCAACCAGCCGGAAAGTCGACCGCACCCGGAAGGTGGCCACCTCGTGTGATGCCATCCAGCGCCCAGCCGTTGAATGCGTCTGTCGGCCGAGTGTCAACCAGTACCCAATCGTCGTCCTCGACGATCTTCGCCACCTCGGCCGCCGACAACTGCGATGCACTCGTCGCGTCGTCCTGCGCCGACGCTCGATGACCGGGCCAGCAAATCCCCGAAATCACCAGCCCGAGAACAGCACAGCGCCGGATCGCGAAGCGAATGCGGTTGGGGTCTGAGATCGCTGCGGGTGTCGAGATTACCAAGAGGATCACTCCGGCCGGTTCGCTCAGGGCTGGTGCATCACCTTGAAGCCGGCCTGGTGCGTATCAAACAGAGTCAGGGTCAGGGTACCGGTCTCTGCCTCGATGTCCTTGACCTCGACCGCCAGCGGCTTGATTCCCGGCCCGGCACTCTTGGATAGCTTCGCACTCAGCAGTGGCTTGGGGCCCTTGCCGTAGACGAACAGCCTAAGCCCCTTGTCGGGGAGCTCGCGAACAACCAGCAGCATGCAGGAGATCTCAATCTCGCCGCCGTCGTCACCGGCGAAGCTGACACTGCGGAGTTGATCCTTGGCCACCGCCTGCCCGTTGATGGCCGGTGCGAGGTGATGGCAGAACAGGAACCCGACGCCGGCCCCCTCCTTCGTCTTGGCCGCCTTGGCCAGCGACTGTGCGGTCAGCCCCTTCTGTGGGATCACCAGCACTCCGGCCTTTTCCGGCTTGTGCACCCCGTTGGCCGTCGTGATATCGGGCGAGATCTTGACCTGGGGCTTGTCGAACTTCTGTACCTGCTCGGCAAACTGGGTGGCAACCTTCTTGACGGCTTTCGCCTCGATCTTCTCAAGCGACTCCTGGGCGAAGACGCCACCCGAGAGAGTCAACCACCCAAGAGCAACCAGGCAATGGGTGAGCATACGCATCGTTTCGTTCCTGTTGCGACGTAGACAAGGCAGAGGGTCAATACGCCAAGTGTGATCGGGCGGCAGCCGAATTGCCACAAGCAACCCCAGCCGTACCGGCCTCTCCCACTCCGTACTGGGATACAGGATTACGAGTCGTTCGCTGGATTCCCGGTAGAGTGATGATCCGATTTTCCGGGAATCTTTGCCCGCGCGAAGAAACGCCATCGGTGGTACTGTCTCGCTTGAGACAGCCAGTCTCTGCCTGGCCGATCGGCTTTGCCCCCATTCACACTGCCTGAGGAACTCAACATGCGTCCCACACCTCTACTGCTGTGTGCTGCGATCTTGGCCGCGGGGTTCGTGGTTGCACGCGTCTGGACGACTCCCATGGCAGGTGACCAGGCAACTGCCGCCGAGACGGTTCTCGTACAGGAACAGGAAGCCGCCAGACAAAAGGCCCGCGAGGAGGCCGAGACTCTCGAACGGAAACTTGACGAACTCGAGACGGCCATCGACAAGGCGGCCGACGGGGGCGATGAACCGCTCGCCCGGAAGCTCAAGGACGAGGCCGAGACGATCCTCAAACGACTCGACGAACTTGAAGAGACTCTCGGCGGTGATGAGGACCAGGAGGGTGAGGAAGGCGAAGACCATCAGATGCACAGGCACAGGATACACCTGGAGTTCGAGCGAGCCGGTCTTGAGGTGAGCATGGGTCGCATCGAGCTGGCCATGCGGCGTGCGCAATTGGCCGAGCACGAAGTCGCCACCGCGGCCCACGCCGCCGCCATCCTGAAAAACTCGATGGAGCCCGAGCAGTTCGTCGAGCATCTCGAGGAGTTGATCGTAAACGTCAAGAATCCCGCCACACGGCGAATGCTCCAGACACTCATGGCCGAAATGACGGTAGAGTCAGAAGAGCCCGAAGCAGCACGTGCCCTGTTGAACCAGCTGATTCTCGGGCAATAATAAGGACCAACGGCTGGCAGTTGGCCAGTCGGTCGCGCAGTGGAACACGACGCGACGCAACACCTGGACACACTCACGAAGCTGCCCGTCGGACTCCTGCTGATCCCACTGCTGGCGACAGCATGCCTGGCCGAAGCGGCTGTGGAGTCGTTGGGACCCGCGGCGGCAAAGAAGTTGCCGGTTTCCGGTCCGGCTGCCAACACCCGGCTTCCCTATTCGCTCAACGTCGACCTGTTGAAGAGAACCGACTCCAAGAGGCACGTCCGGGTCTCCACTTCACTGGAATGAAACCTCGTCAATGTGGTCTCCTTCGTGAAGGAGCTGGACAGCAAGACCGCGAGGATGATCCGCGCGCTGGCCAATCGTCAACGCGGCTGGCAGATTCGGCTGAAGTGCTGGCCGCGGCTCTTCGTGGTCTGGGTCGGTGGCGACAAGCAGCGATTGGCCAAGTGGGCCGCAAAACACAAGCTGGCCGACGTCTACCTGGTCGTGATCCCCGCCGATGACCGAACACTGACCGGCTGGCGGATCAACAGGAAGGCCAGGCATACAACCGTCGTGCTGGACCACTCCCGAGCCAGGGCCTCGTTCACAGACCTGAAACCCAGCCCCGACGCCCTGGACCAACTCGACCGGGCCGTCGATATCCGGACCGTGCTGAATCCTCGCTCGAAGGGAGCCCGGTTCCTGCAGCCGCTGATCAAGCCGGGCAACAAGCGGCCGATCAGTAACGAGACCGACCAGGGGATCTGGGTCCTGACCCCCGATGGCACCCTGCTGGGCCGTCCCTTCAAGGGATTCGGCGACATGGCCGGCAAGACCAACCGGATCATCGACAACGCCCTGAAGGCCTTCGGACCGATCCGGCCCCGCAAGAGCAGCCCCAGCCCAACACATCCAATGCGGGGCAGCGGAGTCGGCTCCGACGGGCGAGTCAGCCTGGCCGAATACGTCCACCAATCAGACCGACGATCGTCGTTCTTCAAGGCACCGGTCATGTCCCAGGTCACGCTGACCCGCGAACAGTTCCGTGCGTTTTCGCCACCGGGCCTCAGTCTCGATAACGCGGCTCGGGAAACACCACCCGCTCGTAAAGCGGCCGGTTGCCGTCGGTGCGGAAGATCGGTTTCCAGCAGGCGACGATGCGATCCGGGAAGACGTGGTAGACCTGGTACGAGAGGTACTCGCCCCAGCACAGGCAGTCGCACAGCACGTGGGCCACTCCGTCGTGCACCCGGTAGTCATAGCGGTGCCTGTGGCCCGAGAGGTAAGCCGCCACCTTGTACTGCCTCAGCAAGGTCAGGATCTCGGTCGCCTCGGGTCCCTTCACGTTGTTTCCAAACGCAGCCAGTACCGGGTAGTGACCCAGCACGAACACGTGCTTCGCGCTGCGGTTCCGTTCCAGCTCGCGACGGAACCACGCCATCTGCTCGCGATCCACTGATGCCGTGCCGGTGTTCAGGCAGATGAAGACGCAGCCGTTTTTTTCGACCGAGTAGTACGCTTCACGTCGGGTGAACCGCCGATACAGGGCGATCCGATCCGGCGTGCCCGCCGCCGACATGTCGTGGTTGCCCGGCAAAGTGTAGAAGGGCGGCTTGAGCTTCGAGTAGATGCTCTCGAACGTCTTCCACTCGGTCAGCGTGTTCTTGTTCGTCAGGTCACCGGTCATGAAGACCATCGCCGGATTCAGCCGGTTGACCTGCTTGACGGCCAGGGTGTTCATCTGCTGGTCGTAGCGGAACCGGGCCTTGTAGCGGTCCATGGTCTTGTCGTCGAACTGCGAGTCGGACAACTGCACGAAAGTCAGCTCGGGCTTGAGCGCCAGATCCTGGCTGTAAGTCGGCACGCCGAAGGGATCCGACGCCGCGGTGGGCAGACGCGGAGCGGCGACCGGATTCGGAATCACCAGGCTCTGCAACGGCTGACCGGCACCTCGAACCACCGACAGCTCGATCCGCTTCACATACACCCGGATCAAGGCCACCGTCCACTTCCGAGGACTCCACCCGGTGGCCGGTATGCTCCAGATCGGCAGGCTGTTCTCGTAGGCGACGTTGTGCGAGTGGCTGGGAGTCAGCCGTGCCGCCACACCGGCACGCTCGACCAGCTGCCAGTACCTCTTCTGTAGAGGTTGAGGCTTCACGGGCGGCTTCGTCGCGGGATATGTCAGGCCGCCAAACATCAGCACGGCTGGCGAGACGCCCGGCTGCCCGAGGTCTCGTTCCATCCACTCCAGCCTCTGAGCCTGCTGGGCCGGAGTCGGCTTGATCAGGGGAGACGCCAACTGCAAATGGACGCCACGAACCTTCACCGAATAACGGTCACCCTGCTGCTTCGGGAAGTGCTTGCCGAACCGCTCCAGACCTCCGTCGACCAGGTCCCTGGGGCCGGGCACGAGGTACAGCGGCACATCGACATCGGCGAAGAACGTCTTGAGTTTTCCGAAGTCGGCATCCGAACCGGTCCATGTCAGCGACCCGAGCACAACGAAGGCGTCCGGCTTGCTGCTCTTTACGGCCTCAACCGCCTTCCGCAACCCGATCGGGCTGCTGGAAGCCAGCCAACTCCGCTTGCCCAGTTCCTTGGCCGACAGCGTGGTGATGTGCGGATGGGAAATCGCAGCGATCGTACAGATCGGCCGCTCGTCGTCGGACGCCTCGACAGACCAGGGAACCCACAGGACCACCAGGCACAGCCCGATGGCTCCCGTCCCCACGAACCGGTGTCGGTCGCTTGTCATGCTCGATCCCCACAGCGGCCGCCCGAGCAGCCTGCTTGAATGGCTGTATGCGGGTTCAGTGTATCAACTGCAGAATTCCCGAAACTGTGGACCAGGTACCTCCGCGTACCGACACCCGATCACCGGGCTTCGAATCGACCACCGGGTGCCGGCTTCGACACCGGCCAGGTGGCCTCGAGATTGCCGTCCAACCGCATCAGCAGCAGCGTGTGCGAATCCGGCTCGAACCTCCCGCTCGGCGGGCGGAATCGTCTCGGATTGACCAGTTGCCGATGCCCCAGTGCGATCGACTCGTCGGTATACCGCGGCACGTCCGAGACCCGCAATTCGTCGATCAGGAACGGAGCCCCCCGGGACGCCCGGCAGAGGAACCGCTTCAGCCACTTGCCATCGGCCGGGAACCGGAACTCCTGTCGCCCGTAGCCGTCCCACCAGATACTGCGGTAGCTCTTCCGATCGTGCCCGTTGACGTAGACGTGGACCGCCCGGCGAGTCGAGTCCTGTTTCAGAGGTCTCCACTCGACGGCCACGTGAGCCCACTCGTTGACCGGCAGCCGCCAGGCGTTCCAGGCCGATATCAGCCCGTTGTCCACGAAGGTCACTCGCGGTGAACCTGCCAGTCGATCGTCCCACAGCTTGCGAATCCAGAACTCGATCGATCCTCGTTTACTGGTAAACAGGCGACGGAGAGTTCCGTCGGCGACGACATGATCGGGCAGCACCAGATCTCGCTTCTCGGTCACCGGTACGGCCTGGCCAAAACGGCCCGGGACGAATTTTCGGGCCAGCTCGACCGGAATGGTTCGCGGTAAAGCGGCGGCGATCTGAGCCGCCGTCACCGGCGGACTCCTCATCAACCCGTCCAGCGAAACCCAGCACTTACCCGCCGACAGGCCGTCCAGTCGAAACCAGCCACCGCCGGTTGAGACATTCTGCAGGACAACTCGCCCGACCACGGCCACTTCACTCTCCAAGCCGCCCGGGACCATCCGAGACGGAATCGGCATGCCATCGGAGGTGGCCAGCCGCCAGGCAGTCGGCACGGCACTTTGCAACCGCAGCAGAGCCTCGCTCGGCGGCAACCAGGCACGCTGGCCGGCATCGAGCTTGATCGGCCGCGAGGCGTTCAGGTGCAGGGTGCGGCTGTTGGTCGACAGAACTGCACACTCGAGACCCGGCACCAGCAGGTACGTACCCGCCGCCGCATCAGCGGGCACCTCGCACTCGATCAGGTACACCTCGAAGTCGCGGGTCGTCCGATCAAAGGGCTGCAGATCGGTGGCAAAACGATCGCGACGCAAGACTCGAACCAGCACCGGCTTCCCCTCGAAATCCACCAGCCGCAGCTGGGGGTCAAAACCCCACACCGTCAGTTTCAGCGAGACCCCCTCGGCCTTGAACAGCGCGATCGGAGTTCGCTGGGGCTTCATCCGGGGTGGAGGTCCAACGGGTACGCCGCGACGGCTCGCGTCGTCGAGAGCCCAGATCAGCCTGGGGACCGAGGTCAGGGACTGGATCGGGGCATAGGGGTTGTAGATGCGGCGGCCGAGGTCGTGAGGCTTTTCGAGCGGCTTGGCCAGGGGCATCAGGCGATCGAGTTCCACCCGGGCCGGACGCAGGTGCCGCGGGTCACGCGTGTAGTACCAGGCGTATCCGATGTGGACGTTCGAATACTGGCCGATGTCCTCGCGAAACGGATCGGTTCCGTAACAGGCGGCGAAGTACTTCCTGAAGACTCCCGGCATCCTCGGGTCACCGGTGACGCGGTGGTACTTCCAGAGTGCCGGGACCCAGAAGTGAGCCAACCGGGGTGCCGCGGCATGGTTCGGCGGAGAATTCTCCTGTGTCCGCCAGACACCGATGGGATGTTCGGGGTCGAGGTACACGTCGGCGCACTCGCGGAGAGCCTGCCCAACCTTCTTGTCCCAGGTGTGCTCGTACAACGTGGCGAGATTGAAGAACTGGGTCATCTGGTGTCTGAGCCCCGAGGTGAACGGCGCGTAGTCGCGGATCATCCTGGCCCAGCTCACCTCGGGTTCGCCCGGCTCGGTGGCCACGAACCACGGCTGCTCGCGATACCACGGCTTCACCTCCTGCGACCCGCTGGTGACACCGGCCAGCTCGCCCCAGTAGTCGCGCCAGTACTCGATCACGTCGTTGTATCGCTCGTCACCGGTCAGGTAATACGCCAGGGTCGTGGTCTCGAGCGTCCGATGATACGACGCCCAGAACTGGGCCCCGCCGCGTAGCCACGCCTCGGCCGAGTCGCGTTGCCTGAGATAGAACAGCGGGCTGTCGATCGCCCATTCACCGGGTCGGAAGTGCAGCTCCTGGTCCTGCGGCCGACCTCCCCGGTAGGCACAGCGGTATTTCAGCGGACGATGCGACACGGCCACGTCGACCCAGTGGTCTTCGGATGGCAGAGCCCAGTCATGGAACTTGCGCTCTCCGCTCCGCAGGTAACACCACCACAGCTGCGTCTCCTTCTGGTAGGTGTGGTACTCGAACCGCATCGCACTGGCGAAGTGCCGCTTGAGCTTCGCGTCCCAGTGGTAGCTGTAGTGAGGCCCGCTACCGAAGATCCACCAGCCGTAGTCCCCGAATGCATCCTGGGCATATCGCTTCAGGTCGAAGATCCTGTCGACGATCCGCTCGGGCGGCTTCGTCTCGAGATCCCCCGACCGAGCGGCCAGGGGCCCGAACACGTCGGTCGAGCAGTTCCACTGTCCGCTGGCCAGCGCCAGCGGAGGACCCTCGACCAGCCGTCCGTACTCGATTCCCTCATCACCCGATGATCGAGCATCGTGGAAATGCAGATAGAACTCGTGGTGCTTGTTGATCCCCAGCCCATCGACGTCGCCGCGTTGTAGTGCCGCGTGGCCGGCGAAGACCTTGTAACCGGCCACCGGATTCATCTTGCCGGGGTCGCCGCCCCGCTCGAGCAGCCAGAATCGGCCTGCTGTTCCCAGGGTCTCCAGGAGTCCCTTGCGGCCGAAGTCGAGTCCACCGCCACGTGGGCTCCACAGGTGCAGCACCATCCGGTCACCATCCGCCTCCCACTCCTTGGGAAACTGCTGCCAGAACCACTTCAACCCGCCGGTGATCGACCATCCTCGATCGCCCACCTGCATCCAGCAACCGGCCTTCTTGCCGGTGGCGAGTACACGGTCCTTCGGGCCGCTGCCATCAACGACAGCGGCGCGGCAGATCGGGTTGCCGAAGTGGCGGAAGGTCTGTTGCACCGAAGACAGCGACGCCGACTCGCCTCGCAACGTGGCGACTTTCTGCTGACCGGGCTGGCCGTCCGGCAGCGGGGCAGTGATCCACCGACCCGCCGACGCTTCCGGCAGCTTCAATTCCAAGCCGATGTCTCGGAACACCGTGCCACGTGTCGATCCGACCACTCGAAACTCATGAACAGCCCGAACCAGTCCACCGGACCCGAGTATGTGATAACGGGTGCGATGCTGGACGATCGCCTCACCCTGCCGAGGCTGATAGACCCCGTCGACACGGATGCAGGCCCGCAGCGGACCGGACTCCTCGACAACAATCCGCCCCCCGCTTCTCGACTCGGCCCGCTCACCGTTGCCATCAACGTAATAATGGACCGCCCCGTTGCAGACCACCTCGTCGTCATCCACCACGGCGTCACCGTCGGAATCCAGTGCGACCCGGGCCAGGCGAGCCGGATTCTGACGGAACTCGAAGAGCCACCGACCTGCCCTCACAAGGGTCGTCCCGGCCGGGCCGCCGGCGTCTATCGCCAGCTCGCTCGGCAACTTGGTCCGACGTACGGCCGGACCGTATTCGAGGTGATAGCGTCGACCCGGCTCGGCGAGGAAGTCGATGGTCAGCCAGCGAATGCTGCTTGCGGCG
>CAUZJR010000105.1:0-13048 GCA_963580005.1 Planctomycetota bacterium
ATTCCGCGGATCGGTGACGCGGATCGTGACCTTGCGTCCGGCGAATACGCTGCCGTCTTGCTTGTCATAGCGGGCCTGGCGGATCCAGAACTTGAACTTGACCGGCTGGCCGGGCCGATAGACCGGTCGGTCGGTGATCACATAGACACGGGTGCGGTCGAAGACCCTGGCCGTGCGGCGTCCGCTCCAGGCCGTGCGAAACCCCAGGTAGGCTCGACGGCCACCGGCCCCACGAGCCACCACCAGCCAGCGGAATCGCCGCTTGGGATCTGTGACCTGCGGCACCACCTGGCCATTCACGTCGCTGAACTCGGCGAACTGCCTGACGTCGACCTGGTACTGCTGCTTGGCCACCCGCCGCTGCTCGTACCCGAAGAACTCGACATTCGCCCGGGCGATCGGTGACCCGCTGACCGAGTCGGCGACGTAGTACAGGTCGCCTCCGTTGATCCGCTTGTGCACCAGCGCCGTGTCACTGATCCAGAGGATAATGCGACTGACGTTGCCGCCGGTCATCCGCGCCGTCAGCAGGTAGGCCCCGGCCTGTTTCAGGGGCGTTTTCAGAGTGACCAGCCGGTCGAGGTGAGCGGGTCGGGGCGAGAGCTTATGGGTCCAGGCGGCGACCCGCTCGCCGACGTACTTCTGCTGGTTCTGCTGAACCAGGCGGTAGCCAACGTTCTCAACGTTGATCGTGTTGTAGTCGATCCGCCTAGGCTTGCCTTTGATATAAGTCTTGACGTCGGCCAGCAACTGGTCGACCCGGATCGCGAACGCCTCGAGCTTCAATTCGCTGCCGTTGCGGAAGCGGTAGTCGATCGTGGTGGCGGTGCCGGCCGGAGCGACCACGGCGCGTTCGAACCCGCCCCAGCGTCCGATGATCTGGTCGAGTCGCTTGCGGCGGGACGAGTTGGTCCCCTGCCCAAACTTCTCGATTGCATCCCGCCAGGCGATGGCGGCTCGAGGATACTGCTGGCGGTTTTCGAAGACGCCGGCCAGCCGATCGGCTGCCAAGCCGGCCATCGACCCTCGCCCCGTGCCAGTGGCCTCGATAAACAATGCGATGTGGTTGTGCTCGTCGGGCAGCTTGAATCGCCGAACGCCGCTGGCCAGCCTCGCGATCGTCTCGCTCTCGGCCAAACCTCTCACGGCCCACGGCCCCGCCGCCGGCTCGTCGTCGTCGTCATCGGTTTCGCGAGGCTGGATGCCGGCGTACTGCATGGTCTGGACCCCGAACTGGCCCCACAGGAAACGGGCACGGGTCACAAGCGATTCGATCTTCAGGACCGGATCAACGCGGACCGCCTCGGCCAACGCCCACCGCCAGCGCTGGCCGTCCGAAACGGCCGACTTGTAGTTTTTTGACTCGAGATGGAACACCGGCCGGTCCTGGTCGTCGACCGGAGCACCCCTGGGCGTGCCCGAGGAGCCTCGGCGGTAGAGCCCAAACCGGTTCTGGTCGAAGTCCGGCGTGCTGGAGGTGTCAGTCAGTATGGCCAGCTGCCACGAACCCCCGATGTCGCGACCCTGAAAAATGATGCCGGCCAGGTCGATGTAGAAACGGCCCCGCTCGGTCCGTCCCTGGGCCTTCCGCTGAGCGGACTCGGCGACAACCAGGGGCAGAGCCTGTTCGAGCCAACCCAGCGCCTTCGAACGGTCGCGAGAGAACGAACTGACGTAGCTCCCGCGGCCACGCGAATTGCCACGCTGATATTCTCCGGCGACGATCCGGCCTGAATGAGTGCCATGGGCCAGGCTTTTTGCGGCAGCCAGCAACAGCCGCCAGTTGCCCTGGTGCACCTCCACCGACTTGTCGCGTAACACGTCGACCTCGGGAGTCCGACCCAGGCGACCCAGGCACTGGATCGCACGCACCAAATCGTCACCGACCTCGGTCGCTGATGTGGTCTCTTGCAGGGCCAGTCGACGAGAAATCGCAAGCGACTCGCGGAAGTTCCCCTCCTTGAGCAGCCTCTTCGCTCGAACACGAGCGGCCGCGTCGCGGCCGGCCTGGTTCACGGCTCGGCCTTCAATGGCCAGCCCCGACGCGATGGCGGCCAGCGAGACCAATGCCAACAACGGAGCGAGTCCACCCAGGACCACCAGGGTCCGGGGACGCGTGCGTACCGGATGTGTCACGTTCGCATCTCCAGGCCCGAGTATCCCGCCCGATTCGACTCGGCCCCGTATCCGTCCCGATCAAATCAGGAACGGCCCGACCAAGCCCGACCAAGCCCTGATTGGACGCAGCCGGACGCCTTCAGGTTCCCCGCTACCACGAGGAATCACAAGACCACAAACGTGGGAGCCATGAAAAACCGCGAGCCGGTTTCCGGATGGGAAACCGGCTCGCGGTGGACAGGATCGAATCGGGAGTACGACCGATCTCACAGGGCAGGTGTTGAAGGGCCCTGTATGCCAACTGGCCGAAGACGATGAGTTCCGGCAGTGATTCTCTTCTGGTGTCAGTCCTTACAGGTTTCGCAGTCGCGTGGCTGGGAACAGCTCGACTTGATCTTCAGCGGTATCGTCACTCGCACCGGAACCTTGCGGGTGACCGTCCGCGGAATGCAACGGGTCACCTGGTATTCGACCTGGCGAGGCACTTTCTTGGGGCGAGTGACGTAGCGGGTGTAGCAGACTTTGCGAGGAGCACAGTAGGGGATGCAGCGGGTCTTGGTCTCGGTTCGATGCCCGTGAACCTTGTACGGCACACGTCGCGTCTTCTTATCGCGAATCACCTTGCAGACGGTGTAGGGCACGCGTTTCTCGTGTGTCTTCTCTTTCCACTCGCACACGGTGTAGGGCACCTTGCGAGTGCGACATTCGCGGACGACCTTGCAGACGGTGTAGGAGACCTTGCGAGTCTTCCGCTCGCGGATGACCTTGCAGACGGTGTAGGGCACGCGTTTCTTCACGCAGTAGGACTCGCGGCGACACACCGTGTAGGGCACACGCTTGTGCTTGATCTCGGTGACATGAGTCGTACACGAGACCTTCTTCTTGACTCGCTTGGGGACCCAGACCCGCTTGCTCCGGAACCGGGGAGCACAGGCCACCCGCACTGGCTTCTCGCAACCGGGTCGCGGTGGACCGCTGCACTTGGGGACGACCGGAGTCCGACAGCGGACCTTCACCGTCTTCCACTCACCACCGTCAACCTCGACCTCCTTCTCGAGCGTCACCGGCTTGCAGACCTTCCAGGTCACGTCCTTGTAGTGAGTCTCGCGGATCGTCTTGTAATGAGTCTCGCTGACCTCGCGGTACTTCGTCTCACGCACGTTGCGGCAGACGGTGTAGCTGACCTCGCGGACCTTCTTCACCGGCACGTGCCGACTGACGGTGTAGGACTCCTCGCGGTACTTCGTCTTATGCACCGCGTATCGATGGACACACTTCACGGTCTTGTACTTCGTCTCGCGGACATTGCGGCAGACGGTGTACTTCTCGGTCCGGTACTTCGTCTCGCACGTCGGGATCTTCACCGTGTAGTTCTGGTGACGGTACTTGGTCTCGTAGATCGTCCGAGTGCACTCGAGCGGAATCCGCTCGCGGACCGTGTCGAAGACCGTCTTGTAGACGGTGAATTCCTTCGGCTCCCAGACCGTCTCCTTCATCGTCCGGTACTCGGTCTTGCAACGGACCCTCGCCGTACAGAACTCGTCGCTGGCCCGGCAGGCCTGGGTCGGACACGCCCGGTAACTGGCCGCTCCGCAATATCCCGCTTCGACACTCTGACCGGTGACCACGCACACCACGCAGCCGACCCACAGCATCACCACACGGGTGAGCCGCACGCGAGGCCGGCGGATGGAGACTGAGGTGGTCATCGATTCGGGGGACGTTTTGAGGGGAGTAAGACGGAAGGAACCGGGGCACGAGGAGACCGGTACACCTTCACCAACCGGTGAAACCGCTTGTTCTTTACTCGGCACTATCGCCGGTAGAATCCAGAGAACCTTGAATCTCAACCCAAACCACCCAAATTGACACCAGCACAGGGACTGGCTCCGTACGGAGGGGACTGGCTCCAGAGCTGCCACTGGCAGCGCCGGTGCCTGTCCCAAATGCTGAGTCCACGATCGCCGAGAACCGGGACAGGCACCTCCGCCCCTGACGGGGCTACGCAGCCAGTCCCTGGGGTTCCTGCTAGGATGTCTGGTCCCCGACCCACCGCGCGACGAGGACTCTGTGATGAGATTCGCGATTTGCCAGGAGCTGTTCGAGGGTTGGGAGTGGGAACGGCAATGCGACCTGATTGCCGAGATCGGTTACACGGGTATCGAAGCGGCTCCCTTCGCCCTGGCCTCCTCGATCTACGAACTCGAGCCCGAACGTCGAGTCGAATTGCGGCAGCAGGCCGAGTCGCGAGACCTGGAGATCATCGGCCTGCACTGGCTGCTGGCTCAGACCGAAGGCCTCTACCTGACCTCTCCCGATCCCTCCGTCCGCGACGCGACACGTGACTACGTGATCGCACTGGGCGATGCATGTGCCGACCTGGGCGGGGAACTGATGGTCTTTGGGTCTCCGGCCCAGAGAAACCTGCTCGAGGGTGTCTCGCGAGAGGAGGCGATGGGCTATGCCGCCGAAGTACTTGCCGGGGCGCTGCCGCGGTTGGCCGAGCGAGATGTCTCGATCTGCATGGAACCTCTGACCAGCAACGAAACCGACTTCATCCTCACCTGTGCCGACGCGGTCGAGCTGATCGAGCGGGTCGAGTCGGTCTCGGAAGTCGACAACTTCCTGCTGCACCAGGACGTCAAGGCGATGGTCGGCCAGGAAACCGACCCGGTGCCGCAACTGGTCCATCGGCACTCGGATCGGCTGGGACACGTCCACGTCAACGACACCAACCTGCTGGGACCGGGCATGGGCGAAACCGATTTCATCCCGATCCTGGGCGCACTCGAGGAGATCGAATACGACGGCTGGGTGTCCGTCGAGGTGTTTGACTACGAACCGGGCGCCGAATACATCGCGAGAACCAGCTACGAGAATCTCCAGTTGGCCCTCGCAGCAGCCCGTGACGGTGGCGACTCCTGAGAGATCGCTTCAGGGACTGGCTCCGCAGTCCCGCCTCTGGCGGGGCGGAGGTGCCTGTCCCGGTTTGGGGAAGCGGCATTCGGGCGCCGGAGCCAGTCCCCTCAATCCGGTTCCAACTCTGCTGGATCGCCTTCGTCGGTCTCGTCGTCATCCTCGTCATCCTCGTCATCCTCGACGGCCGCGGGCAGTAGTTCGCCGAGTGCCTGTTGAGCGGCCAGTTGCTCGGCTTCCTTCTTATTCGGCCCCCACGCCGCCGGAAACATCTCGTCCAGGATCCTGGCGGCCACCTGGAAGCACTTGGCGTGGTCGGGGCCCTGCTCGTCCAGCAGCAGGTAATCGGGCGTCAGGCCGTACCGTTTCTGAGCCAATTGCTGCAGCAGGTGCTTGTAGTTTCTCGACTCGGTTTCGGCGGCCTGGGTGATCCGATCGGCCAGACAGCCTTCGACCAACTTGCGAGCCGCCTCGTGGCCCTGGTCGAGATAGACACCGGCGATGAGAGCTTCGAGGGCGGCGGCGAGGATCGAGGAGGGGATAGTGCGTGTCGAGCCGGTGCCGCGGACCAGGCCCTTGCCGAGCTTGAGAAATCGATCGAGTCCGAGTTCCAGGCTGACTTCGGCACAGGTGGTGCGGCTGACCACCGCCGACTTGATCCGGGTCATTTCCCCCTCGGCTCGCTCGGGATATGTCCGGAACAGGTAGTCGCACACGACCAGTCCCAGCACGGCATCGCCGAAGAACTCGAGCCGCTCGTTGCTTTCCAGTCGGGTGGGTGCGGTGGAGGAGTGCGTCAGGCATCGGCGCAGGATTTCGAGATCATCGAAGTCGACGCCGATGGCCTGCTGGCACCCCGCCAGCCGGTCCTCCCACGTCAGACTCTCGGTCTCGTACTCCACGCCCGTGACACCTCACCGGTTCTCTCGCCCCACACCGGGACGCTCGCGCCCCACCGGTCCGCAAACTAGGTCGGTCAACCACGAAAGTCAACGAGCGGCCAACACGTCTGGAGGGTCGCAGCGTAAGCACTTACACTGACAGGTACACAGCACAACATCGGGCCGAACCACAACCGCGCCAAGACAGACTTCTACAACAGGTCTCGAGGCCAGTGCTTCGAGGGGAGACCTGTTGCGGTCCCATGAGGAGCCTCACGATGAAATTGCTTCGCAGCAGCACGCCCTGGTTGATCTCTTTGGTCTGCGGCGTCGGCCTGGTGGCCGCGGTCGGCTTCGGGCAGCGAGTGACCCAGAACAAGCCGACAACCGTTCCCACAGCCGCCTCGGTCACCGAGCTCTCGAGCATCTTTCGAGACGTCTCGAAGCAGGTCCTGCCGGCGGTGGTTTCGTTGAGAGTCAAGCAGAAGGACCCGGCCAAGGGTGGCCGGGAGGACATCGAGAAGTTCTTCGAGCAGAATCCTGACCTGCCCGAGCGATTCCGCGAGTTCTACCGCCGCCGCGGCGGCCCCGGAGGTCTCATTCCTCGCAGTCCCCAGGGCATGGGATCCGGATCGATCATCGATGCCAAGGGGATCATCCTGACCAATTACCACGTGATCAAGGACGCCCAGGAAGTGGTGGTGCGGCTGCACGACGGCCGCGAGATTACGGCCACCGAGTTCACGGGTGACCCGCGGACCGACGTGGCGATCGTGAAGATCGAAGGAGCCGGTCCGCTGCAGGCCTTGAAACTCGGAGACAGCGACCCGGTGCAGGTCGGTGACTGGGTGCTTGCCTTCGGCAGCCCCTTCGGCCTCGATCTCTCGGTCACAGCCGGCATCATCAGCGCCAAGGGGCGTGGGCCGGGGATTGCCGAGCGAGAAGATTTCCTGCAAACCGATGCGGCGATCAACCCCGGCAACAGCGGGGGGCCCCTGGTGGACATGGGCGGTCGCATGATCGGCATGAACACCGCCATCGCCACCAATTCCCGCAGCTCGGCCGGCGTCGGATTCGCCGTGCCGGTCAACATGGTCCGCTGGGTCAGCAATCAACTGATCCGCGACGGAGAGGTCAAGCGAGCCTGGCTGGGGGTCGCCGTGCGACCGATCGACGCACAACTGGCCCGGCAGTTCAAGATCAAGATCGGAGCCGGGGCGATCATCGGTGAGGTGATGCAGAACTCCCCGGCCGCCAAGTCCGGACTCGTACCCCAGGACATCATCCAGCACTTCGATGGCAAGGCGATCGACGGGCCACGCAAGCTGCAGTCGATCGTCGAACGACTCGAGGTGGGAAAGACCTACCCGGTCAAGATCCGACGCGGCGGCAAAAACCAGACCGTCAAGGTGACCGTCGCCCAGATGCCCGCCTCCGACAGCATCCGGCCCCGACGAGGCGGACGACCCAGAGAATAACCCCCAGGCCAGGGACTGGCTCCAGAGCTGCCCCTGGCACCTACGCTGCCGAAGCCAGCTGCGGAGCCAGTCCCCGCCCCTATTCGCGGGCGCGCCAGCGTCGGCAGATCCGCCACGTAGGCCACCAGCCGCTCGTCGGCATCCGGGATCGCCTCACGGATCCTCGAACCCAACGACCCCACGTACCGGCGCCGACCCAACTCGCCCAGGTACCCTCGCAGCACCTCCGGACCCCTGGGGTGCCCGTGCAGCAGGAAATGTACCCAGGCCCAGGCCTGTTCGTAGTCCACCCGCTGCATGTCCGCGACATGCTCGAGTTGTTCCAGGCGAGCCAATTCAGGACGCCAGCCGTTGGCCACCGCGGCGGCCAGCCGATCGGCATACTCGGTGTTGATCCCACCAGGCTTCGGACCCACCACCTCGTAGTACTCGGCCAACCCCTCGTCCAGCCACAACGGTACGTGCTTCAGAGATGAGTGGAGGATCCCGTGAGTGAACTCGTGGCGAAGATCCTCCTGGATCCGGTCGCCCCAGAACGTGTAGACGGCCAGCTTCTTGGGGGTTCCCACAAAATACGCACGCCGGTTGGGCAACTGCGGATACGTCGTCGCAATGAACGACTCGTACTCGCGGCGGCTGGCAAACACGTGCACAACCACCTCCCGTGTCGGCTCGGGCAACGCCAGTCCGCCAACGATCTCCCGTTCCAGACCCTCGAGATCGACGATCAGCCAGTGGTCCTTCCTCAGGGGCACATCGCTGAGCAGTGTGAAGCGATCCGACTGGACCGAATGCCGCACCGGAGGATCGACCCGTTGCGGCTGCGGCAGGCAGCCGGCCCCCAGCAGAGACAACGCCAGCAGCCAAATCGCCGCACGAGGTCCCGGCACCCGGCGGTTCGCCGAACGTCCTGTCCAGGTCGGCAACAGCAACAACGGCCGGTCGGGGTTGCTCGGGTCGACCAGCAACTGGTCATTGCCCAGGTCGTCGATCGACACGCCGGCCCGGGTGATGCGTTCCATCAACAGGTCGACGTCGCGAGTAACCGACTCGCGGTCGGACCACTCCGAAAGTGGCACCGCCTGCTCGGGCACCGGGACGGCCAGTACTCCGCAACGGTCCGTCTCGACAAATAGCCAGGGACGGGCCACCGGCAGGCCGCGTCGCCACAACGCATGTCCCAGTTCCCACGCCTCTCGAGCCGACTCGCCCTCGGTCTCCCGGTCGAATCGCAGCACGCGAGTCATCACCGCACCGCGACCGGTCGCCAGCGGCACGCAGGTGCCCACCGGGGGAGGCACTGCCGCGAGTCGATCGCGGAGATGTTCCAGTTGCCGGCGGCCCAGGAACGCCAGGCCGCGGCACGCCGCTCGCTCCGAATCGGCGATCAACAGCCTGCGGTTGCCTCGAGACCAGTGCCGGTCCAGCCTGCGCCACGTGCTCTCGCGACGACGACAAAACAGCACTCGCCACGCCGCAGCCCACTCGCGACGACCCGACGCATCCAGTTCGACCGACTCGGAACACTCGAGATAACGCTCCAGGAACAACCAACGCTCCGATGGAGTCACATTCGACCCCAGCGACGCGGCAAGCCGGGCCAGGCCGGCCAATCGCCTCGAGGTGGTCGGACGGCGGCTGGCAACCGGGTACAGGTCGATCAGCACAAGTCGAGACGGGCCGGCGTCGGATTGCTGGACCAGGAAGTTCCCGGCGTGCAGGTCGCCGTGCCAGAGTCCCCCGTCGTGCAGCTTCGCGATGATCTCGGCCGCCTGGCCAGCCAGCTCACGCCGTTCACTTCGACTCAAGCCCGATTCGGTTTCCTCCAGCAATTCATCCAGCGGCCGTGAGCCCGGCACGCCAACGGTGACCAGCCAGCTGTCCTGGTCGTGGCCGGGCCACAGCGGCCCCCCCACAGCAACCACCTCGGCCAGCGGCAGACCCAACCTGGCCGCCTTCTGCATCGAGCGGTATTCACGACGGGACGTCGGACCGCGCAACACGCGACGCAAACTGGCCTTCCAGTCGGTGGCTCGGTATCGCTTGATGTACAACTCTCCACGCGTCTCGTCGCCCGGTTCACCGCTGCCCAGGGCAAGACGGTACACCGTGCGGTGCCCCCCGGTTTTGACCACTTGCAGTCGACCCTCAGACTGCCAACGATCCAGGGGCAACGCGTCGGAGTCTGCCGGCACACCCGACTCGAACAGGACATCCTTCACCGCGGGATCAACGTCCCAGGCAAATGAGCCGCCACCGGTTCGCTGCAGGACGCCGGCAGGTTGCAAGTCGAAGGTCGAAGACATCGTCGGGGACAAGAGATCCGAGGGGGTGGGATCGGGAAACGGGGTCAGGCGGCTAGCGGCGCCGTGTCGCTGCGTCGTCGTTGGCTCCGCTTCGAGGCATCAGTCCGCCGGGGATCAGACGCTCGGGAATCGGGCCCAGGTGATCGGCTGTATCGTCTTCGTCCAACCCATCGGTGCGCTCGCTTCGCGGATCACCGGAACGCGTCTCGGGCAACAGGTCGCCGTGACCATGGTCCTTCATCGCCGCCAGCAACTCGGGGTGATCTTCCCAATCGTCCAGGTGCCAGTCGCGGACATCCACGTAAGGATCAACCAGAGACACCTCGATCTTGGGAATCAGCAGGAATTGCTTTCCGGTTCGGACCAGGTGGTAGTGGTGAGCCGAGAAGACAAGACCGCCGCCGAGCACCATGCCGAACAGGAGCGTCGTGATTCGGCGCATGGGGCAAGTCGAGGCCTGGGTGCCGGGCGGGAAGGACACTCGGCGGATCGTGCCGAGTGAGGGTCGCGGATGGTCTCAGAAAGACCTCCACCGGGCAAGACGGATTCAGCCGCTGTGAGGTCCCGGGATCGGCCCGAATCGAGCCCCCTCGAGTCCCCCCGTGCCTCTCAGAAATTCGCCCGATTCCATCGACCTCCGACCCTCCGGCTGCAGCCTGCTGACCCGCACTGTCCCACCACCACACGCGATCACCAGCCCCTCGATGCCCTCGCCCACAACCACCTCGCCGGCAGCCGCCGGGGCCCACTCGGGACCCGCCTGTACCGACTGGATGATCAGCCGACGCGGGGGCTGATCGGCCTGGTGCAGGAAGGTGAACGGCTTGGGCCACGGCAGCATCGCCCGCACATGTCGGTCGATCGCCGCCGAGTCGTCCGACCAGTCGATCTCGGCATCCGCTTTCCTCAGCCGCGGCGCAGATGTCGCATCGGTCTCGTCTTGGACCAACGGGGCCGAGGTGCCCTGGTCCAGAGCGTCGATGACATCGATGGCCAGTCCCACGGCCAGTTCGGACAGCCGATCGTGCAAGTCCCCGGTCGTCTCAGCCGGTTCGATCCCGGTCTCCAGCATGCCCAGCACCGGACCGGTGTCGACGGCCGGCTCGATCTGGAACACGCTGACCCCGGTCCGGGTATCGCCGGCGAGGATCGCGTGGTGGATCGGAGTCGCACCGCGGTGACGAGGCAGCAGCGAGGCGTGCAGGTTGATCGCCCCCAGCCTCGGCACCGCGATCAGCTCGGGTCGCAGGATCTGACCATAGGCGGCCACCACCGCCAGGTCCGGAGACAACCCTGAGATCTCAGCGATCGCCTCGGGACTATTGACCCGGGCCGGCTGCAGCACCGGGATGCCTCGCTCGCTGCACGTCGACTTGATCGCTTCCAGAGGATGACGGTGGTCGTGCTGGCCGGCACCGCTGCGGTCCGGTTGAGTGACCAGGCCGACCACCCGATGCGGGCCGTCGGCCAACGCGGCAAACGTGGGGTGGGCGAACTCGCCGGTACCCATCAGCAGCAGCTTCAGTGTCACCTCACCTCCCAAGCCCGTCTCGGGCCAGGTTTTCGAGTTGCCCGGTCAATGACGAGTCGGCAGGAATCTCGCCGGTCGACTGGCCGTGCCGGAACACCGTCACGAATTCATCGATCTGGGGCTCGATCGCCTGGCGGTCGAGGTCGTTCATCCGGTCAAAGAACATCACTCCGTCCAGGTGATCCGTCTCGTGCTGCACCACTCGAGCGGGCAATTCGTCGAGGTCCATGGCGAAGCCCTGCCCGTTCAGATCGTAAGCCTCGATCGTGATCCTCTCGGATCGCTTCACCTGACCGTACAACTCCGGCACGCTCAGGCAACCCTCCTCACCCTCGACCGATCCGGCCTGGCCCGAGAGTTCGGGGTTGAAGAACACGTGCTCCTCGTCGGCAAGGTCGGCGTCGCCGCTGATGTTCATGATGAAGAACCGAAAGGGCAACGCGACCTGGTTGGCAGCCAGCCCCACACCCTTCGCCTCGTACATCAACTCGAACATCTCTCGCACCGTCCGCTTCAACGACTCGTTGATGCTCGTGATCGGGCGAGACATGAAGCCGAGCGACGGGTGAGGAAAATGCACGATCTGCATGATGGCGGTGATTATAGGTGGGCTTCCCGAGGCGAGCGAGCGCAGAGGTCTGGAGGGGGTTGAGACCACAAACACCTATTGACGCTGATTCCCGCAATTCCTATCGTCCCCGCGCTCTCACGACTCTCACCTTCGCTCAAACACTCCCGCAAACTCATCCCCGCACCTCCTGGGACCGGACCGTCGTTGATGGTATTGGGTCCCGAGTGGCACGCCCCCTGGGCCTGCCGCCCATCACGATCATTTCAACTCGACACCACTCACTCCACCATCCATCGCTTCGGACTGTTCGGAAAGGATGCCTCCGATGAAACGGACTTCGAGCCTCTTGCTGGGACTGGCCCTGATGGGTACCACGACCGGCTGCTACTGCACGCCCTATTACGGTGCCGGCGGCGGCGGCGGAATGGGATTCCCGCTGGGATGCCCTCCGACCCAACCGACTCCCGTGATGCCGACCCCCGTACCGATGACCGGCTTCAACATGATGAACGCCGTGCCGAGTGCGATGCCCGCGGCGACACCGGTCACGATCCTGCCGGCACCAGCGATGACCACTCCGGTCGTCATCGAATCGCTGCCGACCTTCCGCTAGGTCGACCCCAAGCAGCGGCCTTGGCCAACGCGAAGACCGGCTTCCGCCTGCGGCGGACTCCGGACAGGGCCGCCGGTCCCCGTCGACTACTCGCCCGCCACGCTCGTCTTCTCGGCCGACGGAAACGTCTTGGGCACCGCCAGGGTCACCTTTCCCGTCGCAGCCCACTCAGAACCCCGGGCAACCACCGTCTGGAACCCGACGCACTTCATCGAGTAGTCGGCGTGACCCATCACGGTGGTGAAGACCTTGCCCTTGCCGTAGGGAATCCACCACACCATCGGCTCGTGAGCCCCGGTGCCCCGCTTGGCCTTGGCCGAAAAGGCAGTCGCCAGGATGTTCATGTTCAGGGCCGGCCCTCGCTGGCCGTGGTACAACTCGTCCCGGAAGTGCATCCACTCGGCCGGGATCCCCGCCATCACAGGATGCCGCCGGTCACGGACGACGACGGCGAACTGGTGCTGAGGCCCATGCCCGGCACCGGGCCCCTTGCCCTTGGCCGTCCGTACCCTCTTGCCACTGTCGTCCAGGGTGACACGGTCGCCGTAACCGGCACCCCGCCAGCCCAGGCCGATCATCTTGTTCCATTCCCCCCACTGCGGAAACGCGTTGTTGGCCGCGTGCACAATCACCA
>CAUZJR010000106.1:0-13003 GCA_963580005.1 Planctomycetota bacterium
GTGATCGAACTCGGCGTCGGGCGGTTCGGAATCGAGCGAGACCTGGGTCAGCGCGGTAGCGTGCGAGGACGACTTGTAGTGGTCTGCGATCTCGACGTGACACTCGGCACAGGCCGCCGCACCCACCCACTGGTTGCTCGCGGTATTGGTAAACGGAGTCTCGGCGATCGGTGGCACGGGAGGCGGGGTCGGCTTGGGCGGTGGGCCGGGATCGTCGTCACCGGGTCCGAACAGGACCCATCCGAAGATCACCAGTCCCAGCACGCAGAAGGCGGCCCCCGTCTTCCACGGTGGCCGTTTGAGGCCTGCGGGTTCGGTCTTCGCGGGCGTTTCGGACGGGGGGTGCGAATCCATGAGCGGCCTGGGCGGAGCTAGTCGGTCTGCGTCTCAGCCGGCTGGGCCTGCGACCCTTCACCGCGAACCGAGAAGCGGTGGACGGTGGTCTGGGTGTAGGTGAGTCCGGGCTCGAGCAGCGTGCTGGGGAAATCGGGTTGGTTGGGTGAGTCGGGGAAGTGCTGGCATTCGAGGCAGAAGCCGCCGTGCTTCTGGTAGTCGCCGTTTGCGGGTTTTCCGTCGAGGAAGTTGCCGGTGTAGAACTGGATGCCTGGTTCGGTGGTGAGGACTTCCATCACGCGTCCGCTGGCGGGGTCGAAGATCTCGGCCACCGATTTCAGCGTCCGGTCGGCTCCGTTGATCACGTAGCAGTGATCGTAGCCCCCGCTGACCTCCGCGATTCTCGAACCGATCGGCTGCGCGCTGGTGAAGTCCATGGGCGTGTTGGCGACGGTGGCAGTTTCGCCGGTGGGGATCAGCGTCTCGTCCACCGGCAGGTAGTTGTCGCAATCGAGAGTGAGCTGGTGTTCGAGAATCGTGCCCCGGCCGGCTCCGGCGAGATTCCAGTAGCAGTGGTTGGTCAGGTTGAGCACGGTGGTCTTGTCGGTGGTCGCCTTGTAGTCGATTTTCAGCTCGCTGTTTTCGGTCAGGACGTAGGTGACGTCGACGGTGAGCGTACCGGGGTAGTTCTCTTCGCCATCGAGGCTGACCAGTTGCAGCACGACCCCGACGGCGGATTCCAGGTTGATCGTCTTGCCGCTCCAGGCTCGTCGGTTGAAGCCCTGGTCGCCACCGTGGAGGTGGTTGGGGTCGTTGTTGGTGGCGAGTTGGAAGTCCTGGTCACCGATCGAGAAGGCCCCCTTGGCGATCCGGTTCGAGTAGCGTCCGCAGGTGGCACCGAAGTAGGGTCCCGGCTCGAAGTAACTCTCGGTCTCGTCAAACCCCAGCGTCACGTTGTCGAAGCGGCCGTCGCGATCGGGCACTCGAAGTGCCACCACGGTGGCTCCCCAACTGATCACATCGACCTGCATGCCGTGGCTGTTGGAGAGTTGGTACAGGACAACGGGCTTGCCGTCGGGATCGGTGGCGACCTGCTTTTGGGTGACGGCCAGTTGGGGCCCGGCGGTGCCTGGGACCTCGGCCGGGGCGCTGGTGCCGGCTGGCTCCTGGGCGGTGGGAGAGGCGGGGTCGCCTTGGGATCCGCACCCACAGAGGGCCGTTGCCAGGCCCAGCAGCAGTACGAGTCCGGGACTGTGGCGTGCGATTGAGGACATGATCGGTTGTGACCGGATGAGGGATTATGGTCGGTGTGCGGGGTGTGTGCGGGGTGTGTGCGGGGTGTGTGCGGGGTGTGTGCCCAGAGTGTGTTCGAGCGGAGAAGAGCTTTCAAGGGTTCATTGCGGCTCGTGGAAGCGGTGCGACAGGGGGATGGGGGGTCGCGGCGGGTGCGGGGCTGGGGTTAGAATCGGGTGGTGCGGTGTCCGGGGTGGCTTTGCAGGAATTCGTGATCCCCGGACCCAACGTCTTTTGTGGAAATCACGTACAGAGGACCGGACAAGCAAGGTGGGACGTGACTGAGGCGATCAAGACTCAAACCGTCAGCCAGTACGACCCCGAGACCTCGTTGTTGTCGGAGTCGCGTCTGGTCGAGGAATCTCGGCGTGGCAGGACCGCGGCGTACGGGGAGTTGGTGCGTCTGTACGAGCGTCGGCTGGTGCGTGTGATTGGTCGATTCATCAATGACGCCTGGCAGGTGGAGGATCTGGCGCAGGAGACATTTCTGCGGGCCTACACCCGCCTGGGTCAATTCGACACGTCGCGGCGATTCGGGCCGTGGCTGTTCCGGATCGGAGTCAACCTGACCCTGGATCACTTGAGGAAGGTGAAGCGTCGTGGCCGGCCGGCGTTATTCAGCGAGAGTCCCTTCGAGCGGACTCCGGACCCGGCGGTCGAGGATCCTCGCAAGGATCTCGATCTGAAGCAGGAGGTCCGCGAGGTGCTCGAGTCGGTTCCCGAGAAGTACCGCACGGTGCTGGTGTTGCGAGACCTCGAGAACTTCTCGACGGCCGAGATTTCGGGGATCCTGGACCGCAAGGAGGCGACGATTCGCTGGCGACTGGCCGAGGCGCGTCAGCGATTCCAGAAGTTGTGGCACAAGCGGCTCGAACAGGACGCTCTGCCGTCTGAACCCGGCTCTTCTCGTGCCGGATCGGGATCTTCGGGTGGAGGAGAGCGGCGGTGAAGATACATTGTGGCCAGGCACGAGACGAGTTGGCACTGGAGGTCGGCCAGGACCTCGAGACGGGGCTGAGTCCCGAATTGCAGGTTCACCTCAAGGCGTGTCCGGACTGCTGCCGCGCGTGGCTCGAGTTGCAGGAAGCTCACGGACATCTCCAGCACCTGAAACACGATTCCGCGGTGGTCGAGTCTCCCGGCCTGTGGTCAGACGTCGAGATCGCGATCGAGGGTCGTGGCCTGAGGCCTCAGCAGTCGAGTTTTCCCAGCTGGGTGCTGGGCGTGGCGGTGGGTGTGCTGTTCACGGTGCTTGTGCTCGACTCGTTCCGGTCTCCGGTTTCCGACGACGAGATGCTGATCATCGAGGTGCCGGTGGGTTCTGAGCCGTCCGGTGTCGAGGCTGCGTATCGGCCCCAGTGGCCGCCCCTGGTACGGTCCGGGACCCAGCCGTCCTACCGTCAGCCGGGCATGACTGTGCCGACGCCGTCGCCGCGGGTTCGGCCGTGGCGACGTTCGAGCGGGATTCCGATTGCGAGGTCGTCTCACGAAATACTCAGGGCCAGCGTCAATGCCGATTTTTGAGTACCGCTGTGGCGGGTGTGCCGTTGAGTTCGAGTTGCTGGTGCGCAGCTCGACGGTTCCGACGTGTCCCGAGTGCCAATCGCGCGAGCTGGACAAGTTGCTGAGTGTTCCGGCGGTCCGGTCCGGCCATGCGCTGCCGTTGGCTGCGGACTGTCCGCCTCCGGAAGCAGGCCCCTGCCGGCCGGGTTGCTGTCGCATCTGAATTGTCGGCGTGCGGCCGCGAGTGGACTGGAGTCATCGACATGTTGTCAACATGTCGGTAGCGGGCGTGATCGTCGGCAGTGCCTGGCCGGTCGTTTTTTTGGCGGAATGTAGAGGTCGCGAGTCGGGGAGTGACGAATTCGGTGATTGTTTCTCATTTTGCCATCCCTCAGGTTTGACACTCAAAGAGCGGCCGGTAGGATCGGCGGGACTGATTGATTGAACGACAGAGCAAGTGTCGGCGGCAGGTCTCTCTTACTCAACCTCGTCTCCGGCAGCTCTTCCAGACCACGTCCCAACGACACTGCGAACACGGGAAGTTCCACCGCGCCACGCGCCCAGGCAACGGAGTGCCAGAGACTCTCGCCCGGGGTAGTGCGTCGCTGCCAGGACCGCGATCCGTACGCGCAGTCGACCCCGGGGGGGTGCACGATGCAGCCCGAAACGAGCACGACACAACCGAGTCTCGCGAGTGAATCCGCCAGGATTCTCGAGCGGCTGGCCGAGCGGGTCAGTGCCAAGAGTTACGAGCACTGGTTCCTGGGTCGCTGCACGGTCGCAGTCGACGGGGACGAGGTGCGATACGGTGTCGGCAGTCCGTTCGTGGTCAATTTTTTCCAGCGGAATTTCCGCGAGTCGTTGCAGGAGGCGGCGACTGACGTGCTGGGCCCAGCGGCTCGCGTGCGGCTGGACGTGGATCCGAGCGTGATGCCCGAGGCGGTTGGTGGAATCGACTCGGGGGCGGCGTCATCGGTCGAGTCGAATCCGGAATCGGATCAGGCTGGGGGTCGGGCTGGAGGTCGGGCAGCGGGCCGTGAGCCACGTCGTCGATTTGCGGACCTGGGCGATTTCGTTGTTGGCGACAGCAACCAGTTGGCCTGGACGGCGGCTTCCCGCATCTGCGATGCCCCGGCCGAGGGTCTCAGTCCGCTGTACATTCACGGTCATGTCGGAGTCGGCAAGACTCATTTGCTGGAGGGCATCTATCGTCGCATCCGCAGGATGTATCCGTCGTTGCGAGTGACGTATCTGACGGCCGAGACTTTTACGAACTACTTCACAGCGGCGTTACGCGAGCGGTCGACTCCGGGTTTCCGCCAGAGGTTTCGCAGCATCGACGTATTGCTGGTCGACGACGTCGACTTCCTGGACGCGAAGAAGGTGGTTCAGGAGGAGTTCCTGCACACGGTCAAGCAGCTCGAGGCTCACGGCAGCCAGGTGGTCTTGACGGCGAACCAGCATCCGAGGCTGTTGCCGAAGTTCAGCGAGGAGTTGAGTTCTCGGTTGATGGCGGGCCTGGTCTGCCGGATCGAGCCACCCGAGCTGGTGACTCGGCGAAAGATCGTGGGTCGAGTGGCCGAGCGGATGGCGGTACGGTTCACGCCCGAGGCCCTGGCGGTGGTGGCTCGACGGTTTGTGCACAGCGTCCGCGAGTTGAAGGGGGCCTTGCACTGTCTGCAGAACTGGTCGATCGCCTCGGGCCGCCAGCGAGTCTCGGCTCCGGTCGCGCGGCGGGTGTTGGCCGAGTTGGAACGCGACTGCATCCGGATCGTGGCCCTGGGGGATGTCCAGCGGGCGGTCTGTTCGCTGTTCGGGGTGGGTGTCGAGGAGTTGAAGTCGTCGCGCCGGACCCGCAGCCTGACTCAGCCCCGGATGCTGGCGATGTTCCTGTCGCGGAAGCACACCCAGGCGGCCTACAGCGAGATCGGCGAGTTCTTCGGAGGCCGCAATCACAGCACGGTGATGTCGGCGGTATCGAAGGTCGAGGACTGGCTCGCGACCGATTCTCCGGTGATGGTCAGCGCGCAGTCCTGGTCGGTGCAGGACGTCGTTGATTCGATCGAGCAGCAGTTGCTGGCCGGCTGAGCCAGCGGGCCGGCGGCAGGTTGCAGGGCCGCAGCGCTCGATCAGGGAGTGGTCCGGGTCGGCGTGATGATCGGGCTGTTGGAGGCGGCCGGAGTATTGAGCCGTCGCCTGAGAGCATCGCGGTCGTCGGTGGAGTTGTTCTGGAGTTCCCGTTCGAACTCAGTGAGCGGATCGACGGAGTTGCCTGCGGCGGCCGCTGGGCCTGGGATCGGCGTCAGTGCCGGGGGCGAGTCGAGTGGTTGGGGGGGGAAGGCGATTTCATTGGGGGGGACGGCCGTGGTGTTGCCGGGCACCAGTGAGCCGGGTCCGATGCCGAGTCCGAGTCGGGCCGCGCTCTGTGAGAATTCGGGGGTGATCCGTCGCGCGGGGAGCGTGGCCCCGGCCGGGGTGATCGGTCCGGAGTCGACTTCGAGCGGATTGGCTGATGAGTTCCATGGGATCGGCCGCGACGGCAGGTCCGAAGCCGCTGCCGGGATCAACTCGCGTGCCGTGTTGGCGGCCGTAAGCGGTTGGGGTGCAGCGGTTGGCAGGGACGGGACCGTCGAGTTGCCGATCGCCGAGGGGACCAATGGCCTATCGGGGAGTGTCGTGGCTGAGGAGGGGGCCTGGATTTCTCTGCGGGCCGGCAATCCGTTTCCGGACAACTCGGGCAGCGACCGGGGTGAGTCGGCTGTGATCGAGCCCGCTGCGGTGTTTGCTGCGGTGTTTGCTGCGGTGTTTGCTGCGGTGTTTGCTGCGGTGTTTGCTGCGGTGTTTGCTGCGGTGGGGTCGATCGCGGGTCGTCCCTTGGGGAAGAGTTGAGCGATCTTGGCCTGGGCTTCGGATTCGGATCCGGTTTGTCTCAGCGTCTCGAGGGCATCGTCGTACCGTCCTTGTCGGGCGAGGACTGTGCCGAGGTTATTGAGGGCGAATGAGTTTCGGGGCTCGATCTTCAGCGCCCGTCTCAGCAGGGATTCGGCGGTTTGGAGGTCGAAGCGTTTGAGTTTCAGGAAGCCATAGTCGCTGAGCAGGTTGGCATTACGTGGTGCAGCGGCGATGGCGGTTTCGAAGTGGAGATCGCTGGCGGTGTAGTCTCGTTGTCGGCCGGTGATGATGGCCATCAGGTGGTGGGCTTCGACGTGCTGGGGCTGTTCCTTGAGCACGGCCTGGAGGTGGCTGGCGGCTGCTGCGTCTCGCGACTGTGCGAAGGCGTCACGTCCGGCGGCGAGGTGTGCTTCGAGAGAGTCCGGTTGAGGTGGCTGGTCGGTGGCGGCTTCGACCTGGGCCTGTCCGGTTTCGGGTCCGTCGAGGGAATCGGGTGGGTTGGGCACCTGGGGGGTTCCTCCGGCCCAGGCGGGCAGGTGGAAGCGAGATCCGAGGTCCGCCTTGAAGATGGACGACTGGCAACCGGCCAGCGCCACCAGCATCATCAAACCTCCGGTGCAGCACGCGACACGGTTCATCGGAGACACCCTGGATCGGTCTGTGGACGGGATGACACGCTGGAGAGTATCGGGGGGGGCGTGTCGCTTCGAACCGCGGATTTATAGGACAGCCGGTGTGGGGCTGTCGAGACCCAAATTGTCAATCGAGCGGGTGCGGGGGCCAGGGGGCAGGGGCGGGGGGGCAGGGGACAGGGGGCAGGGGGCGGGGGATCTCAAGGGTCAGCTGGTGTCGGTGTGCTTGGGTTGTCCACCGGTTGTTTCGAGCGAGCTGTTTTGCCGCGCGTGGCGAGGATGAGTCCCTGGAGCAGGAGAAACAGGACCAGCGGTGCGATCCAGGCGATGCGGGCGATTTTCAGCAGTGTGCGGGTCCATGCGGCCGGCGGGGCATCGATGACGACTCGTCCGGGTGCGACCCGGATTCCTCGGCGATCGAGTTCCGCTTCGATCTCGTCACGTCGTTTCTGATCGAGTGTCGCGTTGTTGGAGGCGGCGACGACGACGGGTACCTGGACGTGTTCGATGCGTCCGGCGATCAGTTCCAGTTGCTGATTTCCGTTCGTTGAGAGGTTCTGTGAGCGTTGCTGGAAGTCGTTGTCCACGAGCAGAAAGCCGACTCGATCGGCACGCCCGCTGCGGGTCTTGGTGGGGTCCAGCAGTGCTCCCAGCAGGAGCAGAACCACGAGTCCCAGCAGTGTCAGCAGCAAGAGCAGGCAGCCGACGGCGGCCATCTGGCTCTTGAACACGGTCCGTTCGGACGTCGGTTCGTGGTGCAGGTCGATGGCACGTCGTCGACGGTCGGATTCCTGGATCGCGGCGTAGGTCTCGACCACGTCGACGAGTTCATCGAGCTCGAGATGGCTGGCGTTTCCGGCAAGTTCTGTCCACTCGAATTGGGGGCCTGCGGTGTTGGGGGCATCGAGTTCCAGAGCGGTATCACCCAGCAGCAGTTGTGCGGTGTTGGGTCCGGAGGTGGGTCGATGTGTCCAGGCGGCGACGGTTCCGTTGTCAGCGCTGAGGGTGACGGTGGCTGCGTTTGCGAGCGTGGCGGTGACCTGGTCGAAGGGTCCGGCGAGTCGTGTGAGTCGGGCGAGGTCATCGAAGAGCAGGCTGTGTGCGGGCCGAGAGTCGGCTCGATCGAGTCTCAGGGTGGCGGGGGTTTCGTTTGAGAGTTCGGTCTTCTTGAGTCCACTGACGGCCGGCAGCCAGCAGCCGACCGGTGATTGGGAATCGGCGGCGACGAGAGCGAGTCGGTGCAGCACGGCGGGCCCGAGGTGTTCTCCGGCGACGATCACCAGCGGCCGATCGCTTTCGATAAACGAGAGTGCCACGGCGAGGTCTTGTTCGTCGGCTCCGGCCAGGACCACCAGGTCGGGCAGCGGCGAGTCTTCGAGTTGGACCTGGGTGTTGGGATCGTGTTGGAGTTCCTCGCGCAGCGGTTGGGCGTGAGGGGAATCGCCGATGACCAGGACGCGGCACGGGGTCATCACCGGTCTCCGTCATGGTCCAGCACAGCTGCGATTCTTTCCCGGGAGACCGGCTGAATCACTCCGTGCTCGGTCACCAGCGCGGTGATCAGTCGAGCGGGTGTGACATCGAAGGCGGGGTTCCAGGTATCGACTCCTTCGGGAGCGGTTTGCCGTCCGAATCCGCGAGTGATCTCGTCTCCATCCCGTTCCTCGATCGGGATTTCCAGTCCGCTTTCGATCGAGAGGTCGAAGGTGCTTTGTGGTGCGGCGACGAAGAAGGGCACCTCGTGTTCCTTGGCGAGTACAGCCAGGCCGTAGGTCCCGATCTTGTTGGCGGCATCGCCGTTGGCGGCCACCCGGTCGGCTCCGGTGATCACCGCTTCGACTCGTCCCTGCTGCATGGCCCAGGCGGCCATCGAGTCACAGATCAGGGTATTGGGGATGCCGTAGCGGGTGAGTTCCCAGGTGGTCAAGCGGGCCCCCTGCAGCAGCGGCCGGGTTTCATCGACGTAGACCTGGAGTGATTGTCCGAGATCTGCGGCGGCAAACAGCACGGCCAGAGCGGTCCCCGATCCGGCGGTTGCCAGTCCTCCGGCGTTGCAGTGAGTCAGCACGCCGGTGTGGTTGGCCAGCAGTGCGGCTCCGTGCCGCCCGATGTCCTCGCACGTCTGCCGATCCTCGTCCTCGATCGCGGCGGCTTCCTGCAGCAGCCGGTCGTGGGCGGCGGGGGGAGTCAGTTCGGGGTGTGCTCCGGCGGTTTGGGTCAGTCGCGTGAGTGCCCATCCCAGGTTGACTGCGGTGGGTCGGCTGTCGGCCAGGATCGAGGCGACCTGGTCCAGCCGCTCATCGAATTCCTTCCGCGAGGCGTCTCGAGCCGCCTGCAACCCGATCACGACCCCGTAGGCGGCGGCGACACCGATCGCCGGAGCGCCACGAACCCTGAGGCTCTTTATGGCCTCGACCACATCCTCGAGTTGCCGGCAGGCGTGTTCTATGACGTCCTGGGGCAACCGGGTCTGGTCGAGCAGCACCAGGTGGCCGTTGGCCGCGTCGCCGTTGAAGGCGAGGGTCGGAGGTGCCATCGGGGGTCACTTGACGGGCGAGTAGTCGGTGGGGTTGAGAAATTTCGAGACGACCCTGGTGACGATCGGCCCATTCTTCCTTGATTCGGCAAACGCCTTCTTCCACTGAGGATCCTTGCGGAACGCCGCCCAGCTCTTGGCAGCCGCCTTGCGGTTCTTGTGAGCGAGCAGGTAGACGAGTGTGTTGGTCTTGAGCTTGGGGTCATCGGGTGTCCAGTAGACGACGTTCTTCATGCCGTGCCGGGCGAAGATCTTCATGGTGTGATCGGCGAACCGTTTGTGGAGGTCATCGAGTTTTCCGGCGGCGGTGGTGTAGGTTCGCAGTTCGTACACCTGGGGGCTCTTGCGGTCGGTCTCCTCGGCCTCGGCCTCGGCACCGGTTCCCTTACCAACGAGCAGGGCTCCGGCGGCCAGCCCGAGCAGTCCGGCGAGTGCGAGCGAGGGGAGGCGGGGGGAGTCGGTCATGGGAGTCGTCCTGGTGAGTCCTGTGGAGGGGAACGATCAGAGTGTCGCGGGCTGGAAGGGGTTTCGGCTGGCCATGTACTGGCAGAGCCAGATGCCCAGTTCGTAGAGCAGGATCAGCGGGAGCATCATCAGGATCATGCTGGCCGGGTCGGCGGGCGTGAGCATCATGGAGATGATCGAGATGACGAGGACGGCGACGCGCCGCTTGGCGCGGTAGGTCGCGGCGTCGAAGATCGAGAGCCGGTCGAGGAAGAGCATCACGAGTGGGAGCTGGAAGCTGACTCCAAACAGCAGCGGCAGCAGCACGGCGAAGGAGATCCATTCGGAGAGTCGGATCTGGGGCGTGACGCCGAGCCATTCGTTGAATCCGAGCAGGAACGTGAGCACGAAGGGGAAGACGAGGAAGAAGCAGAAGGTGATGCCACCGAAGAACAGCACCAGCGAGAAGGGGAGGAAGACGTAGACGTAGCGTTGTTCGTTGGGGTAGAGCCCGGCGGCGACGAACAGCCAGACCTGGTAGAAGATCCACGGGCTGGTCAGCACCAGTCCTCCGATCAGTGCGACCTTGAGGTAGGTCATGAAGGCTTCCTGCACGTTGAGCGTGATCGGCCGGTTCATGCGATCGGCGGTGGTGCGGAACACGGCGAATTCTTCGGCCACCAGCTGCAGCGGCACGGGTCTCTCGTTGGGCACCGCCAGAGGTTTCTCGAACCGCCCCGGGTTGGACTGGTGCAGGACCTCGGCGATCTGCGTGGGCTGCACGTAGACGATGACGCTGGACTGTTCGCTGACCGAGACGAAGGCTTCGCTGCCGATCTGGCTGGCGGTACTGGCATCGACGTTGAGGTTGAGGATTTCGAGTTTCTTGAGTCCCTTGAGAGATTCGAGTCCGGCGTCGGTGATCCGCGTGCCGGCCAATTCGAGTCTCACCAGATTGGGGCACCCTGCCACGATCGCCGTCATGCCCTTGTCGCTGATTCCTCCACCGGAGACGGCCAGCGAGGTGAGCGAGGTGAGTTGTTTGAGGTGGTGGAGTCCGGCGTCGGTGATCGAGGTTCCCACGAGGTTGAGTTCTTCGAGTTGGCTGAGTCCGGAGATGGTCTGCAGGCCGTCATCGGTCACCGAGGGGCTGGAGACGAGCAGGGTCTTGAGTTGTTTGAGCGTGGTGAGGTTCTGGATCCCGTCGTCGCTGACATCGGTGCCGGTGAGGTTGAGTCGCTGGAGTTGCTTGAGTCGGATGACGAGTGCGAGTCCGTCGTCGGTGATCGAGGCATCACGGAGGTCCAGTGTGGAGACGTCCTTGAGTCGAACGGGCTCGAGTCTCTGCAGGTGTTCGTCGTTGACCTCGGGTCCGGAGAGCGCGACGGAGATGACCCGATGCTGTTCGTCGAGCTGGCACCGGACTCCGAACTCGACGAGATCGGCGAGTCCGGCGACGGCGACGGCGTTGGCCTGGATCAACAGGTCGGGGCGTGCCTGGTCGAGTGTCTGCAGGTCGGCGGTGGCGGCGGCGGTTCCCGAGAGGTCGATTTCCTTGAGCGAGGGAAACGTGGCCAGGACCCTGACACCCTCGCCGGTGATCTCAGACTTCCCGTCGTAGAGCTCGGTTCCGGTGACCCACGCCAGCATCTGGTCCCAGAGATTGAAGCCGGAGATGTCGTCCTGGCTGGTGATCCCCTGGGCTCTGAGCGCGTCGTCGATCGGCGAGCGGATCACAGCGACCAGCCGATCGCCGAAGACCAGCGTGATGATCACTCCGACGAACAGCCCGATCAGGGCTTTGAAGAGGTGGATCCTGAGGACTTCGAGGTGGTCCCCGAAGCTCATCGTGCTTTCGTCGAAGAGGTCCTTGGAGTTCCTGGCGACCATGGTGCTGTCGTGGGTGGTGTGAGAGGGGCGGGGGTGGTGTTGTCGGACGTCGGGGCGACATCGTCTACGAGTCGTCCGTATCCCCGGCGTGGGGTTCGAACCGACGGCGGCCAGCCGGGCCACCTGAGCAGGCCGCGTACGTTGCCCGACGCTGAGGTGTCAGGCCGTCGACGCGGCTCGATCTGCAATTGTAGATCGTCCCGGTGGGGTGTCAACGGTCTCGGGCTGTCGTGGTGTCGCGGCGTCCTATTCGCGGTCGAGATCGCCTCGGAAGACCACCAGCGTCTTGGCGGCCATATCGTGCAGGGCCTGTTTCTTGGGAGTGAACCCGGCGATGAAGGAGGCCTTGAAGAGTAGGAGTTTCAGGATGGCGCGGACGGCCGACTGTTTGAACGTGAGTCTCTCGCCGTTGGGCCCGGTGACCATGATCCCGACGGCTTCCTTGCCGAGAGTCGCCTGTTCCTTGGAGCATTCGGATCGGGCAAAGTAGCTGAAGGCACAGACCGGGAGCAGTGCGAGGTATCCGAATGCGAGTCCGAGTGCGAATCCGAATCTGGTAATGAAGAAGATGGCGAGTCCGAGCATCAACAGGGAGGCCAGCTTGCCCTTTTCGTTCATCTTCCACAGCTCGATCGGTTCGAAGATCCACCCCACCACGGCGACGATCAGGAAGTCGACCAGCACGGCGATGTAGCGGGCCCAGAATCCCGCGAGTTCTCCGGGCCGGGTCCTCTGGACCAGCCCGAGTCGTTGCTGGAAGTAGTAGGCGTACAGCCCCACGGCTCTCATCCAAAAGATCATCGCGTAGGCTGCGACGAGGGTGCCGACGATGATCGTGCCGACGTAGGCCCCGACTCCCTTCCAGGGAAACGCGAGATTGACGGCTGCTCCTTCGGTGGCACCCTCGAATCCGGCCAGTATCGTCCAGGCCAGCATGTGCGGTGGGCCGAATTGTTCCTTGAGCGCGAATTTCACGATGGCGAAGCCGCCCCCGAAGACTGCCGCGGGCAGGATGATCGCCACCAGGCCGATCAGGCCCAGATACAGCGTGGGAGCGATATTGCGGAGGGCGGTCATGGCCATCAGCGGCAGTGACCAGGCCTTGTAGGTGTGTTTCTGCGCCATGTGAGCCAGTGCCGAGGGAATGGCGAGCAGGATCACGAGGTTGACGACTCCTGCGATGACCAGCACCGGGATGGCCATCATGGCGGCGGCCGTGGGGGCATTTCCGGCCTGGAGTGCGGCGGCTCCACCGGCCATCAGCACCATCACCGGCCCGGCGAAGATCATCACCGGCAGTGGGAAAATGACACTCCAGAAGTACATCTTGAAACCGTTGGCCAGCGAATCGATGAACTGAAACGAGAGTCTCTTGGCCTGGGTCTTGCGGGCCATCGTCGCGCGGGTGATCTGCACGGCCATCGTCCAGATCCAGCCGGTGATGATCATGTAGACCAGCACCGTCAAACCGCTCATGATC
>CAUZJR010000107.1:0-12975 GCA_963580005.1 Planctomycetota bacterium
TGAAGAGCGGCACCACGTGCCGCTGGAAATCAGGCACCTCTTCGGTCGACTTCGCGGCGAACCGCTGTGGCACCGCGGGGGCCACCTTCGAAGGAACCACACGGGTCGTGGTGTTGGTCTCGGCCGTGGCCGAGCTCGTGGCCGTTGCCAGGACACCGCCAACCAGGAGTGCGGAAAAAAGTAGATGCCGTGTCATGGTTACGACTTGTCCTTGATCTTGATTTTTGTCTTGCTCGACTGCTTGGGCTGCTTCGACGCACCCGGCTTGGCACCCGGCTTGGCACCCGGCTTGGCACCGGGCTTGGCACCCGGCTTGGCACCCGGCTTGGCACCGGGCTTGGCACCGGGCTTCAGAGGCCGCTTGCCCGCTTTGACCGGCACGACCTTTCCAGGCCGCTTGCCCCCACGCCCCTTCGTGCGGGCCGCAGTTATTCTCGCTGTCCGCTTCAGTCGCCGCAACTCTCGATCGGTCGCAGCGTCCAGATCCTCCAGAGACTTCAGCTGCGTCTCGATCCGCTCGATCCGCGCCCGTGACCGCTTGATGTCAGAAAGCAGCATCGTTCGCCGCAACTCCGACCTCTTGCGCAACGTCTCACGCAGCCGAACATCACGCTCGGGATCGGGATCGGATTCCATCGCCGAACGAGCCACCATCAGGCGGGCCTGAGATTCGAGCTTCCACAACTCGACCATCATCTCGTAACGCTCGGGATTGGTCTTCTTGATCGGCTCCAGCCGCCGGGCCGTCCGAGACAACTCGGTGATCGCCTTCTGAAATGCCGCCCGGTTCCCGGCCGATTGCAACCGACCCAGCAGCTTGGCCAACTCGGGATGATGGGCCTGGGCAAAGGCAAATGCCTGCTTGATCGTAACCGTGCTCAACTGAGTACGCTGCTTGGCTGGCCGCTTGCCTGGCGATTTCCCCAGAACCTTCACCGGCTTCTTGACCACGCTCTTCACCGGCTTCTTGCCCGGGTTCTTGCCCGGGTTCTTCACCGGCTTCTTGGCAGGCGACTTGCCCGAATTCTTCACCGGCTTCTTGGCCGGGTTCTTCACCGACTGCTTGGCGGGCGACTTCTGCGCCACGCCGTCGGCGGCCAGGGCGATCACCAGGCAGAGACACATTGCGATTCGTGTCATTCGTCATGTCCTCCGTTCATCTCTTCGGGTCTTCCGGCAAAGCCATCGCGGCAATCATCCACTCGGGCACCTCCAGCTCGCTCTCGGCCAATTCAGCCTCCGACCCGGTCGCAACCCGCAACAGGTCCGCTTCCGATTCGGTTCCGCCGGCCCAGGCCGATAGCAGCAATCCGTCGACGGCATCCTGTTCGGCCGCCCCGGCCCGCAGCGGGTCTCCGGCAACCTGCTCAATGTTGCGAATCGACAGGCCCAGGACCAGCAGCAGGCACACCGCCGAGGTGACCACCAACTTCCAGCCCTCGGCACGCGAGTCCGGCTTCCTCGACTCACGCTCGCCGGTCACCACACTCTGGCTGGGAACCGAAGTAGCGGCCCCAACCCATTGAGCTGTTTCGACCCAGCGCACCACCGCCTCGCACGCCTCGATCTCGCCCTCGGCCAAGCGAGCCTCCCAACCGGACAATTCCTCTCCGTCCAGCTCGCCGGCCACGTAGGCACACGCCAGCCCGTCGGTCTCGTCCCATGCCACGGCCAGGTCCGCAGCCAGGTCCGCAGCCAGGTCCGCAGCCAGGTCCGCAGCCAGGTCCGCAGCCAGGTCCGCAGCCAGGTCCGCAGCCAGGTCCGCAGCCAGGTCCGCAGCCAGGTCGTCGACTCCGACGTCGATCGGAGGTTGATTGGTTTCAGCAGCCATCACTCACCTCGTACCACTCATCCTTCAGGGCGTTGTTCTGAGAGTCGTTGGTGCAGTTTCGCCAGCGCCGATCTCATCCGCGTCAGCACGGTTCCCAGCGGTGCACCCAGTTCCTCGGCAATCACCCTGAAGGTCTTGTTCTCGTAAATCCGCATGCGAAGCACAGCCTGCTGATCCTCGGACAACTCGTCGATCAGCTTCCTCACGCCCCGTATCGACTCGTCCAGGCTGGCCAGGTCGTCGGGGGTGGCGGTTTCGGTCAAGGGAGTCTCGGCCAGCCGTTTCAGACTGCGGTCCTGCCGCTGCCTCTTGCGACCTGCCAGCATCGCCTCGTTGTACGCCACCCGGAAGAGCCAACCCTTGAGAGTCTCGGCTCGAGCCGTGTGTCCGGCCTCCATCGCCTTGGTAAAAGTTGCCTGAAGTGCCTCTTCGGCCGCATCCGGATCGCTGGTCACACCCAGCAGAAACGACCGCAACGGCCCGCCATACTGGCGAAACCACCGGCCGACCTCTTCGGGGTCAATCCGTTCTCCATCTTGCGACGTCAAACGACTCACCCCGCTTCACTCGCCCCGCCACTCTTGATGCGCCCGGGAATCGGTTTATTGGTGGAATTCCCAAATTTTCCCGGGGTCAGACGCCCCGCCCAAAACAAAAACACGGCCCCATCACGGCACGTCCCGAATCCGCAAGTCAAAACCACCCTTCCGCTCGGCCACATACACGATCCGCTTCCCGTCAGGATGCCAGGTCGGGTAATCATCCCGCTCGGGATGCTCGGTCAACCGGGTAACTCCCGACCCATCAACCCCCATCACGTAGATCTCGCGATTCCCGTCACGGTTCGAGACAAACACCACCCGTCGCCCATCGGGTGAAAACCTCGGCCGCACGTCCTGGGCCTTGTGACGAGTCAGACGCCGCAAGCCGCTGCCGTCCGAGGCCCTGGCCCGGTAGATCTCGTAGTTGCCATCCCGGGTCGACCCGTACAGCAGCATCCGCCCGTCTCGAGAAACACTGGGCCAGTTGCAGATCCCGCTGGCATCCACCAGCACCTTGCGATCCCCCGCGGAGGTCGTACAAGAAAAGATCTTCTGTCGGCCCCCCTCGGCAAAGACGTACAGCACCCGTTTGCCGTCGTGGCTGAACGCCGGGCTGCGCATCCCTGAGAATCCCGACGCGGGAGGAATCTCGGCGGTCTTCTTCTGGCGGAGATCCTCGATCACCATCCCCACGCTGGCCGCACTCCGACTCTGCAGGAACGCCAGGAAACGGCCGTCGGGAGACACGGCCGGTTCGAGTTCCGAGCGGGTCTCGTCCTTGTGAACCGGCCGCTGCTTGCCGCTCTTGAGATCCCTTTGCACAAGCTGCAACTGCTCGGGACGGGCCTGCACGACATAGATCAGCGTGTTGGCATCCAGGAACACCGGGTCACGCTTGTAGCGGTGGTCGTCGGTCAACTGGCGGTCAGCCGCTTCGAGAGTGGTGGCGGCAAGAACGACAAGAACGACAAGAACCGCAAGGACCAGCGGCATCGGGCGGGACGCTGGCAAGACTTGGGGGCAGGGCGTGCAGGGGGCGTTAGAACAGTTCATCGATCAGTGTCCCGCCGGGCAGCACGTTGAGTTCGGCTCGGTCCTTGGTGGTCATCCCGGCCAATTCGCTGATCGTCGTGCCGACCATCAGAGGGCTGATCGGGTTCGTCAGAGGATGTTCGCCCAGCCGGTCGCTCTCGCCAATCGTCCCGCCGGTCGGCACGCCCGCCCCGGACCACAGCGAAAAGTAGCACTGCGGCCAGTGATCCCGAGCGGCCCGAGGATTGATCTTGGGGGTCCGGCCGAACTCGCTCATCACCACCACCAGGGTCTCCTCGAGCAACCCTCGCTCCTGGAGATCGTTCATCAACTCGGGCAGCACCCGGTCCAGCAACGGGCAGTGGCGGTCCATCAGCATTTCGAAGTTGTAGATGTGAGTGTCCCAGCCGAAGTCGAAATTCGGAGTGATCGCCTCGACCGTCTGGCTCCAGTTCAGTTGCACATACGGCACGCGGGCCTCGATCATCCTGCGGGCCACCAGGGCGCTTTGGCCGAAGTGAGTGTACCCGTACCGCTGCCGGGTCGACTCGGACTCGCGGGTCACGTCAAACGCCTCACGCGCCGACGGGTTCGCCAGCAACCCGTAGGCCATCTGGTAGGCCCGCTCCCAGTCGTCGATCCCCGCCGCCGCCAGCCGCCGGCGTCCGACATCGATCTGGCTCAACAAAGAGCGGCGGTCAGAAATCCTCCCCGGAGTAATCCCCTCCAGCAGGTCCAACGCCGGCAGATCGACCGAACCGTCGTTCTTGACCACGACTTGGAACGGATCCCAAGCCTTGCCGAACGTCCCTCCGCCGTAGCCTTCGACAATCCTCGCACTGTCCTGGATGATCCCGCGGCCGACCGAGAGAAACCCAGGCAGGTCGCCGTCTCGGCCCCGGTGCCGGGCGACGATCGCTCCGAAGTTGGGCTGCACCGGACCGGGTTTCTCATGGAACCCCGTCAACGCCACCGTGCCGCCATCGGGGTGGCCCGGTTGAGTGGAGACGTGCGAGCGGACCAGGGCGAAACGGTCGCTGATCGATGCGATCCGTGGCAGCAGGTCGGTGAAGCGGACCCCCGGGGTCCGCGTGGCGATCGTCGAAAACGGACCGCGGTACTCGCTGGGAGCATCGGGCTTGGGGTCGAAAGTGTCCAGGTGCGAAGGAGCCCCCCACAACCAGACCACCAGTACCGACTTGGCCCGCGGCCCCGAACCGGACTCCCCGGCAGACAACCCGGCAGACAACAGGTCCGGACGACCCAGCACCAGAGGCAACGACGCGCCGAGCTTCAGAAACGCACGGCGCGACGGGCCACCGCAGGTTCGTGATCGGAATTGACCCACATTGATCATGTCAGCCAGTTTCTCATACTCACCAACCTCGCTCAAGCTCTGACCCCACCGATGGCCAAGACGAGGTCAGACGCCGCCTGGCAGCCCGTTGCAAAACACAGGTTCGATGTCCGGACGGGGTCAGACGCCGCGCGTGGCGGGGCCTGACCCCAGTGCTGGTGGAAACGCCCTGCCAAGCCACAGTTGAGTGCATGAGGTGGGCCGAGATATAGTGGAAGCCCACCCCGTAGCATTCCGATCCTCTGATCAAGAGACCGGCTCGTGCGAGTCCTGCTCACCACCCTCGCCTGCCTGCTGCTGGCCCCGAACGCACCGGCGGCCGAACCCACCCCCGGGGGCCGCACCACGCGAGAGGCCCGGTCACTTGCGGTGACCCCCAACCCGATCACGCTCGGCGGCGGCAACCGCGTGCAGCAGATCCAGGTCACCGCCATCGACCCCGACGGACGGCCCTTTGACGTCACCCACGCGTCGACCTACCAGAGCACCGACAGCGGCACCGCGGCCGTACAGGGTACTGCCCTGCGGGCCGTCTCCGATGGCAACACCCGGCTGAAAGTGAGTTACGGGGGCCGAGAGATCGAGGTGGAGATTCGAGTTGTGGACCGGGACATTATCCCGCCGGTGCACTTCAAGAACGACATCATGCCCATCCTCTCGAAACTGGGCTGCAACAGTGGAGGCTGCCACGGCAAGCAGAGTGGCCAAAACGGCTTCAAGCTCAGCGTCTTCGGCTTCGATCCCCAGGCCGACTACAACGCGCTGGTCAAGGAAGCCCGAGGTCGACGCGTCTCGCTGGCCGCTCCGGGAGGCAGCCTGCTGGTGGCCAAGTCGAGCAACTCGATCGCTCACGGCGGCGGGGCCCGCACGTCGAGCGGATCCGCCGACCACCAGGTCCTGGCCAACTGGGTCGCCCAGGGAGCCCCCTGGGGCGAGGACACCGCACCACGAGTCGCCTCGATCCGCGTCGATCCCGCCCAACGCGTGCTCGGCACCTCAAGCGACCAGCAACTGCTCGTCACCGCCGTCTTCACCAACGGAACCAACCGCGATGTCACCAGCGCGGCCGATTACACCAGCAACGCCACGCTGGTGGCCGACATCGAAGAGGCCGGACACGTGCACACCGGCCGCCTGCCCGGCGAAGCAGCCATCACGATCAACTACATGGGTCACGTGACCGCCGCGCGAATCACTGTGCCCCGCGCCCAGGAGGCCGGAGACTACCCGAAACTGGCGGCCAACAACCGGATCGATGAGCTGGTCTGGATCAAGCTCAAGCGGATGAGCATCCTGCCCTCGACCAACGCCTCCGACAGAGTCTTCCTCAGACGCCTCCACCTCGACACGCTCGGCACACTGCCCTCGACCAGCCAGGTCCGCGACTTTGCGGCCGACCAACGCGAAGACCGCCGCCAACGAGCGATCAGCGACGTGCTCGACCGGCCCGAACTGGCCGACTACTGGGCCCAAAAGTGGGGCGACGTGCTGCTGGTCGACCGCGAAACGCTCGGAGAACGCGGCGCGTTTGAGTTTCATCGCTGGCTGAGGAACCAGCTGCAGACCAACCGGCCCTACGACGAGTGGGTGCGGGAACTGCTGACCGCAACGGGGAACTCGGGACGCTACGGACCGGTCAACTTCTACCGCGCCGCCCGGACACCGATCGAATTGACCCGCAGCGTCAGCCAGGCCTTCCTCGGCATCCGCATGGAGTGTGCTCAATGCCATCACCACCCGTTCGAGAAGTGGGGGCAGGACGACTTCTACGGCATGGCCGGGTTCTTCAAGGGACTCAAGCACACCTCGCTGGGTCCCGGCCGCGAACTGGTCTATCACGCCGGCTACCAGCCGACCCGAATTCCCCTGGTCAACCAGCTCGTGCTGCCCCGCCCGCCAGGCGGTGTGGGCATCAAGGACTTCGGAGAATCCGATCCGCGAGTGAAGCTGGCCGAATGGATCACCCGACCCCAGAACCCCTACTTCGCTCGGCTGGCGGTCAACCGGATCTGGAAACAGTTCCTGGGCCGAGGCCTGGTCGAGCCCGAGGACGACTTCCGCTCGACCAACCCGCCCACCAACCCCGCGCTGCTGGATCACCTGGCCGAAACCTTCGTCGCCAGCCGCTTCGATCTCAAGCAGCTGATGCACTACATCCTCTCCTCGCGGGTCTACCAGCTCTCGAGCATCCCCAACGCGACCAATGCCGAGGACCAACAGAGCTACTCTCACCACCTGGTCAAGCGGCTGCCCGCCGCGGTGCTGCTGGACGCGATCAGCGAGGTGACCGGGACACCGGAGTCCTTCACCGGGATGCCTCGTGGCACCCGCGCCATTCAGCTGTGGGACAACCGTCTGCCCAGCTACTTCCTGGACACCTTCGGTCGATCCGAGCGGGAATCTCCGTGCGAATGCGGTTCGTCGACCGAGCCGACGATGGCCCAGACACTGCACCTGATGAATGCTCCGGAGATCGACGCCAAGATCACTTCCGCCGGCGGCCGGATCGATCGCCTGATCGCCCAAAAGGCCAGCCCACGCAAGATCGTAGATGTTCTCTGCCTGGCGGCCCTCGGCCGCCCGCCCAAGCCTCGCGAAGTACGTGCCGCAGAGAAACTATTTGCCAGCAGCCCGCCCCGCCAGGCTGCCGAAGACTTTCTGTGGGCGCTGTTGAATTCCTACGACTTCCTGTTCATCCACTAGTCCGATCCGATCCCTGCCAATAAAACCCCGAAACCCGCATCGCTGCCTGTACAATCTCGGCACCGCCGCGTCTTGACCTCGAGGACCCCAGGTGATGACTCGTAACGCCTCTCCCCACCGCTCGAGACTCTCGTCCTACTGCGACGGCCTGAGTCGCCGCGAGATGCTCACCGTCGGCAGCCTCGGCGGATTGAGCCTGGCCGAATTGATGTGGATGCAGGACTCGTTTGCCAAGTCCCAGGGCAAGAAGGTCCGCGACATCAACTGCATCTTCCTGTTCGCCCTCGGCGGGCAGCCGCACCAGGACATGTGGGACGTCAAGCCCGAAGCGCCCTCCGAAATCCGCGGTGACTTCAACCCGATCTCGACCCGTACCCCCGGCATTCACCTCTCCGACGTGCTCCCGGGCATCGCCACCGTCACCGACAAGCTGGCCATCATGCGCAGTGTCACTCACGTCGACAGCGACCACGGTCGTGGTTACCACGTGATGATGACCGGCAAGCGGCCCGGTGCCGGCGACTTCAACGGCAACCAGAACAACAACCATCACCCCTGCCTGGGCTCGATGATCGCCCGGCTGGGTACCCCCGGCGAACTGCCTCCCTACATCTCCGTTCCCAACTTCCTCAACAGCGGCGGACCCTCGTTCCTGGGACCCAGCTACGGGCCGTTCGTGATCGAAGCCGACCCGGCCGCACCCGACTTCTCGGTCCGCGACATCACTCTGCCCACGGCGATCTCGACCAACCGCAACGCCCGACGTCAGGCGGTGCTGCGAGAAATCAACCGCTTCGAACGGCAGGCCGAGACGGTCGGGCAGAGCGTCCGATCACTGGACACCTTCTACAAGAAGGCCGCCGGGCTGATGACATCGAAGAAGGCCAAGGAGGCATTTGACATTCACCGCGAGACCGACGCGACGCGAGCCCGCTACGGAATGACCTCCGTCGGCCAGTGCTGCCTGCTCTCGCGTCGACTGGTCGAAGCCGGATGCCGCTTCGTCGCCATCGAAAACGGACACTGGGATACTCACCGCAAAAACACCTACAGCCTCCGCGACCTGCTTTGCCCCTCGTTCGACCAGGCCGTCCCCGCACTGCTGGGCGACCTCGAAGACCGAGGCCTGCTCGACGACACATTGGTGATCATCTCCACCGAGTTCGGTCGCACGCCGCGGATCAACGAACTGGCCGGCCGCGACCACTGGCCCAACGTCTTCTCGATCGCGATGGCCGGCGGTGGGGTCAAGGGAGGACAGGTGATCGGAGCCAGCGACCGCAAGGCCTCGGGCGTCGCCGATCGACCGATCACACCCGGCGACATGACCGCCACCGTGCTCGACCTGATGGGCATCGACCCCCACCAACTCGTACGCACCCCGCTGGGACGACCGATCCCGCTGGTCGAGGACGGACACCCGATCACCGAATTGACCGCCTGACACCTTCTTCTCCAAACGCCAACGCTCGCCGGAAGCCTCAACGTGATCCGCCGACTCTCGTGCACCCGTTCCGCTGCCGCCCTCGCAACGCTCATCGCGCTCGTAGCACTCCTAGGGGCTCCCGCGCCAGCCACCGCTCAGCCCAAGCCCGGCTACACCCCCTCCAGCACTCACATCTTCCCCGCCGGAGGACGCCGCGGGACCACGGTCCGCGTGCGAGTCGGCACCGAGTGCGCTCCTGGCGACACCGACTTCCTGGTCTTCGGGACCGGTGTCACCTCCGGAAATCGGCTCGCCAAACGACTTCCGCGAGGACTCGGAGAACCCGACCCGCGTCGCAAACCCACCGAGGTCCCGATCACCTACCCCCGGGAATGGGACCAGCAGATCACGATCGCCGACGACGCACCGCTCGGCCAGGCACTCTGGCGGATCAGCTGCGCCCAGGGCGGAACCGGCACCCGGCCGTTCCTGGTGGGTGAGTTGCCCGAGCACATCGAGGCCGAATCGAACTCGATCCCCGCCCGGGCCGAACGGCTCGAACTGCCCGTCACGCTCAATGGCCAGATCTACGGCGAACGGGATGTCGACTTCTTCAAAGTCTCTCTCGCAAAGGGCCAGGTCCTGGTCTGCGACGTACTCGCCGGCCGCATCGGCAGCCGACTCGACCCCGTCGTCCAACTCCTCGACTCCGACGGACGCCGGCTCGATGCCCAGGAAATCCGCGTCGGCCGCGATCCGGTGCTCGCCCTCAAGGCACCCCAAGATGGCGACTACCTGCTGCGAGTCGCCAACATCACCGTCGACGGCAATGCCGCCTGCGTCTACCGCATTACGCTCTCGACTCAACCCCTGGTCGTCTCGGCCTTCCCCAGCGGAGGTCGTGCGGGCAGCAAGTCGATGGTCGAATTCCACACCCTCAACGGCCGGCCCGGCCCACTGGCGGTCGCCAGGACCGAAATCCACTGGACCGCCGGCAACGACCTGCTGAGACCTTGGGGCGACCGCGGACCTGCCCTGGCAGTCAGCACCGACGATCACATCCTCGAAGTCGAACCGAACAATTCTCTCGAGGCCGCAGGCCGAATCAAGGCCCCCGTCACCGTCCACGGACGACTGGCCAAGGCACGCGATGTCGATCGCTTCAGCTTCACCGCCACCAAGGGACAGGGCTACGTCTTGATCGCTCAAGCCGCGATCCCCGGTTCACCCATCCTGCCGATCCTGACCCTGACCGACTCGGACCAGAAACGGCTCGGTCGCGCCACCTCAGTCGGGAACACCGATCGAGAAGCACGGATCGAATGGTCGGCTCCGGCCGACGGAGACTACCACGTCGAGATCCGTGACCTCCGCTTCGGGTCACGCGGCGGCAACGACTTCCTCTATCGCTTCGGACTCGCCCAGGCCGCACCCGGCTTCAGCCTCCACGCCACCACCGATTCCCTGAACATCGTCCAGAAATCCGACTCGAGCCTCACGCTGAGGGTCAAGCGGACCGGTGGCTTCCAGGGACCAATCGATCTGAAGGTTGAGGGGCTGCCCGAGAGTGTGACGGTCGCGCCCTTGCAGATCCCCGCCAAGGCCAACTCGGTCAAGCTCACCTTCAAGGCCACCGCCGAAGCACCCTCGAAAGGCTTCCCGCTGACAGTCACCGGCACGGCGAAGATCGGTGAGACGACCACCACCAGCCGACTCGCGGCTCGACACCTCGGTGTCGACGTCGAAGGCATCTCGGCCGTCACCGCCACCTCGCAACAGCTGCACCTCACCGTCTGCCACACTCCGGTCTTCCGACTGTTCTGCAACGAAGCCTACATGTACGCACACCGCGGAACCGTCTACCGCTACGCGATGGAAGTCGAACGGCTCGACGGGTTCGACCAGCCGATCACCGTCCAGATCGGCGACCGCCAGAATCGAGACCTCGACGGGATCCAGATGATCCCGTTCGTGATCCCTGCCGGAAAAACCGAGGGCTTTCTGCCGATCTACCTGCCCGAGACGATGCACATCAACATCCAGTCCCAGTCGCAACTCTACTCGCAGGCCTTTGCCCACTTCACCGACAAGCACGGTCGCCGCCAGGCCGTGCTGGTGCTCTCCGAAAAACGGAACATGATTCGCACCCGACCACCGGTGGTCAAGATGTTTGCCGTCGACGAGAGCCTCAGTGGAGCACCCGGCTCGAGCGTGACCTGCCGATTGAGACTGGAACGCACGACCAACTTCCCGGGCGGGATGAGTGTCACGTTGCATGCCGTCGAGGGTGCCGCGGGGTTCTCGGCCAAACCGACTCGCTTCGAACCCGGAAAGAACTCGGCCACCGCCACCATCGCAGTGCCCCGAGGCGCCGACGCTCAGAAGCCCGTGACACTCCTCTTCCGCGCCACGGGCCGCATGCCCGATGGGACCGAGGCCATTTCCGAGAGCCGGGTCAGGTTCCTGCCCGCGGCCACCGCCTCGAAGTAGCCGACCCCGCAGGGTGCCAGGCCACCTCGACTCGATGTTCCGGCTGATTGACTCGCTTTTGAGTGATCTGCAGCACGGGGATTTCGTTGGAACTACGGGATTCCCGCGTCTCGTTTGCATCGCGCAGGGTTCCCGGTAGGCTGCTTCGTGCCCAACAGTCCTCCACGGAGATTCACCTTGGTGATCCGACCGCTCCTGCTGGCAGCAGCCCTGCTGAGTTTCACTCCCGTTCCCGGTCCGGCAGAGGACAGGATCTTCGAGACGACCGCTCCGCGTCCGATCGGCATCGTGGCGTTTGTCGAGGGTCCGGCCTGGCACCCGACCGGGAATGTCTACTTCAGCGATGGAGGCAACAACCGCATCATGCGGCGTGATCGCACCGGAGCGATGCACGTCTACCGGCACCCCTCCGGAGCCGCCAATGGGCTGCTGTTCGACTTCCAGGGCCGACTGCTCGCCTGCGAAGGTCCCGGAGCGGGCGGACACCGACGCGTCACCCGGACAGAACTTGACGGCACCATCACCGTGCTGACCGACAACTACCAGGGCAAGAAGTACGCCGGGCCCAACGACCTGACCATCGACTCCCAAGGCCGCATCTACTTCACCGACCCCCGCTACGGTCCTCGTACCGGACTCGAAATCCGCGACAAGCAGGGCAAAGCCGTCGAGGGCGTCTACCGCATCGATCCCGATGGCAGCGTCACCCAGGTGATCACCCACCAGGTCGATCGCCCCAATGGCATCCACATCACACCCGACGACCGCTTCCTCTACGTTGTCGACAACAACAACAGCAGCAGGGAACGACCCGAAGTCGCACGGGCGGTCTGGAGATTCCGACTGACCGAGCAGGGAGACGTTGTCGCCGACAGCCGCAGGAAAATGTACGACTTCGGCCGAGGCCGGGGAGGCGACGGCATGGCCCTGGACGTCGACGGACGCCTCTATGTCGCCGCCGGACGAACCGTGGCCAGCCCGCCCAATGAAACCACCGAAGTGCCCGGCGGGGTCTACGTCATCTCGCCGGATGGCAAACAGGTTGGCTTCATCCCGATCCAGGAAGACTCGGTGACCAACTGCACCTTCGGTGGAAAAGACCTCAAGACACTCTACATCACCGCCGGACATACACTCTGGAGTATCCGGGTCACCTCGCGAGGCTTCGTGCCCTGGCTGAGCCGAAAAGACACGCGACGCAAGAAGTCCTGAGACAACTGGAAGAAACTCGAGACAAACCAACATGGCCGACGACGGCAACAAGCTGAGCTACGAAGAGGCGGCCGAGATCCTGGGCGTGAGCGTCGACGATCTCCGCGACCTCAGAGCCGACGGCCGCATCCGCGACCACGCCGATTATGGGACCTGGACCTTCAAGACCGAGGATGTCCAGACGCTGAAGGACGAACTCCAGGCCGAGGCGGATGCAGCCGGCGAGCCACCCGAGGAGACCGAGGCCGAGACGGAGGCCGATTCGCCCGAAGCCGGTGACACCAAGTCCTACACACCCTCGAAATACGAACCCGGTGGCGACACACAGGCCTACACCTCGAAGTACCAGTCGACCTCCTACGAAACTCCAAAATACGAAACT
>CAUZJR010000108.1:0-12967 GCA_963580005.1 Planctomycetota bacterium
CCGAGAATGCCGATCAGCAGCGGCACCGAGGCGGACTCGAGAAACCACAGGCCCAGCAGCAGGCCCGGCACCGCGTAAACCGCCAGCACCCAGGCCCCCGGTGCCAATCGAGTGCTGCGGCGGTCGATCGCGAAGATCACCGCGGCGGTCACCAGCGACACCCCCGCCACCAGGGCCGTCGCCGGCCGGGTCGCGGTACCGGCCAGTACCAGCAGCGGCATCGCCACCAACGCGTCCCCGAAACCAAACGTCGAACGGACCAGCACGGCCAGGGCGATCACGCCGACCACGATCGGGTCGATCGCTGTTGCTTCGGCGATCCAATCGCCCATTGTCATCTCAATCTGCCCGATGCCGCATTCTCAGTCCGCCGCCGCCGGGCACCAGCTCGCCTCGACGAACCGTCGCCGCCGCCACCAGCAGTTCCTCGCCAATTCGCTGCTGGCGGTAGCTGTCGGTCAACACGAAACGACCCTCGTGCCGCTGCAGCACCGCGATGTCGGCCACCGTGCCCACCCGCAACGTGCCCAGCTGATCGGCCTGGCCCAGGACCGCCGCCGGCCGAGTCGTCGACATCTCGATCACTCGCTCCAAGGGCACTCCCAGGTGCAGGAACTTCGACATCGTCGTCGGCATGTCATACACCGGGCCGTGCAGGTTCTTCTCGTGCAGGTCGGTACTGATCGTGGTCGGTTCCAGGCCCCCCTCGAGACACGCCTGGCAGGTCTCCCAGTTGAAACTGCCGTAACCATGACCCACGTCGAAGATCACTCCCGCCGCGGACGCGTCGCGGACAGCCGAAAAGACCGAATCGTCATGATCGAGGATCCTGGTCGAGCCGCCCTTGAAGCAGTGAGTGATGCAGTCGCCGGGTTCGAGGTGTTCGAGCATCTCGGGGATCGACATCGGGCTCTCGCCAATGTGCACCATCAACCAGGTCCCGCTCTCGCGAGCCGCCAAAACCGCCTCGCGGAAGTTCGCCCATCCCTGCTCACCCTCGCCGATGATGTGCTTGCCCGCACGGATCTTGACCCCGATCGCCACTCCCGGGTTCTCGGCGATCGTGCGAACCACTCCGGCAGGATCGGCGTGACGACGGTCGACCAGCTCGCCCAGGTCCGCGGCGATCAATCCCGGGCTGGCCAGGTTGACCAGGCCGAAGACCTGCGTCTGGATGCGGTCGATCACGTCGCGGCGGAACCCGGGAAAGTTGCGGCTGCCGGCACTGCCGGCGTCGAGCATCGTGGTCACGCCGCCGGCGGGGCACAGCGGATCGGCTTCGATCCCCAGAGGCATGTGGTGAGGGTAAACGTGAACGTGCAGGTCGATCAGGCCCGGCACCACCAACAGGCCACGAGCGTCGACGGTATGAGTCGCCTCGGCCGAGTCGATCGACTCCTCGATCGCCAACACGCGACCACCGCCCACCGCCACGTCGCGGACCCCTCGCAAGTCCTGCGACGGGTCGATCACCTCACCACCGCGGATCAGGATGTCACACTGCATCGGGTCTGCCTGGTCCTGGTCAAGAGCTCTTTAGGGACTCCGACTTGCCACTGTAGCCGAAGTGATCAGACTTCGGGAGCAACTCGGCCACCGCTCTGCTACGCTCAATCGCCGCTCCTCCCGCACTCCGACAGGCACACAGAGATGGACATCCACTCCCGCTATCGTCTCCGCCAGGTGATCAATGCCTGCGGCAAGATGACCAAACTCTCGGGAGCCGTCGTGTTGCCTGAGATCGCCGACACGGTCCGCGAGTCGCTGGACCATTTCTTCGAGCTGGACGCTTTGCAGGCGGCCGCCGGTGAGATCATCTCTCGGGCCAGTGGTGCCCAGCACGGCTGCGTCACCGCCTGCACCTCATCGGGCATCACCCTGGGGGTCGCCGCGGCGATGACCGGCAACGACCTGGCCCGGGTCTGGCAGCTGCCGGATGCCTCGGGTATGCCCGATCGCGTCCTGATCCAGAAGGGTCACTGCGTCAACTACGGTGCTCCGATCACCCAGTCGATTCGCCTGGCCGGAGCCACTCCGGTCGAGATGGGGACGATTCACGACTGCCCGGCCGAGGTGATCTCACACGAACTCGCCCGGGGCCAGGTGGCCGCGGTCGTGGCGGTCGAATCACATCACACCGCGCGACACGGCTGGGTGCCGTTGCAGCAGGTGGTCGAGCTGGCCCATGGTGCCGGCGTGCCGGTGATCGTCGACGGAGCCGCCCAGGATCACCGGCTGCATCAGTTGATCGACACCGGTGCCGACCTGGTCATCACCAGCGCCCACAAGTACCTCTGCTCGACCACCGCGGGGGTTGTGGCCGGGAGTCGTGAACTGATCGAAGCGGTCTACCTGCAGAACCGGGGGATCGGCCGGGGCATGAAGGCCGGCAAGGAGGCGATCGTGGGGGCGATGGCGGCGTTGGAGTACCGGATGACCGAGGACATTGCCGCGTGGACCGCCGAGCAGGACCGCAAGGTCGCCATGATCCTCGGTCTGCTCGAGGGCATCTCGGGCCTGGAACTCTCTGTCGACGCCGACCCCAACGGCTGCCCGTTCTCCCGAGCCCGGCTCGATCTCGAACCCGCCACCGCCGGCCACTCGGCCGCCTCGCTCTCGGAAGCCCTCGCCGAAGGCAACCCCACCATCGTCACCCGAGCCCATCACGCCGACGAGGGCTACTTCTACCTGGATGCGATCGAGATGACCGACCCGCAGATCGAATTCGTCTGCGAACGCGTCCGCGAGATCCTCTCGGCCTAGCCCGGCTACCAGTTGACCTGATCGGCCACCAGCTCGCCGTAAAGTTCCGGGCGGCGGGTCTTCAGCGTGTAGTTGGCCAGGCTCCGCTCGGCCACCAACCGTTCGGCCTCGAGTGTCGTGACAACCATCTCGTCGCGGATCTCGTCGCGTTGCGAGGACGCAAGCACCTCGCCGTCGGGAGCAAAAAACAGGATCGCACCGGCATGATGCGGCTGGTTGGGCGAGTCCTTCGGGTAGGTGTCGACGTAGCCGGCCCGGCCGGCCTGGTCGGTCAGGACCGCGAAGCAGGCGTTTTCCCGGGCCCGCTGGGCGTAGCAGCTGGTGAAGTAGTCGTGCGAATGGGCCCGGGCGGCCGCGGCCGAGCCGGGAGTGTCGTCCCACATCTGCACCCGTGCCGAATGCGGCATCAACAGCAGGTCGGCTCCGCGCAGAGCCAGGATCCGGGCCAACTCGGGGAACTGGTTGTCGTAGCAGATGATCATCCCGACCTTCGCCTTGCCGATGTCATACACGGGCAATTCGCGACCGCCCTTGTAGAACAGGACCTCGTCGCGCGAGCAATGCAGCTTGCGCTGCTTGCCGATGTACCCGTCGGGCCCGACCAGGACCTGGGTGTTGTAGACCAGGTCGTTTTCCTTCTCGCTGAGTCCGACCGAGAGCACCAATGAGAATTCGGCAGCCAACTCGATCAGTTTCCTGGTCGACGGCCCGTCGGGCACCGCCTCGGCAATCTCCCACGTGTTCGGTGTGCAGTGGCCGTGGACCACCAGTTCGGGGAACACCGCCAACTCGGCCCCGTCATCGGCCGCCTCGCGGCACCGCGTCTCGATCGTCTCGAGCACCTGGTCGAGTTCGCCCAACGGGCTGTTCATACTGATGGCGGCGACGCGTAGAGTGTCCATGAGTGCTGTTCCGACGGTCTGTTGGCAAACCCGGGGCGGGCCGCAGTATGACGTCTCACGCCCTACGTTGCACGGCGCCCGCTTCGACGACCAACCGCTCGAGTGCCTCGTAGGGCTGAGCCCCCACCGAGCCACGGGTTCCGGCCACGAAGGTCGGAACACCGGTGATGCCCAGCTCCGCCGAACGGGCCCAGTCGGCATCGACCTGGGTGGCAAACCGCCGCTGTGCGAGTGAAGCTCGAGCGTCCTCGGCATCGAGTCCGGCGGCCGTGACCAACTCGATCAGCCTCTCGACATCCGCCAGGTTCACGTCGTCCACGAAGTAGGCACCGAACAGGTCGTCGTGGAGCCGGGATCCACCATCCTGGGTGTCGGCCCAGCACCCCAGTTCCTGGGCCAGGCGGCTGTTGTAGGTCCGCGTCCGCGTACCCCAGGCCAACCCCTCGTCGGCCATCCGCTGGGCCATCTCCGCCTGCATCCGCGGGATGTCCAGGTTGCGTCCGGCGAACAACTCCTCGAGCGTCAACCCCGCCTCGGGCGTCTCCGGATGCAACGGGAAATGCCGATAGACGACCTCGATCTCGTAGGCCGCCTCGAGACGTTCAATACGCACGGTACTGAAATAGCACCACGGTCAGATGTAGTCCGAGAACACCTCGAAACGAAGCTGGCCTTCCATGCTGGCCCTACTTCTTGCCCAGGCAGTACAGGAACCCGTCGGTCCTCAACAGCAGCTGAGAGTTGTGAGCCACCGGGCAGGCGTTGGTACGGCTGTCGTCGTTGTCGAAGGTGTTGTGAGCCAGCAGCTTGAATTCCGGACCGGCCGCCACGACAAACGTCCCGTTGTGCTGGCTGGTGCAGAACAGCTTGCCGTCGGCATGCATGATCGACGAGTAGACCAGCCCCGGCCGCGGTGCCAGCCGCGACTCGTAAACGATCTTGCCCGTCTTGGCGTCCAGGCAGTAGGCGGTGCCGCGACGGTCGTGGAACCAGTACAGGTGTCCCCCGGCGATCACCGGGCTCGAGACGTTGGAACCTCGGCTGGTCTTCCAGAGCAGGTGAGTCGAGGTCACGTCGCCGCGTCCGCCCAGCTTGATGGCCAGGGCCGTGTTCTGACGTCCGCCGATCGCGTAGACAACTCCCGCCTCCGCCACGACGCTCGGACAAACATACCCACGGTCGGGGATGCCCTCGCAGGCCCACAACTGCTTGCCCGTCAACGGGTCCAGGCCGCGGACCTGTTGAGGCAGGCTGATGACCAGCTCGGTCCCACCACCGGGCGCCGAGGCCAGCAGCGGAGTGTTCCAGGATCCTCGGATCCGACCCACCGTCCAGACTTCCTTACCCGTCGACTTGTCCAACGCCAGCAACCGACCACTCTCGACACTCGCATTGATGATCAACAGGTTCTTGTAAAGCACCGGTGAGTTCGACGAACCCCAGCCACGGGAATTGCTGCCGACATCGGCGGTCCAGACCGTGTTGCCTTCCAGGTCGAGGCAGAAGACTCCCGACTTGCCGAAGAAGACATACAGGTGCTTGCCGTCGGTCGTCGGAGTGCTCGAGGCATATCCGTGCCGGGCATTGTTGCCTCCCGAGTAATTCGATTCGGGCAGCTTGGCGTCGAATTCCTTCTTCCAGATCTGCTTGCCGCTGGCACGGTCCAGGCACAACACCTGCCGCTTCAGGTTCTGCTGGTCGCCCTGGTTGGGCATCAGTCCGTAACCGGTATAGGAGGTCAGGTAGATGCGATCCCCCAGCACGATCGGGCTTGCCGTTCCCGGACCAGGCAGCTTGACCCGCCAGATCACGTTTTGGCTCGATGACCACGACACCGGCAACCCGACTTCCTTGCTGGAAGCCAACCCGTCGGTGCCTCGGAAGCCGGTCACGTCGGCGGCATCGCTGAAGCGCGAACCGGCCAGGGTGGCCAGCACGGCGGTCAGCAGCAGCACCAGCGGCAATCGGCGTGTCAGTGGCATGAGCGGATCTCGCGTCAGGGGCATGATGGTGAAGGGACTCGCAGGTGGACACTGTAACCGCCGGGTGCCCAACTGGGAATATTCGGCCGCGGTGAGTGCAATCAACGACGCTTGGTAGTCGGAGGCAGGGACTTGCGAAGCGTCGTCAGGTACTCGACCACGTCGACCAGGTCGGCGGCGGTCATCAGCTTCTGCAGGTCCGCCGGCATCAGCGAAATCGTCTGCTTCTTCAACTCCTCGATGTCGCCGGTGGCCATCTTCCTGTCAATGCCCTCGACGTTGCGAATCGTGACACTCTCGAGAGTCCGGCTGATCAGCAGCCCGGTGACCAGTGTCCCGTCACCGAGGGCCACGACATACGATTCGTAGTTGTGGCTGATGCCGGCACTGGGAAACAGCACCGATTCATACATTGCCTGGCGACTCAACTTGCGGCCGATCCCAGACAGATCCGGACCGACCTCCTTGCCCTTGCCGTCGACCTTGTGGCACTTGGCACAGGTCGCGGTGGTCGCAAACAGTTTCTGTCCGCGTCCGCTGTTGCCCTTGCGCCTGGCCAATTCAGAAATCTGGGGCAGCGGCTTGTTGTCCTTCGAGGGGGGAGGCGGGAATAGCGCGATGGCCTGCTTGCGGATGTTCGGGTCGGCGTGAGTCACCAGTGCCGCACCGGCGGCCTGCCGGAGATCGACCCCAAGCGTCTTCTTCCGCACCCGCACCAGGACCTCGCCGGCCCCTCGCTTCGAACCGCGGATCACTCCCCGGACCGCCTCGCGACGGACCGACAACGGACGCCGGGCGTCGTCGACCAGCGGACCCAGCACGGCCGTGGCCCGCGCGTCCGAGGCGTTGGCCAGCGCCCGGGCCAATCCCGTCGCGTCGACTTCTCGCTTCGACAACAGCCCGCGGCCGAGCAGTTCACGCTGCCCCCTGGCCAGCAGGGTTCTCGCCGAGTCGATCCCCAACTGGGTGTCGGGACTGCGGTTGGCCATTTGCAGCAGTTGCGGGTAATGAGCCTTCAGTGCGAACCGGCCAACCAGGCTCACGAACCCCGATGTTCCCTTTTGACGCTCGACCACTCGGTTGATCGCCAGCCGGGCCCTGGGGTTGGCGTCCAGGTCGAGTGATCCCACTCGCCCCAGAGCCTCGCGGATCACCAGCCCGGTTCGGTCGGCGTCCTTGCCGTGCTCGCCGGTCACCAGCGCCAGGGCCGCCTCGTTGCGGGCCCGGGCCGGTTGGTAATCGAGTGCCCTGAGGTAGGACGGCAGCTCGGCGGTCGGGGTCCTGGCGTCCGAGATGATCTCGGCCAACCGTGCGGCGGTCCCGCTGCCCCGGCTGCGCCAGGTGATCCTGCGTCCGGCCACCGAATCGGCCGCATCCGGAGCCTGCTTGTTCCAGGCCGCCAGGCAGGCGTCCCACCGCCCGTCCGCGGCGATGCCCAGGGCCTCGAGATACCAGCGATCACGGCCGTCGTAGCCGGCGGCCAGCCGAGCCCACAGCCGGGGCGCGACGGGGGATTTCGTCGTCTTCAAGGCCACGAGACACTCGCGGCGGACTCGTGGCGAGGGATCCTCGACCAGGCGACTGATCGCCACCACCAGGTCGTACTCGATCTGCCGAGCCAGCCTCAGGCCGACAATCCTCAGGTCCGCGTTCCCGGTCTCCATCGCCCGCTCCGCCGCCGCGGCCGCCTGCCTGGGCGAACCGCTCTTGCCCAGCACCCAAAACGCCCGGGCCCGGTGGCGGGGGTTGGCGTTGGAGTCGTCGGCCAGTTTTTGCAGAGCCGCTCGTGCCGAGGCTCCTCCGGACTGCAACGCGGTGAAGGCCAGGTAGCGGACCGAGAAGGCGGGGTTCTTCAAGGCGGCAATCGCGCCGGACACCGTCGAGACGTCGATCTTCGGTGGAGCGTACTTGTGCCCCGGGGGGGCAATGCGGAACAACCGGCCACGGTCGAGATCACGCTGGTTGTGACCTCCCACGCCCGGATCGTACCAGTCGCTGATGAAGATCGATCCGTCCGGGGCCACGCAGACATCGGCCGGACGGAACCAGTTGTCTCGAGTCCCCTTGACCAGGTTGACAATCCGGGCCGAGTAGCCGGCGCCGTCGACCTTCGCCGGGTAGGCCCGCACGACGTTGGGACCCGCGTCGCAGTGAATCACCTGGTCGTGGAACACCTCGGGTAACAACCGGCCCTCGTAGATCGTGATCCCCGTCGGCGACCCCGCACCGGTCTGCAGCAGGTTGGGCATCACCCCCGGGTCCCTCTGGTGCCAGTGCCTCGTCGGAATCGCCGGATGCATCCCGGTCCGACCCGCTCGCCAGCCGGCCCCGGTCAACTCGTCCCGGTACCCGTAGTTGCCGAACTCCATCACGAAGTTGATCCGCACGGCCCGGTTGCCGTCGTCGTCGTTGTCGCTTTGCCACAAGCTGCCGAAACTGTCGACGGTGATCTCGTAGTTGTTCCGGAAGTTGTGAGCCAGTACCTCGAATCGACCGCCGTCGAGGTCACAACGGAAGGGCATGCCGCCGTAGTAGGGTCGACCGTTGTCGACGACCTTGTGGCCGGCCAGGTCGACGACCGGATCGCCCTTGTAGTCATGCACCGCTTTTCCTGTGTTGCCGAAGTTCCAGTACATCTTTCCGTCGGGACCGAACAGGAACGAATGAGCCGAGTGGTCGTGCTGGGGCTGGCCGGTGCGGGTGAACAGCACCTCCTTGCGGTCCGGCTTGTCGTCGCCGTCGATGTCGGTGAAGACGAGCACGTTGGGTGAACACGAGACGATCACCCGGTTGCCCAGCACGCAGATGCCCATCGCGCTGTCGACGTCACGGCCCTGGTAATAGACCGTCTGCTTGTCGCTGCGGCCGTCGCCGGTACTGTCTTCGAGAATCAGGATCCGGTCGCCCGCCTTGCGACGACCCAGGTTCTTGCGGTAGTTGACCACCTCGCAGACCCACACGCGGCCGCGAGAGTCGATGTCGAGATTGGTCAGGCTGGTGATCGCCGGCTCGGACGCGAACAACGTCGCCTCCAGGCCCTTGGCCACGTCCAGGCCGGCCACGGCATTCTTCGCTGACCGCACGTCGGCTGGCTTGGCCTGCTTGGCCGTCTTGGCCTGGGACAACGCGGTGGCGGGGATCGCCACGGCCAGGATCGATGCCATCAGGAACGGGCTGGCGAAGCGTCGGTCTGTCACGAGAGAGTCTCCGGATGAAACCGCTGAAGCAGCGGCTCATTCTACGAGACCCCTTGGCGACGTGCCACGATCGGCCGCCGCGAGGCGAGGAGTGCCAGTGCAGCCCGGGAGGCACCGCGGCGGGAAGCGGGGCCTGACACCCGGCCTGGCGGCCGTGAGCCAGTCCCTAACGGGTGGCGTTCCACTGCTCGAGCATCCGCTTGATCCGGGCCGGGTTGTAGTTGCCCGGCTTCTTGTAATCCTGGTTCGCCTCGAGATCGGCGACCGTCAGCGACTTCGACTTCACGCCGCCGGCAGGAACCTCGACCTTGGCCGTCCAGACGATCGCGTTGAGCACCAGCTTGCGGAACTGGTCGTGACCCCAGTTCCAGTGGTTGTGCCCACCGGTGAATCCGAAGCCCCGTCCCCCGTCGGGACGGACTCGCGCCCAGGCCATGTGCTGGGACTGCTTGCCGGCGATCGCTTTGCGCACAAACTTGTTGCCGCTGTGGGCGCCGTTGGGTCGCTTGAGAGTCGAGTCGGGAGGCAGGTCGGTCAGGATCGGCGTCACACCCTCCAGCTTCGCACGGAACCGCATGTGGTAGTACCACTCGTCGTTGATCGAAAACGGCTTCACGCCCCGAGTGATCTGGTGCCTGGGAAAGACCTTGTAACTGGCCGTCCAGTGCGGGTTGACCGACCAGTGAGTCTCGAAGTAACCGCCGGTCCAGTCCAGGAACGCGTCGCCCGACTTGCCCTTGGGCACCTCGACCCCGTAGTGGATGCAGACCAGGCCGACCCCCGAGGACATCCGCTTGCGGAAGTCGTCGAGGTGAGCGTTGAGCGGATGGCGGCCTCCCCCGTCGGCGTAGACCACAATCGTGGAAACACCGTCCAGAACGCTTGGGTCCCTGGGGAACCCGTCGGTGATCACCACCGTCTCGATCGGCAGGCCGCTGGCACCAAGCGCGGCGGCCAACAGCATGCAGCCGGCCTTGTGCTCGTGTGCCCCGTAGCCGTGGCTACGGACTCCGGCGATCAACGCGACCCTTTTTTTTTGGTCGCGGCAGCAGGCTCCTGAGAGAAACGGATCGCGTTCCGCAACGGCGTCGCCAGGAATCTCAGGCCCTGGGCCCGCTTCGAACGTACCGTGCGGATCAGATCGCCTCCCTCGGTCGTAGCAGGCAGTTTCTGCTTCTGAGGCTGCTCGACCACCGCGTCACGTACATCGAACGGCAGACCCAGGAACGCACGAACCGCCTCGGTCGCCACACCACCGGTCTCGTCGGCCACCCGGTCGACCACCTCGTTGGCAGAAGGCAGATCGCTGAGACTGCTGGCGGTGGGCAGAGTCGGAAGCGTGGGATTGAAAAAGCGGCTGACCGCCTTCTTCTTGCCCTGCGACTTCAGACGGATGTTGCGGAATTGGACGGTCATCGGCGGACCGGCGTGAAGCTGCAATGCCAGCACTCCGGTGGCCCGACGCTGCTTCGCGTCGTTGTCGGTGCAGTCGGCCGTCACCACGCCGTTGATTCGATGGACCAGGTGGAAGCCCCGCACGCTGATGTGGTAGTCGTTCCAGTCTTCCTTCTTGATCTTCGACTGGATCGCCTTGCTGTCGCCCAGACGCTTGATCGTCTTGACCTGGAACTTGCCACCCTCGCGGATCAACTCGGTCTTCAAACCCCGGTTGCACAGGATGCCACGGAACTGCTCACCATAGAGGATCCCCGAATACGTGTTGCCCGCCTCGAAATCGGCCTGGTAGCCGCCGATCCGCCAGCCATCGTTCTTGCCGGGGAGCTTGAAACTGCGGTACTGGATCCCCGAGTTGCCGCCCACGATCTTGTACTGGAGCTGCAACTCGAAATCGCCCAGGTCCCCACCCTTCCAGATGATGAACGTGTTGCCCTGGGTCGGATTGCCCTTGGACGTCTGTCCGGTGATCGCACCGTCCTTGACCGACCAGTACTTGGGATTGCCGTCCCAGTTCTTCAACGTCTTACCGTCGAAGATCGACACGAAGCCGGGGTCAGCCGCCATCGCGGAACTCGCCGCCGCGAAACCCAGGAATCCCGCGGTTGCCAACGCCACGATCGCCGCGCCAACACCACGTCCGACTCTGCTCAGAATCTTGACCATCATCTTCGTCTCTCCTGGATCTCGAGAGGGCTCACATCACGTTGCACCCAATCCTGATCAACTCGCTGCTCGCGATGCTTCACAGGTACGAACCGGCGGCTCTTTGCCCGAAGTACCAGAACTGCCAGACCTACCAAGATAGCCTCCAATTGCCTGCCTTGGCCACCAGCTACCGGTCGAATCGAGGAACCAACGGTCTCATCTGGCCCACTCGAGTCGGTCTGGATAAACTGCGTTGAGTCTGCCAGCCGCCGCAGGTCGGCGCTGGTCACGGTACCGCTTGCCTCACCCGCATCTCTTTCCCACTCCGAGCAGTCCATCATGTCGATTTCTCACCTATACCGGCCCCTCCTGGTCCTCCTCGCCGCACTGCTCGCCGCCGCCGGGGGTTGTTCGGGTCCCGAGGAGTCCGAGGTCGAGGCGAAGCGTCCCAAGAAGAGCATCTTCAAGCAGCGGACCCAGGAGGTCGGTGAATTCGACTCCGAGGCGGGCAAGGAACTCAGCGACTCCAAGATCAAGGCCACCAACCCGCTGCTGGCTGGCCTGGAAGCCTATGGTCCCGCCGCCGAAAAGGTGACCAAGCTGGCCATCACCCACCACCTGAATCTCTACAACGCGCTGCACGGTCATTATCCGAAGGACCACAAGGAGTTCATGCGCGAGATCATCAAGAAGAACAACCTGCAGTTGCCGAAGTTGCCCTACGGAAACACCTACGAGTACGACGTGGCCAACCACAAGCTGGTGGTGGTCAAGGGCCAGGCCAAGAAGAAGTGACTTCCTGGCCGGTCACTCGGCCGGTCACTTCCGAGCTACAGTTCCAGGTCGCCGCTTCGCCACAGGTAGAGGCAGGCAACCGAGCGATACGGGGCCCAGGCCTGGGCCATTCGCTCGCAACGGGCCAGGTCGGGCATCTCTTTCATCCGGTACTCCCGCTCGATCCCCGCCCGGATGCCCAGGTCCAGCGGAGCGAACACGTCGAGTCGTCCGAGGCAGAAGATCAGGAACATCTGAGCGGTCCAGCGTCCGATGCCGCGTACCTGCACCAGTTCCTCGATCACCTCTTCGTCGTCGAGTCGATGGAGGCGTTCGAGGCGGACTCGTCGCGACACGACCGCGTCGGCCAGGTCGCGGAGGTAGCCGATCTTCTGTGGCGAAACGCCGAGTCCTCTGAGATCCCCGTCGGACAATTCTCCCAGGCTCTCGGGCGTCACCCACCTGGGCCGCACGGCCTGCCGGATCCGCTCGTTGATCGAGCGTGCTGCGGAGGTGGAGATTTGCTGTCCGATGATCGAACGGACCAGGGTCAGAAAGCGGCCACGCCGCAGCAGCATCTCGATCGGGCCGACCCGTGAGATGACATCGGCCATCACGGGGTCGGCTGCCCTGAGGTGCCTGACCGCCCTCAGCATGTCCCGTCTCGGGACGCTCTTCATCGCAGCACTCCGGCCGGAGTCGCCTCGGCCAAGTCGGCAATCATCTGCCGCGTGGCCGCTTCGACAGCCGCCTCCCACCGCGCTTCCCCGAACTCCTCGGCAAAGGGCTCACGGCGGTAGGCAAAGTTGATCCCGCGTGAGCTGTTGACCAGAGCCCCGAGCCCGTCGGTGCCGAACGCGGCGGCCACATCACCGGCCCCCGCCCCCTGGCTGCCGTAGCCGGGCACCAGCAACGGCACTCCGGGCATCGCTTCGCGCAATTCGGCCAGTTCGCGAGGATACGTCGCCCCGACGACAGCCCCCACCGCCCCGTATCCCGATTCGCCCATCGACGACCCGGCCAACTGCTTGACCATCTCGGCGGTATGACGGTAGACCGGCCGGTCGTCGGCCACCAGGTCCTGCAAGGTGCCTGCTCCGGGATTGCTCGTTCGCACCAGCACGTACAGGCCGCCGCCTCGTTCTGTGGCCGCGGTGACGAACGGTTCGAGCGTGTCGGCTCCGAGGTAGGGATTCACGGTCACCGCATCCGCGGCAAACGGAGCCGCGTCGGGATCGGCTCCGGC
>CAUZJR010000109.1:0-12828 GCA_963580005.1 Planctomycetota bacterium
CTCCTTTCTCACAACCACCACCGCAGCCACCGCAGCCACCGCAGCCACCGCCCTGCTCGGCTCGTCAGCCGCAGCCGATGGGATTTCCAGGCGATACGCCAAGCTGTCTCGTCGAGGCATTCTCGGTGACGTGGTGATCGAGACCGAGGTCAAGGACAAGAAGATCTTCACCGAGGGTCCGGCGGTCGATCGCCGCGGGCTGGTCTACTTCACCAACGTGCCGGCCGAGAAGATCCTGACGTGGGATCCCATCAAGAAGAAGCTGTCCGTCTTTCGCACGCCCACCAACAAGGCCAACGGGCTCTTGTTTGATCCCCAGGGTCGGCTGCTGGCCTGCGAGGGTGGAGCCGGGCGGGTCACTCGGACCGATATGAAAACCGGCAAGATCACCGTGCTGGCCGACACGTTCAACAACTTCCCCCTGGCCGCTCCCAACGACCTGGCACTCCTGAAGTCCGGGTCCCTGTTCTTCACCTCCCGGCCCGGAAACCCCGATCCCAACAAGGGCAACCCCAACGCCGTCTACCTGCTCGACCTCGCCGCCAAGCAGCCCGCAGGCCGTAACCTGCAGCGGGTGCTCGAGTGGAAATCGGTCCACATGCCCAACGGCATCGTCTCCTCGCCCGATGACAAGGTGCTGTACCTGATCGAGGCTCACCCCGACGAGGGTCACAACCGGCTGATCTTCGCCTACCATCTCGACCGGGACGACTGCTGGAAGTCTCCGAAGACCCTGGTCAACTTTTCGCCGGGCCGCAGCGGAGACGGGATGTGCATCGATGCCCAAGGCAACCTCTATGTCGCCGCCGGGCTGCACAAGACCCGCAAGACCAGCGAAACGCTCGATACCCGGCCCGGCATCCACGTGATCTCACCCACCGGCAAGCTGCTCGACTTCGCCGAGACCCCCGTCGACACGATCACCAACTGCGCCTTCGGCGGCAAGGACCTCCGCACGCTCTACGTCACCTGCGGCCCCTACCTGCTGAGCATCCGCACGCGGATCCCCGGTAAGGCGGCGTACCGGCCGCAAAGCTGAACCCCAAAGCCGTTCGAGGGACCCGCAAACCAGGCAGCGATCCACTCAGGCTTCACGGCGATAAAACGGCAACTTGACCACCTCGGCCGCGACCCGCCTGCCTCGAACATCGACCTCCACAACCGTCCCCACCTCGGCGGCGGCCGGATCGACGTAGCCCATCGCGATCGCCTCCTGCAGCGTCGGCGAAAACGTGCCGCTGGTCACCTCGCCCACGCGAGTGTCTCCGCTGAAGACCTCAGCACCCTCGCGACCGATCCGTCGACCTTCCAGTTTCAGGCCCACCCGCCTGCTGCGGTCGGTCCGCTCCCGGGCCTCCATCACCGCCCCGTGGCCAATGAATTCCGCGGCATCTCCTTTCACGGCAAACCCCAACCCCGCGGTGTAGGGATCGGTCTGCTCATCCAGTTCGTGACCGTACAACGGCATCGCCGCCTCCAGCCTCAGCGTGTCGCGACACCCCAGCCCGCAGGCCATCACGCCACCACTCTCCAGCAGTCGCTCCCACAACGCAGCGGCAGACTCCCCGGGCACGATCAACTCGAAACCGTCCTCACCGGTGTACCCGGTGCGGCTGACCCGGCCGGGGTGTCCCAGTACGTCACCGGCCGCACAGCGGTAGTAGCCCATCGTGGACACGTCGACATCGGTGACCGCCGAGACCTCCTCGAGTGAGCCGGGCCCCTGCACCGCCACCATCGACCACTCCCGTGTCCAGTCCACTACCTCCACGTCGTAACCAACCCGATGACTCTCGATCCACTCGACAATCTTCAACCGGTTCGACGCGTTGACGACCAGCAGGTAATCGTCGTCGAACCGGTACACCAGCACGTCGTCCAGGATCCCCCCATCCTCGCGGCAGACCAGGGCATAGCGGACCTGTCCGCATTCGATCGAGGCCACGTCGTTGGTGACCAGGCGATCGAGCAGCCCGCAGGCGTCCGGGCCACGGAATACCAGCCGGCCCATGTGAGCAATATCGAAGAGTCCGACGGAGGTCCTGACCGCGGTGTGCTCTTCGGTGATCGACGTGTACTGCACCGGCATGTCCCAGCCGGCGAAGTCGACCAGCCGGCCCCCGTGTTCCCTGTGCCAGGCATGAAACGCAGTCTGCAACAGCGGCTCTGTCATCGGGTTGCCTCGGTCATTGATAGGACACCTCCGCGGGTGCGTCCCGAAGCACGGTGGCCCGCGTCGAATCCACTGTCAAGTGTCACCGGCCACGCCGCCGTCCTTTGCCACTCTTCCCCCCGCGACGGCCGCGTTTTGCGGCACCACCGGATCGACGCCGGCCCTCGAGGTCCGAGGACCGCTTCGGGCCAGAACCGGAGCGTTTGCTCTTGGTGCCCCCACCCCCTTTGCGCCCCCCTGCCCGACCCGGCTTGCCGCTCTGGCGGTCCATCTCGAATCGAATGCTCCGCTCATCAAGATCCACCGCCACAATTTTGACCCGCACCGGGTCCCCCAGCCGGAAACTCAGCCCGCTCCGCCGACCCGTCAGGGTCATCTCACCCCGATCAAAATCGAAATGCTCGTTGTCACCCAGTTCGCTGACGTGGACCAGGGCCTCGACCGGAATCCCAAAGCCCCGGCAGATGACTCCAAACTTCTCGATCCCCACCACCACCGCATCGATCGTCTCGCCCTGCCGGCTGCTGAGGTGGTGCAGCAGTTTCAGCTGCACCAGGGCCCGCTCGGCTCCCTCGGCACGCCGCTCGGTCCGCGAACACGATCGACCCAGACTGGTGGCCACCGTGTCGCTGAGTCCCTTGGGTCGAGCTCCGGTGGCGATCGCCGTGATCATGCGGTGCACCACCAGGTCGGGATACCGACGGATCGGGCTGGTGAAATGGCAGTAGTTCTCCGCCGACAGCGCGTAGTGACCCTCCTCACGACCGCTGTACTCCGCCTGCTTGAAACTCCGCAACAACGCATAGTTGACCGCGTGGCTCAGCGGACCGCCCGAGACCGTATCGATCAGCTTCTGCAGCTCGTGGCGAGACTGGGGCCGATCGAGCCTGAAGCCCAGGCCGGCGACGAAAGTGGAAAATTGTCTGAGCTTGGCCGGGCTGGGCGACGGATGCACTCGACGCAGAAACACCAGGCCGCGGCCGGTGAGCTCCTCGGCCACAGCCACGTTGGCCGCCAGCATGAACTCCTCGATCATCTGGTGACTCTCGTCGTGAACCGTCTCGCGGACCCCCTCGACTCGACCCTCCCGATCCAACTCGATCCGAACCTCCGGCAGGTGCAACTCCAAGGCACCCGACTCGAAGCGACGCCCGCGAAGCACTCGGCTGAGCTTGTGCAATTCGACCAGCAGAGTGCGAACCGGCAACGCCACCCGGCCGTGGAACCCCTGGGGATCCGACAGCAACTCGCTGACCTCCTCGTAACTGAACCGCCGCGTGACCCGGATCGCCGCCTGGGCGAATTCGACCCGACGCACGACCCCCTCGTCGCTGTACTCGATCAGCGCCGAGAGCACATAGCGGAGCCGTTTCTGCTGCAGGCTGGCCAGGCCGTTTGAAAGCAACTCCGGCAGCATCGGGATCACTCGACCCGGCAGGTAGACACTGGTCCCTCGTAACCTGGCCTCCCGGTCGAGTGCTCCTCGAGGCCTGACAAAGTGCGACACGTCGGCGATGTGCACCCCCAGCCGCCAGCCACCCTCGGGGAGAACTTCCAGCGAGATCGCGTCGTCGAAGTCGCGGGCGTCGGCCGGGTCGATCGTGACGACCGTCAGCGAGGTCAGGTCCTGCCGGTCCCCGAGCACCTCGTCGTCGAAACCCGCCACGACGTCTCGAGCCGCCTCGAGTACCTCCTCGGGGAACTCCTCGGGCAAACCGTACTCATGGATGATCGTCTGCTGGTCAACACCCGGCGCGTCGCGCTGCCCGAGCACCTCGACAACAACTCCCTCACCAGCCCGATTCGACTCGGGAAACTGCAACATCTCCAGCACAACCTGGTCCCCGGGCCGGGCACCCGCTGCGCCCCGATCTCCCACCTCGATCGGATCATCAAACAGCCGGCGGTCGACCCGCACCCGGCCCCCTCCGTCCCGCTCGAAGTAACGCCCCACGAAGCGGGTCGTCAACCTCTCGAGCACCGCCACCACCTCGCCGCACCGACCGCCTCCCCCTCGTCGACGCCCCGTCATGCGGACCCGGACAATGTCCCCGTCGATCGCACCTCGCATGTCCGAGGCCGCGATGAACAGCTCGGGAGGTGGCTCCCCGCCGCCGCCGCCAACAGGAGGCAGACGGAAGAAACCGGCTCCCCGGGCCGTCCGCTGCACCGGACCCTCGAAGACCGACGGTCCACCTGAACCCCGCCCTGTACCTTGCCCAGGACCCCGCCCAGAATCCCGCCCAGAACCACGTCCTGATCCCCGTCGTCCCACCGCCGACTAGGCCTCGCTGTTGCCAGGTAAGGGGTCCACGGACGTTTCGTCCCGGCCCTTGTAGAACTTGCGGCCCAGCCGCGGCACGTAGGCCGTCCAGGCCGAATGCCGGTTCGGATCACTGTTGATCACGTCCATCGCCTCGTTCAATTTCGCATCGAGGTTGTCCAGGTGATGCAAGGCGATCGCCTCGGGAGTCATCGGCACACGCGGGCTGCCCGTCTCGAGCGAACCGTGGTGGCTGACGACCAGGTGCTTGAGCTGCATCAACAGGTCGCGGTCAAACTCGCGACCGGTCCGCTCGGCAAACTCGCCGACCTTCTTCTCCAGGTCCTCCAGCACCAGCACGATGTGTCCCAGCAATTGGCCCTCGTCGGTGTAGGTCAACGTGCCCTCCACCGAGATCTCACGGACCTTACCCAAATCGTGCAGGAAGACCCCGGCCAGCAGCAGGTCGCGGTCCAGGAACGGATACAGCGCCACGATCCCCTCGGCAGCCTCCAGCAGCGTGGTGACATGCTCCAGCAACCCGCCCCGGAAGGCGTGGTGGATCTTGACGCCGGCCACGGCCCGAGAAAACGCCGCCACAAGAGGCTCGTCGTCGAGAAAACAGGACATCAGGTCCCGCAGGTCTTCGTTCCGCAGACCTCGCAACAGCTCGTTGATCAATGCCAGCTGCCGCTCGGCCGCCTCGCTGCGATCCTCCTCGAAGTCCGACGTCTCGATCGCATTCGAGCCGACGGAGTTGACCCGGGTCAGGATCGTCTGCAAGGCACCCTGGTACATCTGCACCTTGCCCTCGACCCGCACGTAGTCGCCCGTGTCGAAGCCCGCAGCCAGCTCCTCGGTCACGTTCCACATCAGCCCGTGAACCACTCCGGTGCGGTCCTTCAAATGAACCAGCAGAAACAGATCGCCGTTGCGGTTGGCACGGAGTTGCTTCTCGGAGAGCAGGTAGATCTCGTCGACCGATTGGCCATTGCGGAGGTGTTCGACGAATTGGCGGGGCATGAGTGTCGGTAGAAACCAGGAGACGTCCGGGCCGCAGCCGATTCTAGGCCGCCGGTGACTCCAACGACAGGCCCAGCAACCCACCCCAACCGGCCAGGCACTCGGCCGTGTCCCGCTTCGAGTCTCTTTGCTAGAATCCCGACGTCCCGGGACAACTCGCCAACTCACGCGAGTGCCCGACACCAGAGTGACCCCGCGGGGTCCGGGAGACTGAGAGTGCGCTGGAGCCAGACGCTGATTCCGACGATGAAAGAGATCCCCTCGGATGCCGAGATCCCCAGCCACCAGCTGATGCTCAGGGCCGGCCTGATCCGACAGGTGATGGCCGGTGCCTACACCTACCTGCCCCTGGGCTACCGGGCGGTTCGCAAGGTCGAAGCGATCGTCCGCGACGAGATGGAACGCTGTGGAGCCATCGAACTGTTCATGCCGGCCCTGTGCCCGGCGGAACTGTGGGAACAGACCGGGCGGATCGACGACTACGGCAACGCACTGATCCAATTCCCGATCGTCCGCGGAGATCGCCAGGTGCAGGTGGTGCTCGGGCCGACACACGAGGAGGTCGTGACCGACCTGATCGCACGGCAGATCAAGAGCTACCGGCAACTGCCGATCACCGTCTTCCAGATCCAGACCAAGTTCCGCAACGAAGAGCGGCCCCGGTTCGGAGTGATGCGGACCAGCGAATTCCAGATGAAAGACGCCTACAGCTTCGGCACCGACCTCGAACAACTCAACCAAGCCTACGATCAGATGTACCACGCCTACCGCCGTGTCTTCTCCCGCTGTGGACTCGACTACCGGCCTGTCGAGGCCGAGAGCGGTCCGATTGGCGGAGATGCCTCGCACGAGTTCATGGTGCCGGCCGAGAGCGGTGAGGACGAAATCGTTCACTGCAACTCCTGTGACTACGCGGCCAACACCGAGCGAGCCGAAACCGGGCGGCCGGCTCCACAGATCGCCGCCCCGGCTCAAATGGCCCAGCAGGACTCGGTCCACACACCCAAAGCCGGCAGCATCGAACAGGTCTGTAACCTGATCGGCTGTGAACCCAGCCAGATGATCAAGACGCTGATCTACCGCGTCGACGACCAACCCGTCGCCGTACTCGTCCGTGGCGACCACGCAGCCAACGAGGCGAAAATCCGACGGGCCCTCGACGCCGACTCCGTCGAACTGGCCGATCCCAAGACGATCATCGAAGTGACCGGAGCACCACCCGGATTCGCCGGACCCGTGGGACTCAGTTGCCCCCTGCTGGCCGATCACGACGTGGTCGAGATCGTCGACGCGGTGACCGGAGCCAACCAGAAGGACACGCATCTCAGCGGAGTCAACATCGGGCGAGACTACTCGCTGGAACACTCCCACGACCTCCGCATGGCCACCAGGGAGGACCCCTGCCCGCGATGTGATGGCTCGTTGGAACTGGCACGAGGCATCGAGGTCGGACACGTCTTCAAGCTCGGAACCAAGTACTCCACCGCACTCTCGGCACTCTACCTCGACGAAAACGAAGACAAGCACCCGATGCTGATGGGCTGCTATGGCATCGGGATCAACCGCATCGTCGCCGCCACCGCCGAAACCTCACACGACGAACACGGCCTGATCTGGCCGCTCTCGATCGCCCCCTACCAGGTACTGCTGATCCCGCTCAATATCGACGACGAAGAAGTCATGGCCGCTGCCGAGACGATCTACCGGGAGATCGGCGAACAGCTCGGCTCGCAAGGAGTCGATGTACTGATGGACGACCGCAAGGCTCGACCCGGCTTCAAATTCAAGGACGCCGACCTCGTCGGGATCCCCCTGAAAATCATCGTCGGCGGCAAGGGACTCGCAGACGGTGTCGTCGAACTCAAATGGCGGACCGACGACCAGGCACGACGTATTCCGCTGCCAGACGTCGTTGCCACCATTGGTGAAGAAATCGCGGCGCGGGTTGCGGTCGAGGCCGAAGCGGTTCCTCTATAACCGTCCTGGTCGGCACGAACGACACAACTGATTAGCATCACTCAACTTGCGCCGCAGGATTCTTTGCCGCGCCCTGTCGCGGGTCTAGAATTCACCAGGTCACGACTCAGCACCTGGTTGGATTCCCCCAAGAGACCCGCGATGTCGCCTCAGACAACCCGCGCAGATCAGGCCGATACACCTCTTGCGGCCGAAACCGCCGGCACCGATCTGCTCGATCGACAACTCGAACACCTGGCCACCGGCTCCGAACGGCTGGCGATGGCGCCGGTTTCAGAGCGAATCCGGCTGCTGGAGGCGATCCGCCAGAACGTGATGAGGGTCTCGCGCGAGTGGGTCGACTGTTCGTCTCGGATCAAGCAGCACGAGCCAACTCACCATCTCCGCAGCGAGGAGATCCTCTCGGGACCGGTCGTGACCTCTCGCTACCTGCGTCTGCTGAGGAGGACACTCGAGGAAATCGGCCGCTTGGGACGTCCTCGCCTGCCGGGCCGACTGCGTCGCGATGCCGACGGTCGGCTGCTGGTGCCGGTGGCCCCGGTCCGCGGTCTGTTTGACCGCCTGGCCTTCATGGGCTTTGGTGCCCTGGCCCGCATGCGACCGGGCATCACCCCCGCCACGCTCCCGCTGTTTACGGCTCGTGGTTATCAGCAAACGCCAAGCGACCACCATCCCTGCGTGACGCTGGTCCTGGGTGCCGGCAACATCACCAGCGTACCCGTGCTGGATGCCTGCGACCACATTTTCGCCCGCGGCGAAGCGGTGCTCCTGAAGCTGCACCCACTGCACGAGCCGCTGCAGGCCATCTTCGAGAAGCTGCTCGGGCCTCTAATCGAGTTTGGCTGCCTGCGAATCATCACCGGCGATGCCGAAACCGGACGCACCGCCGTGGCTCACCCCACCGTCGATTCGATCCACATCACCGGCGGAGCCGACACCTACAACGCGATTGTCTGGGGACCGCCGGGTCCCGAGCAGGACGAACGGCGACGGCTGGATCGGCCCCTGCTCAAGAAGCCGATCTCCGCCGAGCTCGGCAATGTCAGCCCCTGGATCGTGCTCCCCGGCCGCTACTCACGCCGCGAACTCGACTACCAGGCCGAAAACGTCGCCGCATCGGTGATCAACAACGCCGGCTGCAACTGCGTGGCCACCCGCGTGCTGGTGACCTGGCAGGGCTGGAGTGAGCGAGAACAGTTTGTCGAACGCGTGGGCGAGGTCCTGGCCAGCAGCCCGCCGCGGGATGCCTGGTACCCGGGAGCGCGCCAGCGATATCGAGAATTCACCGGGCGGGCCGACGACGATCCGCAGCTCGAAGCAACACTCGTGCGAGACGTCGATCCCGCATCCGATTCTCCGTTCTTTGACCGCGAACCGTTTACCTGTGTGCTGGCCGAGGTGGGCCTGCAGGCTGCGACGGCCGAAGAGTTCAGCCAGAAGGCAGTCGAATTCTGCAACAGCACCCTCTGGGGAACTCTCAGTGCCACGCTGAGCGTCCCGTCGAGTCACCGCAGGGGCCAAGCCGCCCGCAACCGACTCGATCAACTGGTCGCCTCGCTCCGATACGGCATGGTCGGAATCAACCAGTGGGTCGGGCTCAGCTATGCACTGGCCAGTCCCCCCTGGGGCGGTCACCCCGACAGCACTCCGGCCGACGTCCAGAGCGGCAACGCGCGGGTTCACAACACGTTTCTGCTCGATGGAGTCGACCAGGTGGTCTTGAATGGCCCGTTGACGTCGTTCCCGAAACCGGCCTGGTTCCCCAGTCACCACAACCCCGAACCCCTCTCGTGGGCCCTGCTCGATCTCTACGATCGGCCCGGCTGGAAATCGCTCTGGCGGCTGATCCGCTGCAACTGAACACGCCCCCCGCCGGAAATTGTCGGGTTATCAACGGTCAGGAGCACGACATCATGAGACACAAGAAGACACGACTCGAGGGCCGCTGGGTGCTGATTACCGGAGCCGGTCACGGCCTGGGCCGTGCCCTGGCCGGGGCAATGGCCGACGCCGGATGCCGGATCATCGTCACCGATCAGGATCCCGATCGAGTCGACTCGACCACGCGTTGGCTGAGCCGTCGCGGGAACCCGGCGGTGGGGATCGAGATGGACGTGACGAGTGAGCAGAGTGTCGCCGAGGCGCGGCGGCTTGTGAATTCGCGGATCGGCAGCATCGACGTGCTGGTCAACAACGCCGGTATCGTCCGAGGCGGCTCGTTCACCGAAGTCCCGCTCGAAGATCACTTCACCACACTCGATGTCAATACGCACGGCCCCATCCGCGTCACCCACGCCTTCCTCCCCGATCTGCTCGCCTCACCCATCGCCCACCTCGTCAACATCATCAGCGCCTCGGCACTGATCGGGCTGCCAGGTGCCTCGACCTACGCCGCCAGCAAGTGGGCGCTGATGGGGTTCAGCGAGTCGCTGCGAGAGGAACTGAGGCGGGCCGGGCACGCTCACGCCTGTGTCACCGCCGTCTGCCCCAGCTACATCTCGACCGGGCTCTTTGCCGGAGTCCGCACGCCGCGATTTACCCGGATGCTGACCCCCGCCGCGGTTGCCCGCCAGGTGGTCAAAGCCGTACTCAACCGTCGCCCGAAACTGATGCTGCCCCGCAGCGTCTCCCTGATCCCACTCTCCAGGGCCCTGCTGCCCGAGAGCTGGTCACAACGACTGGGTGACTGGACCGGGATCCACGCCGGCATGGCCGATTGGCACGGTCACCAGCACACGCAACCGGATCCGCTCACCAGGGACCCAGCGACCCCAGCGACCCCAGCGACCCCAGCGACCCCGGCGGCCGATTCGACCCACACGGCTCCGGTGGCCGGGTCTTGAAGTTCCTCGGCAAAGCGCTGAAGATGGCCCAATTCGATCGCCCCTGAACTCGGAGGCGATACCGGTCCCTCTTCGCCGCCCGAGGCCCGCAATGCTTCCCACCCGCTTTGGCCGCCCTGCCACGCTGTGCCTGCTGATTTCGGCCCTGTTGGCCGCCGATCTCTCAGCCGCCGCACCCCGACCCAACATCATCCTGATCTTCACCGACGACCACGCCTCGCATGCGCTCTCGTGCTACGGGTCGAAGATCAACAAGACTCCCCAGTTGGACCGGCTGGCCAGCGAGGGCATGCTGTTCCGCAACTGCTTCTGCACCAACTCGATCTGTGCACCCAGCCGGGCCGTGATCCTGACCGGAAAACACAGCCATCTCAACGGCGTCATCGACAATCGAGTTCGCTTCGACGGCCAGCAGCAGACCTTTCCCAAGCTGCTGCAGAAGGCGGGCTACCAGACCGCGATGATCGGCAAGTGGCACCTCAAGAGCCGACCCACCGGGTTTGACCACTACGAGGTGCTGATCGGACAGGGCCCCTACTACAACCCACCGATGATCCGAAACGGCAGCCGGGTCAAGCACACCGGCTACACCACCGACATCATCACCAACATCGCCCTGAAATTTCTCAAGGGCCGAGACACCGCGAAACCCTTCATGCTGATGTTCCAGCACAAGGCACCGCATCGGAACTGGCAGCCCGGCCCTAAGCACCTGACGCTCTACGACGATGTCACCATCCCCGAACCCGACAACCTCTTCGACAGCTACCTCGGCCGCGGGACCGCCGCACAGACCCAGGACATGTCGATCGCCCGCACGATGACCCCCAACGACCTCAAGCTCGTCCCACCCCGCAACTTCACCCCCGCTCAACTCAAGACCTGGAACGCCGCCTACGGGCCCAAGAACGAAGCCTTCCGCAAAGCCAACCTCAAGGGCAAGTCGCTCATCCGCTGGAAGTACCAGCGCTATATCAAGGACTACCTCCGCTGCATCGCCAGCGTCGACGACAACGTCGGTCGAGTGCTCGACTACCTCGATACCACCGGCCTCGCCAAGAATACCATCGTCATCTACTCCTCCGACCAGGGCTTTTACCTGGGCGACCACGGCTGGTTCGACAAGAGATTCATGTACGAGGAGAGTCTGCGGATGCCGTTGATGGCCCGCTGGCCCGGCCACATCAAGCCCGGCAGCATCAACTCCGACCTGGTCAGCAACCTCGACTTCGCTCAGACCTTCCTGGAACTCGCCGGAGTCGACAGCCCGCCGGACATGCAGGGACTCAGCCTCGTGCCGCTCCTGGCCGGCAAGACGCCCGCCGACTGGCGGACGTCGCTGTTCTACCAGTACTACGAGTTCCCCGGACCCCACAGCGTGCGACGGCACATGGGGGTCCGAGACTCCCGCTACAAGCTGATTCACTTCTACAACCTCGACGAATGGGAACTCTACGACCTGAAACGAGACCCTCGTGAGATGCACTCCGTCTACGGGTCTCCGGAATACACGGCGATCACCGCCCGGCTGAAGGACGAACTCACGCAACTCCGCCGGAAATACCGCGTTCCTGATGACCGGGGCAGCATCACGAAGGACGGAAAGCGAAAAAAGGCCCTCAAGCGGAACAAGCCCAAGGCCCGTAAGAACAAGAAGAAGACCTCCACTACGCGGAGTGGATCATCCAGGGGGCAGGCGGTCACCGGGAGCTAGACCGAGCATGCTGGCATTCGTACTGGGGTGCGTGGTCCCGGCGTTCCTGCTGTCGGTCGTCTGCACCGCCCTGCTCTGCCGCTGGGCTCCGGCCTGGGGACTGGTCGATCATCCCGGTCCCCGGAAGGTGCACGAGCAAGCGACCCCGATGGGCGGCGGCGTGGCCCTGTGGGTCTCGGTCGTCACGCCACTGGCGATCGCGTCGCTGCTGGCAGCCGACATGCTGCCGGGCCTCTCGCTCGAGACACTCCTGCCCAGCCAGGTCGCCGCCGAACTCGACCTCTCGCAGCTCACAACCCGGCTGTCACTGCTGTGGGGAATCCTCGCAGGAGCCACGCTGCTGGCGGTGGTCGGCCTGATTGACGACTTCCGCAACCTGTCCTGGAAACCCCGACTGGCGGTGCAGGTCCTGGTCGCGGTGGGGCTGGTGCTGGGAGGCGTACGTGGGACTCTGTTCGTGCCCGGGCCGCTGGTCGGAGGCGCGGTGACGGTGCTGTGGATCCTGGTCCTGGTCAACGCCTTCAACTTCCTCGACAACATGGACGGGCTCTCCGCGGGCATCGCCCTGATCGCCGCCTCGCTGTTTGCACTGGTCCTGCTCGTGGGAACCCCCAGGCCTCACTGGCTGGTCGCCGGCGTGCTGCTAGTCCTCGCCGGTGCACTCGCCGGGTTCCTCTGCCACAACCGGCCACCAGCACGGATCTTCCTGGGCGATGCCGGCAGCTACTTCATCGGCTGCCTGCTGGCCACACTGACCGTGGTCGGGACCTTCTACGAAGCCGATCCCACCGCGACCACCGCGACCACCGCGACCACCGCAGCCACCGCAGCCACC
>CAUZJR010000110.1:0-12779 GCA_963580005.1 Planctomycetota bacterium
GCGGGCGACGGGGATTCGGAGCCCGCCGACGCTGTCGCGATGCTCGAGGCGTTGCGGGAAGTCATCGACCCGGAACTGATGATCAACATCGTCGACCTCGGGCTGATCTACGACGTGCGTCAGGACGGAGACGAAGTGGTCTCGGTCGACATGACACTCACCAGCCCCGCCTGCCCGGCCGGGCCTCAACTGGTCCAGCAATCCAAGATGGCTCTCGAGCGGCTCGAAGGCATCACCGAGGCACAGATCAACCTGGTGATGACACCGCCGTGGACACCCGAGCGGATGACCGACGACGCACGAGACAAGCTCGGGATCTTCTGAGCCTCCCTCATCGGTCACACCGCTCGAAACCCCCACCGGCCGCCTCGGCCCCGACTTGCATTTGATCCGCCAGTCGCAGCGGGGTACCCTACCGGTTCGGCGAAGCCTGTTGGGGCAGGAACGCACGGGGGGTCATGGCATGCCAACTCCGGAATCGTACGAGTTTCGCAAAGAGCATCTCGAGTTGCCCGTCGAGTTGCCCGACGAGGAGCCCAGCTCGACTCCCCCCTACACCGGCTGGATCGTGGTGCCGTTGCTGGTCGTGGCGATCGTTGGCGTGGCGGTCTGGATTCCCTACAAGACCGACGAGGACGAGAGCCGTCGCCGGGTCGCTCCGCAGGCCTACCTCAAGCCCGGCACGCCCGCCTGGATTCGCCGTGAAACCGGCCAGCAGGTGATCACCGACCATACGCTGAAGCTGCTGGCCGGCCACGACGAACTCGACTCGATCGACCTCGACGGCAGCCAGATCACAGACGACGGGCTCGAGGCACTCGTCGGACTCTCGCGGCTGAACTGGGTCAGCCTCCGCAACACCAGGGTCACCGACGCCGGGCTGGCCCACCTGGCCCACCTGCCTCGACTCAGGGGACTCGACCTGGAAGGCACACAGGTCACCTGCCACGACCTGCCCGAGTTTCCTGTGTTGCAGTCTCTGACTCTCACCGGCAGCCCGGTGGATGACCGCGGGCTCAAACAACTCGGACGGCTCACAAACCTGACCGACATCTCGCTGCAGCATACCGCCGTAACAGACGACGGACTGGTCCACCTGGTCCCGCTCAAGAACCTCTTTGTCCTCTCGCTCTCAGGGACCCTGGTCTCGAGCCGGGGCATCGCCCGCATGGACCTCAGACCCAAGCTCAGAATCTTGCACCTCAACTGGACCCTGATCGACGACGACGCACTGGTGACGCTCTCGAGCTATCCCCAGTTGATGGAGCTCTCGCTCGAAGGCACCCAGGTCAGCGACCGTGGAGTCGTGCAGTTGGTCAAGCTGCCCTACCTGATGTTTCTCTCGGTGCAATTCGCACCGGTCACACCTCACGGTGTCCGAGTCCTCAAGGGAGCTCACCCCGACGCCATCATCATGCACTGACCTCACCCGGAAGTTCTTTCGGTTTGCCAAAGGCGACCTCCCGACATAGGATATCGCCGGTCAGAAACACCCCCATTCACCGCGACCGGCTGGGGTCGCCTTCGAGTCGAGACGCCTGGTGTCAAGTCGGACCACTCTCTCCTGGAATTCCCGCCAGCAGCTCACGCAAACCCACCAGCCCACGACGCTCGAGCAGCCCCTGCCACCCCGGCAGGTGCACGTCCCGGCCGTCAGGTTCTCGGCCAACGGCCTGACCACGCTGCACTGGGACCTGCTGCAGGATGTCTGCGGTTGCCGTGACGCGGCAATCGACTCGATCGGTCTCTGGCGACCCAAGGTGCTGGAGTTCGGCGAGGAGCGGGCCATCGAGCTGCTGAGGGACTCTTCGCTGGACGTCTCGAGTGTTTCCTTTGTCGGAGGATTCACCGGCGGCAACGGGCACGGCTTCCGCGACGCGATCTGGGACGCACGCCAGGCGATCCGTTTTGCCGGAGCGGTCCGAGCCGACAGCGTCGTGGTGCTCAGCGGCAGCCGTCACTCGCACACACTCAACCACGCCCGCCGCCTACTGCTCGATGCACTCGGAGAACTCGCCGACGACGCCGAGGAGGCCGGAGTCGACCTGGCGCTGCAGCCGATGCACCCGATGTTTTCCGCCGACTGGACCTTCCTCTCGAAACTCGACGAGACGATCGACATCCTGGCCCTGGCCGGCCATCCTCGCGTCAAGCTGGCGTTTGATACCTACCACCTCTGGCAGGAACCGGACCTGCAGGCCCGCCTGCCGGAACTGGTCCCCCTGCTGGGGACCGTCCAGGTCTCCGACTGGCGCGAACCGCCCCGCTCCTGCCAGGACCGGCTGGTGCCCGGCGACGGGATCATCCCGCTGAAGGGGATCATCGAGAGCCTGGTTCGAAGCGGGTACCGGGGACACTTCGACCTGCAGGTGTGGTCCGAAGAGACCTGGAACAGCGACTATCCCCAACTGCTGCTCCGCGCCCGACAGCAGTTCGAAGCTCTGCTGCCACGGATCCCCGTGACCGCCGCCCAACCGGCTCGCTGATCCAGTCCGACGGGGTTCTCGATGCGCTCCGCGGTTGCGACGACTCGGCCTCGAGCTACCAGTTGATCTCCGAGGCCAATCGGCTGGTCGACACTCGCTCCGACGACGGCTAGCATGGCCGCCGGAACCCGCCATGGCCCTTCAGCCCCAAACCGAACCCTCCGACTGCCCCACGCCGCTCTCCTGGCAGCAGGTGCTGGAGGCCTTCGACGAGCAAGCGGCGTCCTTTGAGTTCGACTCGCCGAGGGGCCGTATCGCCGGTCACTCGATCGGCACCGGCCCCCCCCTGGTGTTTCTCAACCCGCTGCTCGGCAACTGGAGAATGATGGCGCTGGCTGCCTGGCTGCTGCGTGACCAGTTTCACTGCGTGCTGTTCGACGATTCCAGCCTGCTGGCCAGCAGGCCTCGGATCGCACCGGGCAACGTCGACGACCTGGTCGAGGATCTCTGGATCGTTTGCGAGCAACTGGACCTGCAGCAGCTGGTCCTGCTGGGAACCGGCTTGGGCAGCGGCGTGGGCCTGGCGGCCCTGGGCCAGCACGACGGCCGGATCGCCGCTGCTGTCTTGCAGGGGCCCCTGTTCCAGACCCGGTTGACCGTTGCCGAAGACTGGCTGGCTCGGCTCGGCAGCCACCTGCCCGGACGACTCAGGCACGTACCCGGATTCGACAGCCTGATGGTCCACAACCACAAGCCGTGGTTTCCCCCGTTCGACGAATCCCGGCTGAAATTCGCAATCGACGCCACAGGCTCGGTCCCGCTGCGGACCGCCGCACGTCGCGCCCGCCGACTCGATCGACTCGACCTCGACTCGTGCCTGAAGCAACTGGCCCAAAGCCAACCGGTCCCACCGCTGCTGTTGATCGTCCCCGAATCACTCTACGACCCGTCTCAGCCCAGCCACTCACCGGCCACCATGGAAATCACGTCGCGGCTGCCGGAGGTCCGTGTCGAGGCTCTTGCCGGCTGCGGACCTCTGGGCTGCTTGACCCACCCCCACCGACTGACAAAACTGGTGCGGTCGTTTCTCGACGAGACCCTCGCGGCAAACCTGCCGTCGCACCGTGCCCCCGGCGACTGAACACCATGTCCACCGACGACACCTCACCATCCCCCGCCGCCACCACGCCCGACGGCGTTCCCGAGAGCCTCGACGTGATCGCCGTCGGAGCACATCCCGACGATGTCGAGATCGGCTGCGGAGGCACCCTGGCCCGGCTCGTGCAGCAGGGATACCGCGTGGGCATCGTCGACCTGACCGATGGAGAACCGACTCCGGGCAGCCCGTCTCCGGAGGTGCGATTGGCCGAAGCGGCCGAGGCGGCGCGGATCCTGGGCGTACACCGCGTCACGCTCGACTTTCCCAACCGAAACCTGTTTGACGGGTTCGAAGTGCGTGTCGAACTGGCCAAGGTCTTCCGCCGATTCCGACCCCGAATCGTGATCGGCCTCGAAGGACCCACACCAATGGCCTCGCCGGATCACGCCGAGGCCGCCAAGATCATCGACGCCGCGGTGTTCTACTCCAGACTCACGAAATGGGACGAGACCTTCGACGGACTGCAAGTGCACACCGTCGAGCAGCAGGCCTGGTACTCGCTCGCCTTCGCATCACTGGAACCCCCAACAGGCCCCGCTCGGTTTGTCGTGGATATTTCCGAGACGCTCGAGATAAAATTGCAGTCGATCCGGGCCTACCAGACACAGTTTCCTCCCGAAAAAGACCGGGTCTTTCGCCTGGTCGAGGGACGGGCGGCACTGCATGGCGCGATCGCCGGATTCCAGGCCGGAGAACTGCTCACAGGAGCCCGCCCACTGGGGGTCCTGGACCTCGTCGAATCACTCTGCCCGCGACCCTCCTGAGCACCGCACGCCGTTTCCCAGCAGCCCAACTCCTCATCGACTCACAACATGCCACGGATCCACGTCGGAAGCCTGAGCATCACCGGAGACTTCCGGAGCAACAACGAAGATCGGTTGGCCGTCGATCCCGACGGCCGCTTCTTCCTCGTCGCCGACGGCATGGGCGGACAGTCGGCCGGTGAACAGGCCAGCGAAATGGCGGTCGAACTGATCGTCGAACAACTCGTGGCACAACTCGACTTCGACGAGACCTCAAGCGAAAAAGTCATCGAGACGATCGACCGGGTCGTGGCGTTTGCCAACACCGAGATCATTGCCCTGGCCCAACTCGACCCCCGCTTCCACAACATGGGCACCACGCTCGTGTTCGTCGTCGCAGTCGCAGGTCAGTTCTACGCCGGGGGAATCGGAGACAGCCGAGTCTACCGGCTGCGGGATGGCACCCTCGAACAACTCACCACCGACCACTCGCTGACTCAGGCCCTCGTCGACGCTCAGACGATCAGCCCCGAAGAAGCCGCCACACACCGCTACCGCAATGTGCTCTACCGATACCTCGGATCCAAGGAAGGAGGCGAAGGCACCACGCCGGCCGTCTTCGAACCCGCCCCCGGTGACCGATACCTGCTCTGCTCTGATGGGGTCACAGATGGTGTCGATGACCAGGCACTCGCCGGATTGCTCCTCGAAGGTGACGACCCGCAACCCATCACCGACGCCGTCGTCGAAGCGGCCGTAAAGGGCGGTTCCAAGGACAACATTACCGCCGTCATCCTCAGGCTCGAATAAACCAACCACACCCCAACCACACCCCAACCACACCCCAACCACACCACAACCACACAGCAGAACCCCTGCAACCGGTACCTCCCTGCCCAACCTCCAGGTCACCGGTCTCAAAATCCCTGCAGCACCGGTGCAGTGGGTCTCCACGTGGGTTAGACTGGAAAGATGGAGACAATGGGAGTTGTATCCCGGTTGTAACGAAACACTCGTCGCGGGCATTCCCGTGACGCGAGTCCTGGCATGCTGAGGAATTCGAGAATGCACCGTTTCGCCACGCTGATCGTCACGTCGCTGCTGTCACTGGTCCTGGTCACTTCGGCCTTGGCCCAGGCACCGACGAAGTCCAGTTCGACTCCCTCCTCGACCAAGAAGTCGGCACCTCCTCGTCCCGACTTCCCTCCTCATTCGCTGGTGCTCAAGGACTTCAAGAAGGTGGTCAGTGCCACCGACGTCCCCCGCACGCTGTACACGCTGTACCGGCGGAACAAGGACCAGCAGGTCTTCGCCGAGCTCCCCGCCGGCGTCGGACCCTCGCAGAAGTACTACATCGCCCTGACGGTCTCCAGCGGCGAGCGCTTTGCCGGGCTGCAGGCCGGCGAGATGTATGTCTACTTCCGTCGCTACAACAAGAGCCTGGCCCTGATCGAACCCAACGTCGGGATCCGCAGCACCGGTGACCGGCACAGCAAGGCGAGTGTCCCGCGTCTGTTCACCGACCGGGTGGTGATGGAGATCCCCATCGTCACGATCGGCCCCTCGGGTGGCCCGGTGATCGACATCGACGCATTGCTGGTCGGAGGAGCCTCGAGGTTCTTCGGCAGCTCGGCCCGCTCGACCACACCTCGTCTGTTCTCGATCAAGAAATGCAAGGCCTTCCGCGACAACATCGAGCTGGCCTTCGAACTGCCCACCTCCGGCGGTCGACTCAAGACCCTGCACTACTCGATCAGCAAGATGGGCTCCTCGCCCGGCTACAAGCCTCGCAAGGCCGACGAGCGGGTGGGGTTCTTCACCACCACCTACCGCGACCTCGGCAAGTACCGCGACGACGAGGTGCAGGTCCGCTTCATCAACCGCTGGCATCTCGAAAAAGACGACCCCTCGCTGAAGATCAGCCCCCCCAAGAATCCGATCACGTTCTACATCGAACACACCACCCCGGTCCGCTACCGCCGCTGGGTGGAAAAGGGAGTCTTGTACTGGAACAAGGCCTTCGAGAACGTGGGCATCTCCAACGCGATCCGGGTCGAGTTCCAGAACGCCCGCACCGGGCGGCACATGGAGAAGGACCCCGAGGACGTGAGATGGAACTTCATCCGCTGGCTCAACAACGATGTCGGCACCGCGATCGGACCCAGCCGGGTCAACCCGCTCACCGGCGAAATCCTCGACGCCGACATCATCCTCACCGACGGCTGGATCCGTCACTACTGGATGCAATTCAACGAACTGCTGCCCCAGGCTGCGATGCAGGGGATGAGCCCCGAAACGCTGGCCTGGTTGGCCAAACACCCCAGTTGGGACCCCCGCATCCGGCTCGCCAACCCCTCACGCCGCGCCGAAGTCCGGCGGCAGGTCGCTCGGCAAGCACTCGCCCCCTACGCCGGGCACCCGCTGGCCCAGGTCGACAACCGCTTCATCGGTGACGATGTCTTCGATGGACTCGTCGGCCGTACCAGCCAGGTCAACGGACTCTGCCTGGCCGCCCAGGGAAAAGCCTTCGATCTGGCCCTGATGAAGATGCACATCGACATCCTCGCCACACTCGATGACGATGACGACGACGAGAAGAAGAAGGACGAAAAGAAAAAGGACGCCGACAAGAAGGCAGGAGACAAGAAAGACGCTGACAAGAAGGCAACAGACAAGAAGGACGCCGACAAGAAGAAGGCTGCCGACAAGAAGGACAAGCCCGCGGCGGCCAAGAAGAAGCCCGTCACCTTGATCGACGGGATCCCCGAATGGTTTGTCGGCCCGCTGCTCGCCGAACTGGTCGGCCACGAAGTCGGACACACCCTGGGATTGCGGCACAACTTCAAGTCCAGCAGCATTTATTCCCTCGAGGAGATCAACAACGGATCGCTCAAGGGCAAGAAGCCGTTTGCCGGATCGGTGATGGACTACATCCCGATCAACATGAGTGCTCGAGTGGGCAAAGGGCCCCAGAAGGGCGATCACACGATGATCGACATCGGCCCCTACGACATGTGGGCCATCGAGTACGGCTACACCTTTTCCAGCGACCTCAAGAAAATCCTCGCGCGAGTCGCCGAACCGCAGCTGGCCTACGCGACCGACGAGGACACCGGCGGCCCCGACCCGCTGGCCCGTCGATACGACTTCAGCAAGAACCCGCTCGACTACGCCAGGGCCCAACTGGAACTGGTCCAGTACCACCGCGGACGGATTCTCGAAAAGTTCGTCAAGAAGGGCGACAGCTGGGCGAAGGCCCGGCGTGGTTACGAGTTGACTCTGTCGCTGCAGATGCGTTCGGTCAGCATGATGGCCAACTGGATCGGCGGAGCCCACGTCAACCGCGACCGCAAGGGCGACAAGGACGGACGGGCACCCATCTCGGTCGTCCCCGCCAACGTGCAGAAAGACGCCTTGAAGTTCGTGATCGAGTCGACCTTCCGCGACAAGGCCTATGGACTCTCCACCAACCTGCTCCGCTACATGACCGTCGACAAATGGATCGACGGAGCCAACGGATTCTCAAGGGCGATGAACAGCGAACCGGCCTGGCCGGTCCACGACAAGATCATGGGCGTGCAGGCCTCGACCCTGACCATGCTGATGAATCCCACTACCTTGACTCGGACCTACGACAACGAGTTCCGCGTGCCGGCCAACCAGGCCGCCCTGACCCTGCCCGAACTGCTCAAGGCACTCAGCTCCGAGATCTGGACCGAGCTGGGGGTGAAGCCGGCCGAGGGTGCCACGGCTCGCAAGCCGCTGATCTCGAGCCTGCGACGCAACCTGCAGCAGGAACACGTCGACCGACTGATCACGCTCAGCCTGCCGGGCAATGGCTCCGGTGCCGCCTACAAGGCGGTCGCGCTGCTGACGCGACAGGAGCTGGTCGAGGTCCGGGACCGGGTCGCCAAGGCGTCCAAGGAATGGGGCAACAAGGCCGATCCCTACACCAAGGCCCACCTCATTCGCATCAACGACCAGGTCACCAAGGTGCTCGATGCCCAGATGATCTACAACGCCAACGACATCGGCGGCCGCTCCTCGTTTTCTCCGCTGTTCTTCAATCCGACCGGCTCGCAATTCGCACCACCGGCTCGACCCTGATCCGCTCGTACTCAACCGGCACAGCCCGTCATCGGAATGACCCCGAACCGGCCCAGCGGTCTCCCCGTCGCGCTTTGGATCGCACTGGTCACCGCGTCGGCGGCCACCGCCGCAGTCCTGTGGCTGACCGATTGGACGCTGGGAGTCCCGGGTGAGTGGTCCTGGAAACGGATCGTCCACCCCGAAGCCTCGAGGTGGGACAGACTGCTGGGCGGCATCCAGGCCGGCTTGACACTCGGAGGCGTCGGCCTCGCCGCATGGTTCGGCAGCCGGCTGATGACTCGACAGAGCCAACCCCGAGCACTCTCGAAACTGGCCCGCGCCGCCCTGCTGCTGGGCCTCGTCGCCAGCGGGTTCCTCGGCCTACAGCTGCTACTGCACAGCCTCCCCCCCGGACACGGCATCGGCCGCTCTCCCTGGGTGCTCTACTACCCCGGCAGCTCGGGGTACTACTACGAGGCCCGCAAGGTCACCTCGCTGGAAGATTTTCGTCAGAGCTACCTCGAGGTGCTCGAGGACCCCGACCCGCATCGCCGTACGCTGCACCTGGGCACTCACCCGCCCGGCCTGTTCCTGGCGCACCTGGCGGTCCGCGAAGCCTGCCGCAGGTCAGCAACGCTCAGCGAGCTTGTGCTGTCGTGGCAGCCCTACAGGGTCCGCCAGGCCCAGGCCACGATCCTCGAGGGGGGTCGTCCGATCCCGCCCGTCGATGCCGCAGCACTCTGGCTGGCCACCCTCCTGACCCAACTCGCCGCCGTCGCCACCGCGATCCCGATCTACCTGCTGGTCCGAGTCGACCATCCGTACAGGACCGCCTGGCGGGCCGCGTCGCTGTGGCTGTTGGTCCCGGCCGTGGCCATCTTCCTGCCCAAGTCCGACTGCCTCTACCCGCTGCTGGCCACCACCTCGCTTTGGCTGTGGTGGTCGGCCATCCGCAACCCGGGCAGCTACAAGGCGGTCCTGGCCGCCGGCATCACCGGGATCGGCCTGTGCCTCAGCCTCGCCTTCCTGCCGATCCTCGCACTCGCCGCGGGGCTGGCGGCGTGGATGTACCAGCAGCGACGATTCAACCGAAAACAACTCACCGCCTGGTCACTCGCCTCCCTCGCCGGACTGGCACTCCCCACCCTGGCCTGCTGGCTCACCCTCGACCTCAACCTGCTCTCGATCTGGTCGTCCAACTTCGTCAACCATGCCGCATTCTACGACCAGCCCCAACACCCCCGCAGCTACCTCCCCTGGCTCGGAGTCAACCTGCTGGAACTCGCCATCGCCGTCGGCATCCCACTGGCCGGACTCGCAGCCACCGGGCTGGTGAGGAGACTGGGATCGAGACAGCCCGAGGCCGCCGGGCCCGCGTGGGCCTGCCTGGCCGTCTGGGGCCTGCTGTGGCTCTCGGGAAAGAACATGGGCGAGGCCGCTCGGCTGTGGCTACTGGTGATGCCCTGGGCCTGCTGGCTGGCTGCCTCGACGCTCGAATCGCTCCGCAGCCGAGATTGGGCTCTGCTGCTGGCACTGCAGGCGGCACTGGTACTGGCCGTCGTCGGGCGAGTCAGCGGGTTCGACTTCGCCGGAGGCTGACCCGCTCACCGAAGACTACTGGGCACTCATCACGTCAGGACGCAGACGTTGTGCGTCCCGCAGGTAGACGTGGACGATGTCCGACTGAGACTTCGTGGTGTTGACGTGCAACAGCACCCGGATGCAACGCGGCATGCTCTCGGGAACCGGGATCTCCGAGGCACACAGCAAGGGCACCTGGTGCATGCCCAACTCGCGGGCCGCCTCGGCCGGAAACGTGGAACTCAAATCGGCCGTGGTCGTGAAGATCGCCGAAACCACCTCCTCGAAATCCTCGAGCTGGTTCGCCGTCAGAATCGCTTCGAGCAGTTCGCCGGTCGCCGCAAGCACCTCGACAGACTCGTCGGCCTCAACCGTCGTCGCCCCGCGTATCCCTCGAACCGCCATCATGTCACCGATTCCAGCTGCCTGCGATTCCCGCTGCACAACGAAGCCCGGCCCGGCCACTCTCGATAGAGTCTAGCAGCCACCCCAAAGGCCGCCCAGCCCCCGCCCAGCCCCCGCCCAGCCCCCGCCCAGCACCCGCCCAGCCCCCGCCCAGCACCCGCCCAGCACCCGCCAGCACCGTCTCCCGGCACGGGCAACAGGGATTGATTCGTCGAGTTGTTCTCGGGTACAACCTCGCCTGGGTTTCGGGCCGCTGACAGGCCCGCAGCCGGATCCCCCCCCGCTGGAGTCGGAAAGGACGCCGCTCCATGTCTCCTACTCCCTACCCCGTACACCAGCTGGCTCGACAGCTCGGCGCCACGCTCGAAGGCGATCCCTCCCGAGTCATCGACTCCCCCAGCCGACTCTCACAAGCGACTCCCGACCAGGTCAGCTTCCTCACCGCCGCAGCCTCCGCAGCCGACGTTGCCAGCTGCCAGGCCGGAGCCGTGATCGTCGACAGCTCGCAGTTGGACACCGCCCGCGACAAGTTGCCCGCTACGGCCCGGCTGATCGTCGAAGATGCCCAGGCCGCGTTCCTCGATCTGATGGCCTTCTTCCACCCGGTCCCCGCTCGAAGAGCAATCGGGATCTCCGAGAAAGCCTGCGTGGGCGACTCGACGGTCATCGGCACCGAGACGAACATTTTCCCCGGAGCGACGATTGGCGAGGGAGTCACGATCGGAGACCGATGTGACGTTTATCCCGGAGCGGTCATCGGCGACGACTGCCACCTGGGCCACGATGTGGTGATCCACCCCGGCGCGGTGGCCTATCCGAACACCTCGATCGGCGATCGGGTCATCATTCACGCCAACGCGGTGATCGGAGCCGATGGGTTCGGCTATCGCTTCGTCAAGAGCGACGAATTCCCCGGAGGTCGATACGTCAAGATCATCCACTATGGCAACGTGCTGATCGAAGACGACGTCGAAATCGGAGCCGGGGTGACGATCGATCGAGGCATGATCGATGCCACGGTGATCGGTGCCGGCACCAAGCTCGACGACCAGGTCATGATCGGCCACAACTGCTCGATCGGCCCCCACAACGCCTTCGCCGCCCAGGTCGGCGTGGGCGGCAGCACCAGGACCGGAGCCTACGTTCGCTGTGGTGGGCAGGTCGGCGTGGCCGACCACCTGGTCATCGGCGACGGAGCCTCGGTGGCCGCCATGGCAGCAGTCGCCCGAAATGTGCCACCCGGAGAAACTCAACTCGGGTACCCCGCCGGTCCCGAATCCGAACAGCTCCGCGTACTGATCGCTCAGAAACGACTCCCCGAACTGCTCAAGACCGTCAAGCAGCTGCTGAAGCGGATCGACCGCCTCGAAAACCAGCTCGCCGAAGCCCAGGACCCACCTCGGCCTCCGCAGATCAACCCCCACGCGGCATGACACTCGATCTCCTTCCCACCGATTCCGCCGCCACATCGCCACCCCGGGATGGCTGGGTGGGGCTGGTGGCCGGAGCCGGCCGCTTTCCGATCACCTTCGCCCGAGCCGCCCGCAGACAGGGGCTGAAAGTCTACGGGCTGGGGGTCCAGGGCATGGTCTCCGATGACCTCGCCGATTGCTGCGATCGCTTCGCCACCGCCGGACTCGCCCGGATGGGCAAGGCCATCAGGCTGCTCAATCGGGCCGGAATCCGCGACGCGGTCATGGCCGGCAAGATCGAGAAGCTCGAGCTGTTCAAGCCGGCCCGGATGCTCAGGCTGCTGCCCGACTGGCGGACCCTGCACATGTGGTTCCGCTACGCCACGGCCAACAAGACCGACGACACGATCCTGCTGGCGATCATCCGAGAATTCGGCCGCGATGGCATCCGCTTCCATTCCGCTCTCGACTTCTGCCCGGAGCTCCTCGTGAATCACGGTTTCCTCACCCGACGCAAACCCTCCTCCGCACAGTGGCGAGATATCAAGTTCGGCTGGGACATCGCCAAGCAGATCGGCCGACTCGATATCGGACAGACCGTCGTCGTCAACGACATGGCGGTGATCGCGGTCGAGGCGATCGAAGGGACCGATTCTGCGATCCGACGAGCCGGCAGCCTGTGCCGACGTGGCGGCTTCACCGTCGTCAAGGTGGCCAAGCCCCAACAGGACCGCCGCTTCGATGTCCCCACCGTCGGGCTCGATACCGTGCAGACGATGTACGAGGCCGGAGCCCGGGTGCTAGCGGTCGAGAGCCAGCGGACGATCCTGCTCGATGGTGACGACTCGATCACACTGGCCAATCGGCTCGGCATCGCCATCGTCGCTCTCAACGCCGAAGAACTGCAGCTGCGCGTCGCCTCCTGATTCCGACAAGCTCCGACAAGCTCCGACAAGCTCCAACC
>CAUZJR010000111.1:0-12763 GCA_963580005.1 Planctomycetota bacterium
TCCGTTTCCGCCGCTGACAATGTCGTTGCCCTTGCCGGCGTTGATCTTGTCGTGACCGTCTTCGCCGGCGATCGAGTCGTCGCCGAGTCCGCCACCGATGGTGTCGTGACCATCGTCGCCGTTGAGCACGTCGTCGCCGTCGCCGCCTTCCAGGACATCGTCGCCTTCTCCGCCCAGCATGCTGTCATCGCCGTTGTTGCCGTTGAGCACGTCGTCCTCGGCTCCGCCGTCGAGCTGATCATTGCCGCCTCCGCCGAACAGCGTATCGCGTCCGTTTCCGGCTTCGAGCCGATCGTTGCCCTTGGATCCATTGAGCCGATCGTTGCCGTTGGCTCCATCGATGGTGTCGTCGCCCGAGTCGCCGGTCAGGTCGTCGTTTCCGCGGCCACCGAGCACGACATCATCGCCATGGCCACCTCGCAGCGTGTCACTGCCGTCTGCCCCGACCACGCTGTCGTCGCCCGATTCGCCCCGCATCGCATCGCTGCCATCCTGGCCCAGCAGCGTGTCATCTCCGTCACGTCCTTCGATCGTGTCGTTCCCGTCGCCACCGACGAGCAGGTCGTCGCCGGCACTTCCGACGATCGAATCGTCGCCGGTTCCGCCATCGACGATCATCTGCGCCGATCCGATGTCAGCGTTCGCGGCGTGGATCGTGTCCTTGCCGCTGCCGCCGTTGATGTTCAACTCGATGCCGCCCACGGTGTTCAGGCTGTTGACCACCACGCGGTCATTGCCCCCTCCGGCGTTAATCTCGGCCCGTTCCACCGTGCCGCCGACCAGGCCGATGGTGTGGGTGCCGTGGGTGATCCTCATCTCGCCGAGGCTCTGGCCGACGGTGAAGGTGTCCTTGGTCGAGAGGCCGTTGAACTGGGCTGTGTCGTCGGCGTCGCCGCCGTCGAGTTGGTCCGATCCATCACCGGAGTTCCAGATCAGGAGGTCGTTGCCGCCTCCGCCCCGCAGCGTATCGATGCCCCCCTGGCCCCGCAGTTCGTCGGAGTCGGCTCCGCCGGAGATGAGGTCTCTGCCGCTGCCCCCGTAGAGCGTATCGGTGCCCACGTTGCCGTCCATCGTGTCGTTGCCGCCGCCGCCGTTGAGATAATCGCTGCCGGCTGCGATCGAGAGCGGATCGGCGTCGTCTCCGTTGAGTACGTCGTTGCCGGCTCCGCCATGGAGCGAGTCGTTGCCGTAGGAACCCTCGATCGTGTCCGAGCCGTCCTGGCCCTTGAGACTGTCGTCCTGGCGTCCGCCGAGCATCAGGTCATTGCCGCCGCCTCCAAACAGCGAGTCGTTGGCATCGCCGCCCTCGAGCGTGTCGTCACCAGCGGAACCGGTCAACTTGTCGGGGCCATCCTGCCCCGAGATCGAGTCGTCGCCGGTGCCTCCGTCGAGGAAGTCGCCGTCGGCACCTCCCAGCATCACGTCGTCACCGCTGTTGCCACGCAACGTGTCCGCGGAACTGCCGCCGTCGAGCAGGTCGTTGCCGCTGCCGCCGAGCATCGAGTCCGAACCACTCTCGCCATACAGCTCGTCGTTGCCCGCGTTGCCGTTGATCGTGTCCTGGCCACCACCTCCGTACACCGTGTCATGGCCGTGGTTGCCGAGAATCGAGTCGTTGCCGATGTCGGTGGTGCCGATCGCGTCGCCGTAGATCTCGTCGTTGCCGTGACCTCCGTCGATCGTGTCGTCGCCGTCACCACCCTCGATCAAGTCGTTCCCGTCACCTCCGTCGATCAGGTCGTCACCGTCGCTGTTGAGGATGACGTCGTCACCGTGACTGCCGTCGATGATGTCGTCGCCACCACCTCCGTCGATCGTGTCGTGACCGTGGTTGCCGTTGATCGTGTTCGCTCCGGAACCGCCGGTGATCTGGTCGTTGCCGTGTCCACCATCGATCACGTCGTTGGCGTCGAAACTGGCCAGAATCGTGTCGTGGCCGTTCTTGCCGTCGACATCGATTGTCAGATCGGGATTGTTGTAGACCGCCGTGGTGACGCCCGTGAGATCGATCAGGTTGCTGCCGTCACTGCCACGGATCACAATGCCCTCGACCTGCGACGCCGGCAACATGCCCAGGCTGCCTACCACGACACCGTTGGCGCGGACCTGGACATTGCCAGTCGCATCAGCTCCCACTTCGATCGTGTCCGCGCCGTTGTCATCGGCCGAGTTGATCAGGAGCACGCCGTTGGAAAATAAGGCGCTGACCGAGAGCAATGTCCGGTCTTCCAGCTTCTCGAGACCACCAAGCGACTGTCGAGATCGACGTCGACGATGACCCAATGCGGATCGAGAAATGCGGTGACGTAAAGTTCGTAGCCACGAGTCGAAAATCATGCTTCCCATCCCTGGGCGAAGGCACCTCTATAGACCGCAACACCCGGATATCCCGAGCGATCGGACTAATCCTGCTTATCGACGCAAATACCTCCCCCGCTCGCGGCAATTCCTACCTGCCTCAAGAAGAACCCAGATTACCCATGTTCCAAGGCGGTCTAACGCCTGGGACCGGGTGGTGCCTTGATCTGTCAACCAGGGGAGTCTGGGGCGTGCAGGGACTGGCTCCGCAGGTGCCTGTCCCAGTCTTGGGAAGCGTCGATCAGAGCTTGGGACAGGCACCCCACTCGGCTGACGCCTCGGGGAGAGCCAGTCCCTGGGGGGTTTTCAGACTGAGTCGATCCAGTTTCCGGTCAGGCGGAACTGCTCATCGATTTCTGAGGCCGCTCCGACGAGCACATCGGCGCCCTGGTTTCCGGCGATGGTGTCCTGGGAACCTCCCTGTCCATTGATGTAGTCATCACCGTCGCCACCGAGAGCCACATCATTGCCGCCTCCGCCGAACAGCGAATCGCGGCCGTCGCCTCCGACGAGCAGGTCATTTCCGCTGCCCCCGTTGACCCGATCGTTGCCATCTCCGGCCGAGATCCGATCGTGTCCGTTTTGTCCGAGGATCGTATCGTGCCCATCGCCTCCGTGGATCAGGTCGTTGCCGCCTGCACCTGAGATCCAATCGCGGCCATGTCCTCCGACGAGCGAGTCGTTTCCGGAGTTACCCGAGAGCGAGTCGTTTTCGGTACCGCCATCGAGTCGATCGTTTCCTGAGCCTCCGTACAGTCGATCCTGTCCGCTCTGGCCATCGAGTTGATCGTTGCCTGCGGCCCCATTGAGTCGATCGTCGCCGGTGCCCCCGGTCAGTTGATCGTGCCCGGCCCCACCCATCAGCGTATCGTGTCCGGGTCCTCCCTGCAGAAAGTCGTCTCCGGCTCCTCCTTCGATCCGGTCATTCCCCTGTTGACCATCCAGCCGGTCGTTGCCGGGGCCACCCTCGAGCAGATCGCTGCCGTCTCCGCCTCGCACCACATCGTTTCCGTCGCGTGCGAGCAGCGAATCATCGCCGGTGCCTCCATCGAGCGTTTCGGCTGCGTCGCTGCCGGTGATCCGATCGTCCCCGTCACCTCCGCGCAGTGACAGTGCGGCCGAGTGGATTCCGGCCCCCGAGGCATCGATCGTATCTCCGGAGGCTTCTCCCCTGAGGTTGATTTCGACCAGCGGTGCGGTTTCGAGTCCGACGGCTCGCAGCGTATCGCGGCCGGGTCCACCTCGGACATCGAGTCGTTCGGTCGAGCGTGAGATGGTGACGGTGTGTGGCGTTTCGAGCACCTGCAGCAGTCCGTCGGGGCTGGAGGTGACGGCGAAGAGGTTGTTCTGGTGATTGCCCTGGATTTCGGCCCGGTCGTACCCGGCTTGCCCGTCGAGGAAATCGTTGCCACCGGCGAGGTTCCACCACAGCCGATCGTCACCGGTCCCGCCCAGCACGGTATCGTGACCTCCTTGTCCCTTGAGCGAATCGTTGCCGGCCTTGCCGTCGAGCCGATCGTGGCCACCTCCGCCGTAGAGCTTGTCGTTGCCGTCGCCGGCATCGAGCAGGTCTGCCGAGCCGCCTCCATTGAGCGTATCGTTGCCCGGTCCTCCTTCGAGCGTATCGCTTCCGCCTCCACCGTAGACCCGGTCGTTTCCGGAGCCTGCGATGGCGAGGTCATTTCCGGCCTGTCCATTGAGCGTATCGTCGCCGGTATTCCCTTCGAGCAGGTCGTTTCCGCTTCCTCCGAGCACCCGATCGGCATCGCTGCCGGCGTAGAGCGTATCGTCTCCGGATCCGCCGCTGAGTGTGTCTCGTCCGGCGTCGCCATTGACGAGATCTTTGCCGCCTCCTCCATTGAGCGAGTCGTTGCCGGCGGCTCCTTCGAGCGAGTCGTTTCCGTCGTGTCCCTTGATCGAGTCGTTGCCCGAGTGGCCCTGCAGCAGGTCGTGGCCGCCTCCGCCCAGCAGCGTATCGTTTCCGTCTTCACCGGCGAGGAGATCGTTGCCCGGGCCGCCGTTGAGCGTATCTCCGCCGGGTCCTCCGATCAGGGTATCGTGTCCGTTGCCACCGGCGAGGTTGTCGGCTCCGCTGTCTGCGGTCCCGGCCGAGTCGCCGTAGACCAGGTCGGCTCCGTCGCCTCCGGTGACGGTATCGGCTCCGTGGCCGCCAAAGATGGTGTCGGCTCCGTCGTTGCCGTCGATCGAGTCGTTGCCGGTGTCGCCGTAGACCAAGTCGTTGCCGTGCCCGGCATCGATGCGGTCGTCACCGGAGTTCCCATCGATGGTGTCGTTGCCGTGTCCTCCGACGAGTCGATTGCGGCCGGTTCCTCCATCGAGCCGATCGTTGCCGTTTCCGCCCTTGAGCGTATCGTCGAGATTGGCGGAGGCGATCAGTGAGTCGTGGCCATCGCGGCCGTCGGCGGTGATCTTGGCTCCGCCGCCGTAGCGGAAGACTGCGGAGGTGACGGCCGAGAGATCGATGAGGTTGTTGCCGGGTCCGCCGGTGATGGTGATCTTCCGCACCGCCGCGGCGTTGACGTTGCCGAGGCTGGTCAGTGGAGCCAGCGGTTGGCCGGGTTTGGCGGCCAGGACCTGGGCCCGGCCCGGTTGCGAGGGGTGCTCGCGGACGACGATCGTGTCGTCGTCGTTTGAGGAGATCGAGAGGTCTCCGGTGGCGTCGATGAACAGCGCGCTGACCGAGAGCAGCGTGCGGTCTTCGAGCCGCTGGATCCGCGGTCCCGGCCGCTGGTTTCTGCGGTGGAGCGTCATGGTGGTCTCGTTCAAAGTGAGCCCGCGGCTTCCATCATGAGACCTTCACCGGAGCATTGTCCAACGCAAATACAGACCAGTCCCTGTGCTACCCAGACCAATCGACCCAGATCGGGCTGGTCCAGGCCATCTCCTGGTCGACCTGTACCACTCGCACCCAGTACGGGTTGATGCCTGCCCGAGGCTGATCGTCCTGGAACGTGCAGTGGGCCAGCGATGCACCGTGGCGGGGTGCGAGGCCCAGGTCCAGTTGACGGTCGCGGACGCCCAGGTCGATGCTCCGAGTCGACTCGGACAACTCACTCAACCGCCCCACCAGTGTCGCTCGTTCTGCCGGAGCCAGGGAAATTCTGCGTGGCTGAGACGAACCGAATCCGCCGTAGGCGGGTCCGGTGATGGCCTGCGTGGCCACCGAGACTTCCACCCGAGTCGACTCGTCGCCCTCGATGTCCAGTTCCAGGCCCATCCGGTATCCACACCCCCATGCATGAAAGCGGACGAAGCGGTCGGTCTGTTCGACGATGTGCGACCTCGGACTGTCGAACCTCAAGGCCTGGGTCTCGGCAATCCGGCCCCCATCGACTGTGACCGTGCCGTCCCAGACGATCCCGCTGTAACTGGTCTGCCGGCTGCTGCCCTGCCACAGCACTCGCACACGGCCCGGTTGTCCCTGCGGGGCCTCGTCCCAGTGGCCCAGCGGTTCTTCATCGCGAAACAACTCGACCGATTCCAATGCCGCGGTCCCGATCACGTCGACCTCGATCACCGGCAACTCGCTGGTCGAGAACTGTGACCCGATGCCGTGTCCTGCGATGTTGGCCTTGGCCACGATCCGGGCTCCGGTTGTGGCGAAGAAGCGGCGTGCCCTCATCGCCTCGAAGAAACTCTCCAGCGTCACCTCATCGCAGTAGATCCCGGTCAGCCCCGCCTTCGAGTACCTGCGTTGCTGGTGTCCCGGCCGGTCGTCGCCGGGTCGGCCGGTGTAGCTGTCGCTGCCGCCGAGGAACCCCAATCGGTAACCCCGTGCCAGGGCGTCTCGCCGCATCCACTCGAACGCCCCGTGGCTCGAGACGATTTCGACTCCGGGCTCGAGCGTTGGGTCGTGGTGATTGAGGTCCGAGTGTTCTCCACCGACGTGCGGGGTGATGATCGTGTCGGTGCCTCGGTAGTGGTCGTACAGATCCCTGACGTGGTGCAACTCGGTCGACTCGTCCACCGATTCGGGCGTTTCGGCCGGAGCATTTCGGTGGATCGGTTGGTGGTGGCGGCGGAAGTAGACGTTGTGGTGGCCTCCGTCCCAGGTCTTACCCGACCACTCGTAGCCGGGGATCGCGATGAAGCGGCCGGGTTCGTGGAACTGCAGCTCGACATCCTGCTGCACGACGAGGTCCTGAGGATCGAGCACATCGGCGTTCCGCTGGAAGCCGGCGAACTGGATCCCCGCGACATCTCGAGCATGTTCGAAGAACCCGGCAAACTTCTCGCGGTCGACCAATTGCCCTCCATGCGGATCGGCCCAGTAGAGTCTCTGCTGGGCAACATGCTCGGCCACGCACAACGGATTACTGGTGCCGACCAGTCCGCTCTCGGCATCAGTCGCCGTCAGTCTCAGCACACCAGACCCCTCAGCCACCGCAGCCCCCGCACCCTCGACCCAGCACGCCCCCGCATCGGTCTCCGTGAAACTCAACGTGTCCTGCTCCAGGGCCACGCCTTCGCCGCCCAGCAGCACCGTGCCGCGGTACCCGTCGCAGGCATTCCCCCAGGCGTCCTCGGCCTTGACCAGCACGGGGAACGGTTCCCCGGGCGGCAGTTCCGAGGGCACAACCACCACCAGTCGCACCGGTTCGCCTCCGACAATCGCCAGGACCGGCGAATCAGCGATCGCCGAGATCCCCTGCCCCTGCCCCTGCCCCTGCCCCTGCCCCTGCCCCTGCCCCTGCCCCTGCCCATTCCCCAGGTCGACGGTCACGGCAAAGACGCGTCGTTGTTCGCGAAATGTCTGGGCTCGCGAGCCGGGTGATCCGCCGGAGGTGTCACCGAGCACGACGGAGATTTCGGTGCCGGCCTCGAGTCCCGTCGTTCCGATTTCGACCTGGAACCCCTTGACTCCGACGGTCCGAGCGGCCACGTCGACTCCTTCGGGAGCTCTGATCGAGGCGTACTCGATCGCCGCGGGGTCATCGAACTGCGGCACACCCCAATCGGTATCGGTGTCGGTGCCGACTCGGATCGTGGTACCACCGGGCAGTCCGTCATGGCCTGCCTGGAACCGCAGCGTCCAGGTGCCGACGCTGCCGGCGGTGACCGGGGAGTCGGGTTGGATCGATGCGGAGAGAATCGGGTCGCTCATGAGATGTCTCGGTCGAAGTGCTGGCGTTGTCGCTCACTACATTTCTAGTGATTCCCCCACCGAGTTCGCCATGCACTGCGGCACAGATGACCCCGGCGGCAGCAAACCGACCTTGCCGATCTCGGCCCGGGCGAATTAAAACTCCCGGCTGCTTCAATCTCCGCGGCCCCAACCCGGCCCCCGATGTCCTCAACACTCGACCCTCTGCGAATCGTCTACATCGTCGGTGCCGGCCGCAGCGGTTCGACCGTGCTGGACACCATACTGGGCAATCACCCCCAGGCATTCAGCGTCGGAGAACTCTCGAACCTGCACCGCTGTGCGTGGGTCAACAACGAGTTCTGTGCCTGTGGCGAACCGGCTGGTGACTGCGGGTTCTGGAACGAGGTCCGCGGTCGGTGGCTGGGTTCGACACCGGGGGCGAGCATCGAGAGTTACCTGGTGCTGCGTGACCGATTCGAGCGATTTGGTTCATCGGCGTTGTGGCGAACCGAGGCTGCGTCGTTGTATCGCTCACCGTCGGCGCGCCGTTACCTGGAGCAGACCGGCACGCTGCTGGAATCGATCGCCGCGGTCAGCGGCCGTCGTGTGATCATCGATTCGTCGAAGACTCCCTTGCGGGCCCGCTGGCTGGCTCGATTGCCCGGCATCGACTTGAGGCTGGTGCACCTGGTCCGCGACAGCCGCGCGGTGGCCTGGTCCAGGAAGAAGGCATTGAAGCGGAACGAGCAGGCGGGAGTGCAGCACGACCTGGCCGCTCGCCCGGCGTGGTACTCGGTCGTCTACTGGACCGTGTCGAACCTGCTGGCGGCGCGGCTGAGGCGTGGGGTCCGGGAGCGGGGCGTGCTGGTCCGGTACGAGGACTTTGTTTCGGAGCCGTCCAGAGAGTTGCTGAGGATCGGCGAGGCGTGCGGGCTGGACTGTGGTCCGCTGGCCGAGGCGTTGGAGGCGGGTGACTCGTTTTCGGTCGGTCACACCGTGGCGGGGAATCGTCTGAGGATGGGAGGGGCGGTGCGGCTGAAGGCGGATTGGGACTGGATCGAGCGGTTGGACGAATCGGATCGGCGGACCTGCTGGAGACTCTCGGGGTGGCTGATGAAGCAGTACGACTACACGCGCAAGGCCAAGGCGGCCTGACCCCGGGGCAAACCGAACATGTCACAACCCACAGCAGCGAGTCACGCACCCACCTGGGCACCCTGGCCGGTGTTTGGTGAGCAGGAGATCTCGGCGGTCGGCGAGGTGCTGGCTTCGGGCCGCGTGAACTACTGGACGGGTCCTCACGGTCGTGAGTGGGAACGCGAGTACGCGTGTTCGCTGGGCTGCCGGCACGCGGTGGCGGTGGCCAATGGCACGGTGGCTCTTGAGCTGGCCCTGGAAGCGACGGGCATCGAGAGCGGCGACGAGGTTGTGGTGCCCTGCCGCAGCTTTCTGGCCAGTGCCAGTGCGATCGCCGCCCGGGGCGCGATCCCGGTGTTCGCCGATGTCGATCGTGACAGTGGGAACATCACGGCCGAGACGATCGCCGCGGTGCTCTCGCCCAGGACGCGTGGCGTCATGGTGGTGCACCTGGGTGGCTGGCCCTGCGACATGGACCCGATTCTCGAGCTGGCCACCGAGCGAGGATTGAAGGTGGTCGAGGACTGTGCCCAGGCCCATGGGGCCATGTACTTCGGTCGCCCGGTGGGCAGCCTCGGCGATGTTGCCGCGTTCAGTTTCTGCCAGGACAAGATCCTGTCGACCGGAGGCGAGGGCGGACTGGTCGTGACCGACGACGAGGCGACCTGGCGGCGTGCCTGGAGTTACAAGGACCATGGCAAGGACTACGACGTCGTGCATGCTCCGTCGAAGGGGGCGGTGTTTCGGTACGTCCACGGCGGTTTGGGGACCAACTGGCGGCTGACCGAGATGCAGTCGGCACTGGGTCGGATCGTGCTTCAGAAGTTGCCAGGCTGGGTCGGGCAGCGGCGTCAGAACGCAGCCGTGCTCGCCGAGAGGCTGGGCTCGATGGGGGCCTTGCGTGTGCCGCAGCCCTGCGAGGGAATTGATCACAGCTACTACAAGTTCTATGCCTACGTGCGTCCCGAGTGGTTGGCCTCAGGCTGGTCGCGGGACCGGATCGCCGCTGAGATCTCATCGCGGGGAGTTCCCTGCGGCAGCGGGGCGTGTCCGGAGATCTACCTCGAGGCGTCCTTTGACGGGACGGGTTGGCGGCCGGCTGAGCGATTGACGGTGGCTCGAGAACTGGGCGAGACCAGCCTGATGTTCCAGGTTCATCCGGGGCTGGAGGCTGCGCACATGCATCACACCGGTGATGTGGTGGCGGAGGTGTTGGGGATGGCCATGGGCCGCGTGGCGCGGGCGGCCTGACGCCAGCGGTGGCTAGAGGTACGACCGGTTGACCTTGGCGGCGATGCTGCCGCCGTCGTAGTAGCCGACCGAGATCTCTCCGACGTGGGTCAGCAGGTCGTAGGCCTTCCAGCGATCCCAACCAAAGTCCGACTCCATCCACAGGATCAATTCGGCATAGGCTCTCGCAATCGATCTCTCGGCCGGAGCTCCACTGGTGATCGCCATGATCTCGGTCTCGTTCTCGATCCGCGGCCACGCCAGCGGCTGGTTCTTGGTCAGCTCGACGGAGATCTCTGTCACCGCCGACATTTCCAGGCCGGTGGCCGAGAGTTCTCCGTGCCCCATTGCGGCGTGGGCGTCGCCCAGGAACAGCTGTCCGCCGGGTACGTAGACGGGCAGGTGCACGGTTGCTCCGACCGCGGTCTCGCGGATGTCCATGTTCCCACCGTGAGGCCCACCGGGTCCGGTCGTCGGCACACCCCACTCGGGTGCCGTGCCGATGCAGCCGAGCATCGGGGTGTAGGGGATCGCGATCTCGTCGCTCCAGTGGATCTTCCCGTCCTTGATCGGGCAGACGTGTCCTCCAGGCGGCACGTCGGTCCCCAGCCACTCGCACAGTTGCTTCGGCGATCCGGTGTAGGTTGCAGCCTGCGGCCGCCAGGGTTCGATCGAGTGGATCGAGACTCGCAGCACATCACCGGGCTCGGCACCCTCGATCTCGATCGGCCCATTCACCGGGTTGCTCTTGGGCACCTCGGCCTTGTCCCTCTGGTCGCCCGGCGAGGAGATCTGTGCCGAGAGTGCGTCTTCGGATTCGACCAGCAGGTGGTCACCCGGAGCGATCGTGGCCCGGGCCTTCAGGTGCCTCGAGAACTCATAGACCAGCGGCTCGGCGGCGATCCTCGGGATGGAATTCATGATACGGGTCACTTCTTCGGGGCGGATTTCTTGTCGGCCTCTTTCTTGTCGGCCGGCTTGGTGGGTTGTGCTGGCGGAGTGACCGACAGCAGCAGCGCGTCGGCGACTCGCCTGGTGGGCGAGGGTCCGGCCAGGTGCACCAGCGGTCTCACGTCTCGAGCGGGCTGCTTGCCGGGAGCCCGAGCGAGCAGGCGGATCGGCAGCAGGCTCGGCTTGGCCTGTGCTGTGGCGGTGAGCGTGAGCGTGGCGACGGGCTTGTCGGCGGGCACGCTGAGCGTCTTGGCCGCGACTCCCTTGGGGAGTCCCTCGACGGACACTTCCAGAGCGGTCTTGCTGCCGCCGCTGCGGACGACGACGATTTGCAGCGTGGCGGTTCCTCCGGCGGCGATGGTGAGTCCCGAATGCGACTTGCCGTCGCCGACGATCGAGAAGGCGTGAAATTTCGGCCGGGGTGGGCCGACCACCAACTGGTAGGCACGATCGGGACCGAACAGGCTGCCGCCGTAGAGGTCACGAACGACGATCGTGTAGCGTCCCTGGGCGGGGGCCTTCCAGTTGCCGTGCGGGTCGCTGGTGGTGAACGGGAATTCGACTCCGAGTTTCTTGGGCGCAGCCAGGGTTCCAATCGTGGCCAGGGCCTTGCCCGACTTGTCGTGGACGATCGCCTCCAACCGCATCGCCTGGCCCAGCCGTTCACCCCAGAGGGTTGTTTCGAGAGTTTCGCCTTTCTTGAGGTCGACGGAGTACCAGTCGACATCTGCCGATTTTTCGAAGTGGCCGCAGACTCGAGCGGGCAGCTTGAGTGCCTGGGCCGCGGCGGCGGTGTCGTTGACGTCGGTGGTTTCCTCGACGACCGGTTCTTCGGAGAGCGTGACCCAGGGCGAGCCGATCGAGTTGGGCAGGCTCATGCGGAACCCGTCCTGCAGCACACCAACGGGCCGACGATCGGGCCAGGTGGCTGCGGTGGCTGCGGTGGCTGCGGTGGGAGGCGGATCGAGTTTGACGGACAGGGCAGTCCATCCACTCGAGCGGTCCACCTCACCGCCGGGCAGCAGGTGGCCCAGCAGGCTCAGCGAGGAGGATTGGTCCGAGAGGGCTGTTGGCGAGGTGAGTACCAGTCGCGGACCGGCCACCGCGGTCAGGGTGTAGATGCTCGAGTTGCTGTGCCCAAAGCCCCGGTCGACGACCGTGACCAGGTAGCGTCCGTTGACCGGGAGCCTGAGAGTCACGGTGGGTTCGGACTGGTGGACCGGGGAATGGGCCAGTTCTTGTCCGTCGGGCCCGTTGATCGAGAGCACCGGAGCGACGGTTCCGTCGAGGCTGCTGGAGCGGCAGGTGAGGTGGATCAGTTGGTTGGCATCGCCGGTGAAGGCGAACGTGTCGCGGTCGGCGGCACGGTCGAGCCTGGCGGCGACGGTGCCTGGGAGTGGAATCGGTGAGGCTTCGGTGTCGGGAGTCTCGCTGATGACCAAGACGGGGTGGGTCACCACGAGCAGGGTGCGGGGGTTGGCCAGGCCGGTGGAGGTCAGTGTCCAGGCATCGATCAGGCGAGTCGTGGTCGCGGCCGCGACACGGACCGTCACCGCGTTCTTCTTGACCGACACGGTCTCGAGTTCACCGGTTCCGCTGGCGAGTTGCCTGATGGTTCCGAGCTGGCCGCCGCTGACGGTGATCGTGGATGTCTGACCGGCCTCGACGACGGGTGGATACAATTGGGTGACCGAGGGTGGTTCGGCCGCGTGCGAGCGGGAGCTGTCCGGGCCTGTTGCTCCTGCTGCCAGCAGGCTGGCCAGCAGGGCGGCCAGCAGCGTGACGGGGTTGTGAGCAACAGGTCGGTGCATGGGCGGTGTGCGAGCGGTGTGCGGGCGGTGTGCGGGCGGTGTGCGGGTTGGCGGTCCTTTACGGCGAGTCTATTATACTCGCCCCCGGCACACGGCGGCACGCACTCGCACGGCGAGGTGGTCGTCTGGAGGCAGCCATGTCCAAGACGCGACCAGAGACTGACCAGGA
>CAUZJR010000112.1:0-12661 GCA_963580005.1 Planctomycetota bacterium
TCTGGCATCCGACTGCTCTGAGGTCGGCGCAGACTTCGAGCACTTCCTGTGTGGTTTCGCCGAGCCCGAGCATCAGGCCGCTCTTGGTCGGGATCTCGGGCCTGAGGTCCTTGACTCGAGCGAGCAGATCGAGGGTTCTCTGGTAGTCGGCGTTGCGTCTGACCCGATGGTAGAGCCGGGGCACAGTCTCGGTGTTGTGATTGAAGACATCGGGGCTGGCCTCGAGCACTCGGTCGATGGCCGAAGGGTTGCCCAGGAAGTCGGGCGTGAGTACTTCGACGGCGGCCCCGGTGAGTTCTCGGACGGCCAGCACGCAGTGATAGAAGTGATCGGCACCGCCGTCGGGCAGGTCGTCTCGCGTGACCGAGGTAATGACGACATGCGAGAGTCCGAGTCGCCTGGCCGCTTCGGCTACGCGTTGGGGCTCGTCCAATTCGACCGTTTCGGTCTTTCCTTTCGGAACGCTGCAGAAACCGCAGGGTCGCGTGCAGACGTTGCCCAGGATCATGAAGGTCGCCGTCTGCTGGCTCCAGCACTCGGTCCGATTCGGACAGCGAGCACTCTCGCAGACGGTCTGCAGCCTGAGGTCTGTCAGGATCCCCTCGGTCAGCAGCATGCCCGGTTCGGGCATCGGTCGCTTCAGCCACCGCGGCAGTCGCCGCCTGGGGCGTTCGAGGACCGGGAGAGTGTCAGGCGGGGACATGGACTGCTTTCCTGGTGCGTTTGAGCAGTGGGTGAGAGGTGTAGAGGTGCCAGCGGTCGTAGCCGAGTTGTGCAGCGAGGTGTCGGATGAGGCGTTCGCGGGTTGCGTGCATCGAGACCGGCCGGGATCTCTGGGCCGACAACGACGTGGCAGGCGGCAGCTGTGCACCTGGGTCCACAAGCCTCAGCAGGTGCATCGCCGGAGCGACGTTGAGGAACAGGCCCTGGTGAGTGACCCAGTTGCGGACTCCCGAGGCGACAAAGCCCAGTTGACCGGTGCGACAGAAGACTCCCGGCACCGCCGGCTCCCGAGTCGCCTCGACCCTCAACTCGGCACACACTTCGATCAGCGCCTGTTCGAGTGCCGCTCGGTAGTCGGCGAGTCCCAGCCCGAGCCGGTCGAGAGGGACGACGGGGTAGGCGGCCAACTGGCCAGGTGCGTGCACCAGGGCTCCGCCACCGCGGTTGATCCAATGCAGTTCCATCAGCCGTGATCGCAGTTCCCGTTCGTCGACCTGCAACTGGGATCGAGTCCCCTCGCGGCCAATCGCAACTACCGGAGGATGTTCGCACAAGAACAACGCTCCCAGCCGATCGGTTCGCCCGGAAAGCTCGTAGGACCAGCGTTTCTGTAGTTGCACCGCCGAGTCGAAATCCACTCGACCCAACAGGTAGACCTCGAGCGTATCGGACCCGCCGGTCCGCGGACTCCAGTCGATCACTTCCGGGTGACTCACGTGGGCATCGGATGAGAGGAAACGGGTCTGTTGCGTCCGATTCTACCAGTGGCCCAACGGCGAGGGGAGAGTGCAGGTCAGAAAGACCCGCGACCGAACGTTTGAGAATCGGGGTGGAGGCGGTTCGTCCCCGGAATGCCTACGAATGCGACGACGCGACCGGTACGGCTTGGAAGGCGTTGAACCGCGTGTATTCCCAGTGCCGGTACAGGTCGCTGTTGCGGACCAGGTCTTCGTGCCGTCCTGTTTCGGCCACCTGTCCGTCGTGGACCAGGACCACGCGGTCGGCTCGGCGGACCGTCGAGAGCCGGGTGGGCAGGAAGATGACGGTGCGGCCGGAAATGAGGCGATCGTAGGTGTCTCCCAGTAGCGACTTCGTGTCGGCATCCAGAGCCGTGCCGGGTTCCTCGATCACCAGCAGAGCCGGGTCGCGAGCCAGGGCTCGGGCCAGGCCGATGCGGTAGGCCTGCCCGGCATCGAGTTCGACGCCGCCTTCGCCCAACAGAGTCTCATAGCCCTGCGGCAGCTTGGAGATGAAGTGGTGAGCGTGCACTGCCTTGGCAGCTTCGGTTGCCCGGTTCAGGCCCCCCTCGGGTCGCCCGCAGCAGATGTTCTCCAGCACGCTGCCCCGGAAGCAGCCGCCTTCGCCGGCCACCACCAGCACCTCGGCCCGCAACGACTCGAGTGTACCGGTGGCGATATCCTGTCCGTCGATCAGGACTCGACCATCGTGCGGATCGATGAATCTCGCCAGCAGCCAGGCCACTCCACGAGCCTCACGCGGATCCACCGACAGCAGCGCCGTGGTTTCGCCCGCGGGGATTTCCAGGTCCAGGCCCTTCATGGCGGGGGCGTTGTCGGTCGGTTGCCAGGTAACCGCTTCGAATCGGACCTCGTCGGCCAGCGGCTGCAGGAACCGGGCACCGACAGCCTGGGAGACCGGAGGAACGAGATCGAGGTACTCATAAATCCCCGCGGCTGCCACGCCGGCGCGTTCAGCAATCAGTGGCAATTCACCACGCCGGTCCAGGGCCCGCAGGAGTCCGGCGATGCTGGCCAGGAGTACCATGGCCGAGGGGAGATCGAGGGAGGCGGAGGTCGGATCGAGCAGGACTCGACGGCTGACCAGGAACAGGATCACCGAGGCGGTGATGGCCGTCAGTCCCTGACGGATCGTCTGCCCCAGTGCGTGACGCCTGAGTCGGACGGCTGCCAGTCGATTGCCATGGGCCTGGGCGGAGGCAAACTGGTCGCCGGCCTGGCCCTCGGCTCCGTAACCACAGGCCAGCCTGACGTGCGACAGCGATTCGCCGATCTGGTCGTCGGCCAGCTCGGTTTCCTCTGACAGGGCCTGCAGGTGACGTTGTCGTGCTGCGCGATCGCGAACCACCAGCCACGCGAGCAGAGCCGCCGGCAGCAGCAGGCACTGCAGGGCGAGTACCGGATCGACGAGCAACGCCAGCACCAGGCAGAGGGCCGCGGCCAACGTATCGCGGCCGTGTCGAAGCAGGGTGTCGGCGGTCGCCTCGATTATCCGCGAAACGTCGGCGGTCGTCCGTTGGTAGACCGAGGCGGTACTGCGGCCGTCGACGTCGCCGGGCCCGATTCTCTGGTGCTGACGGAACAACGCACTGCGAATGCGATCGCCGATGCCCCGCGCGACGCTGTGAGCGGAAGTCTCGGCCAGGTGGGCGGTGAAGCGATGCAGGATCCACAGCAGTGTGCCGAGGAGCAGCAGGGACACGCTGCGTGGCAGGAATTCGGATCCGGTTCCGCTGCCGCTGCCGCTGCCGCTGCCGCTGAGCAGGACGATGGTTCGACGAATCACTGACGGTTCGAAGCCGTCGACGTGGCCGAGCCAGGTCTCCAGCAGGGCCGCAACATTCAACAGTGTGGCGGTGGCCAGCAGCACCGAGGCGGCCGAGAGCAGGTGGCAGACGATCGCGGGACCCTGCAGCAGATCTCGCCGCGAGACCGCTCGTTGAAACGCATCGTCACGTCGAACAGACACGAGTGCCTCTCTTCCCCCGCCACCGGTTTCATGCTAGCCGGGCCGGCAGACTTCTTACCAGACCAAGTCGCGGCAGTCGCGTGTTCAGCCTGGGCTTCAGATCAGGCCAGGTCGCGATCTTCGAAGAGGATGAACGCGAGCAGGATCACCATCGTCGAATAGCACGCGCAATACACCACGGCGGTGCCCAGGTAGAGCGGTGCCACGATGGTGTCGGTCGAGACCGCCGTCTGAGTGTTGAAGAACTCGAGACCCGGAAGGGCGATGGCGATCAGGTTGGCCACGAAGCGGACCGGCTCGAGGCCTCCGGATTCCTGCTGAACCAGGACCGGTGCGATGTGAGCGATGACAAAGATCGCAAAGCTGCTGGTCATGTTGACCACCAGGGGGGCTCGAGTCGAAATCGTCACGCTGACGGCCGCCAGCACCGCGATCTCGCACAGGACCAGGAACATCGGCGGAATCGCCTGCAGAACCGGCAGCAGGCGGTCCATGTTCGGACGCATGTTCTCGAGATCGAAGAACTCGGGGATCTCGCGAGACTGCTCGCGGGCGTCGTAGCCGACCTTGTAGTAGATCAGCGCACAGAAGACGATCGTCAGAGGCAGGATCAGCAACAGCACCGCCTGCAGGATGCCCAGGTACTTGCCGACGACGAACTGCCGACGGTTGACCGGCTTGGACAGCAAGGTCATCGCCGTCCGACCCTCGATCTCCTGAGAAATACTCGTGCTGGCCGTCCAGACTGCCAGCAGGACTCCGGAGATCAGGATGGTGGCCAGGCCACCGTCCTTGAACATCTTGATGTCCTCGCCGAACGTCAGGTACGGCAGGAACGCCAGGATCAGCATCAGGATGATCGCCAGGACCATCAGCAGGATGAACAGAGGTTGCCGCGTCGCTTCCATCGTGGTCGAGCGAGCGATGATGCCGGTGCGGGTGAAGTAGCTGACCGAGAGCAATACTCCCAGCAGCACGAACGCAACGCCCAGCACCAGGCCCCACTCGTAATTGGTCGCCATCATCGCCTGCGGCGGAGGGGCGGCCACGGGCGGTGCACCCTGGGCGAGCAGAGATGTGAATGAAAGGATATGGCCCATCACGGTGGTCTCGTCGGCTGACCCTTCACACAGGTACACATGCGGCTGAAGCGGAATCGGCCGATCCCACCGGACCTCTGTACGAATCGGCGGTCCGATCCGTTGGTCCTGTTGTGGCTGAGACGACCGCATCCTTGTGACTCTGGACTACTCTAGGTCTCGCACCGACCCAAGGAAAGATGATCGAGCCCGGTTCCTGCCAGTCGGCATCAGGCGAGAAAGGTGAGATCGGCATGATCGGCTCGATCGGTACAACCGATCGCGATCGGTGCCAGCGAAGGCGTCAGTATCGGATCGAGAAGTCCGAGAGCGGTTCGTCGCCGGGTGGAAGCTCGTCGGTGGAACTGATGTGGCCGTCGAATTTTTTCGCCAGCTCGTCGAGGAACCCGGCCACCTGGTCCGCTTCGGCCTCGACCAGCAGCTCGACCGTGCCCGAGGGCAGGTTCTTGACCCACCCGGTGACCGGGTGTCGGCGTGCGATCGAGCGGGTGGTGTAACGAAACCCGACACCCTGGACACGCCCGTGAAAGACCAGCCGCCGTCGCATTACTTGCTCTTGGCCTTCGGGTCGGCCGGCCCGGAGATGCGAACGGCGAAGCGGAGCGGCCGAGAGGCCTGGCGGCCCTCCTGACGCGAGACGGCGTGGATCAGACGCTGCGTCTGGGGGACCCAGTCGGCGGCAGTGATGAAGATCTGCCGCTGGGTCTCCTTGGCTCGAACCAGGATTCCCGAGAGCCCGATGTTGTCGACGATGATGCCGTGCGGCAGGTTCTCGATATCGAACCTCAGGTCGCCGTCGTAACCGTTGCGCTGCACGCGCAGCATCGCCGTGATCGTCTCACCCGGTGCAATCTCCAGCACCGCATCCTCGGCCTTGCCACCGGCCTGTTTTCCGGCCTGGTCTCCGGTATCCAGCAGCAGCGAGACGACGGCCTTGGGAGCCTTGCCGATTTTCAGCGTGCCGAGGTTCCCGATCGGCTGGCGGATCGGCTTGCCCAGTACGTCGGCCTTGGCCACCACCTGGACCTTCTCCCACGCCTCCTTCGCAGGCGGCTTGGTTCCCTGGGCGACATTGAAGACGCCCTGAGCCGAGAGGTGTCCGGCTTCGACGACGACCGGAGACGTGGCCGAAAAACCTTCGGGGAGGTTCTCGATCACCACCTTGACCGGCCCGGTGAACCCGTCGATCCGATCCACGTTGACGGTGAATCTCTGGCCACTGCCCTCGGGGATCGTGGCATCGCGGCCTCCGACGCTGGCGGTGAACCCTGGCCTGGGCTGGCGGATGGTCAGCTTGTACTTGTACCCGTCGCCCCCGAAGCCCCTCACGTCGGTCACCCTCACCAGGTAGTCTCCGTCGTCGGGTGCCATGAAGGTGACTCGCGAGTCGCTACCCAGCTTGCGTCGTCCGTCGTCGTCGTTGGCGAAGTACAGCGGGAAGATCGGCAATCCGTTGTCCGGCAGGCGGCTGCCGGGCCTGTGGGGTTCGACGACGTAGACCCTGGAGTCGAGCGAGTGGGCGGTGGCGCTGGTGTCGAAGTAGCAGTGCCGTTGGCCGTTGATGGTGTAGAACTGCATCCCCGAATCGGGGCCCTGCGGCATGCGGTAGTTCTTGACCACCTCGCCACCCATGTAGACGAACTGGTTGAGTCCCATTTCTTCCCAGTTCTCGAGCCGGGCCTGGTTGCTGCGTGAGTCGATCGGTCGGAAGGTGATTGCCGAATCTCTTACGGCCCGCAACAGCAGCCGAATCACCGGTCGGCCATCGGGATGGAGCACCTCGATGCGGGTATCCGCCGGCGACTTGTCGCGGCGGGCACGGGTCTCGATCACCCAGTTCTCGTGCTTGCGGCTCGAGAAGCGAAAGAGATCGGCGTCGGTGGCGGGTCCGCCGGCCAGGACACCGGTGGCGATGCCGGGTGCCGAGACTGCGGTGGCCTGCCCGGGAATGTTGTTCGGTTCGCTCTCGGCCTTTTCGGCGAGTTTCTCAACCGGTTTCCCGTCTCGAGGCCGAGGCACCGGGACACCTGAGAGTGGGACCGGTCGAGCGGCTTGGGCCTGGGTGTCGGCCAGTGACAGGACCGAGGTACTGCCGTCGAGCCGACCCACCAGCAGGCTGCGGCCGTCGCGGGTCATCGCGAGAGTGGCGGGCCAGTCGGGCTGATCGGGGAAGTGGCGAGCCTGGCCAAAGTCCGTCGTCGTCCAGACCTTGATCGAATGGTCCTCGCTGGCACTGACCAGCCGGTGCCCGTCGGCTGAGAAGACCAGGTCCAGGAGAGGTGCCTGGTGAGCGAACCGGGAGTAGCGGATCGGGTTGGTCCCCTCGCGGCCATCCCCGGTGATCTCCCAGACCCGGATGCGGTTGTCGATGCCACCGGCAACAACGAAGCGGCCGTCGGGGGAAACCGCCACGGTGTTCTGGCCCTTGGTCGGTTCGTTGAAGGTATCGAGTCGCTTGCCGGTCTTGAGGTTCCAGAGCTTGACGGTGCGGTCGCCGCTGGCGGAGGCAAGAAAACGGCTCCTGGGGTCAAACGCCACGTCGAAGACCGGCCCGTTGTGGCCGGTCATCTGCACTCGCCGCTTGCCGCTGGACGTCTCCCAGACAACGATCGTGCGGTCATAGGATGCGGTGGCCAGCAGGGTGCCGTCGGCCGAGAGTGCCACGCTGTTGAGGCTGTCGGAGTGGCCTCGGATGGTCCGCACCAGCCGGGCCACCTGTTCGGGCTTGGCCCCGGCGACGTTCTGTGCGATCGCGTAAACCCTCGCTTCACCGAACAGCCCCGCTTCGCCGGCGGCGGTGACCAGGTGGCGGCCATCGGCCGAGAGTGCCAGGTCGCTGACCTGACCGGGGAGTCCTGTCAGGGTCGCCAGCGGCTTGGACCCGGGCTTCGGTGGCAATGAGACCAGGTCGACTCGACCGGTCCGAGCGGCGGCGTACCAGCTGCCATCGGGAGCCACGACCAGGGCGTTGACCGGCTGACGGACCGGGCCGCGAGTCTTCACTCGGGGCACCGTCAGCGAAATCGGTCCCACCAGGGACGGGAACGGCTTGCCGCCGGCGGCGATCCAGGCCTTCAGGATCGCGATCTCGGCGCGTTGAGGGCTGCGTCTGCCCTTGGGAGGCATGAAGGGCTCTTCGCGACGCTCGATCAGTTTCACCAGCAGGCTGGCCGCGGCTTTTCCCGGGACCAGCGCAGGTCCGCTCTCACCACCCTTCATCACCCCCGCATGAGTCGCCAGGACCAGTCCGCCTTTTGCGTCCTTCGTGTTGTGACAACCGATGCAGTACTTCTTGAGAATCAAACGGGCGCCGATCGCGGGGTCGGCAGACCTCGCCGAGGACGGACCGGCCACGAGTACGATGGCCAACAGGCCGACGGCGACGAGTCGTGGCTGCGGTGTTTGCTGCGGTGTTTGCTGCGGTGTTTGCTGCGGTGTGGGGGTCATCAGTGAATCTCGACCGGCTGACCGGGTGTCTAGTGGTTGAACAGAAATTCCTTGGTACTGATCACGCTCCACAACACGTCCTCGACCAACTCACGCTTCTGCTCAGGCGGGGTCCCGGCAAAGATCTTCAGCGTCTCGGACATCTCGCGGTTGGTCGGATACCTCGACAGCGACGCCAGGTAGATCGACTCGACGATCCGGTAGTCGGGCAGGCCCGAGGCGAGCCAGCGGCCGATGCGGTTGGTTTTCGACTGGAGTTTATCGTTGAGCGTATTGCCGTTCACGATGTGCAGCACCTGCACCATGCTCGGCTCGTCCGACCGTTCGCACTCGCAGGTGATCACTCTCTCGGGTCGCCCGAAGGTATTGAGGAACCTGGAGGCGATGTTGCTGTCGGGCAATTGCAGCGAGCGGGTGCCTGCGGGGTAGCTCTTGAATGCGGTGGGCTGTCCGGTGGCCGCCGAGATCGCATCGAGCAGCACCTCGGCCTTCAGGCGGCGAGGATAGTAGCGGGCATAAAACCTGCGGTCTTCCTCGTTCCCCGGCGTGATCCGCGATGTCCTCTGGTAGGTCTGCGAGTTCATGATCAGGCGGATCAGGGACTTGAGGTCATAGCGGTTCTTTACGAGGAACCCGCTGAGCCTGCTCAGCAGCAGCTCGTTGCTGGGCGGGTTGGTCAGCCTGAGGTCATCGACTTTTTCGACGATGCCGGTCCCGAGGTAGTTGGCCCAGACCCGGTTGACGATGGCTCGGGTGAAGTAGGGGTTTTGTGGTGAGACGAGCCAGTTGGCGAGGTGATTGCGTCGGTCGCCGAGTGCTTCGAAGGGGATGGTCTGTCCGTCGAGAGGTTTGGGGAGTTGCGGCTTGCCGGTCCGCGGCTGGATCAGTTCTCCGGAGGTGGTCGTGAAGATCGACTGGTTGCCATCACCTCCTTCGGGGGCGGTCTTGAAGCGAACCCGGGAGAAGAGGTTGGCCATGCCGTAGAACTCGTCGTTGGTCCACTTCTCCAGCGGATGGTCGTGACACTTTGCACATTGGATCGACATTCCCAGGAACGCCATCGAGACCGTCTCGGCCATGTCGGCCGGGTCACGGTGCAGCACGAAGAAGTTGGCGGCTCCGTTGGTGTGAGTGGTTCCGCGGGCGGTGACGAGGTCACGAGCGAACTCGTTCCAGGGCGTGTTGTCCGATACGTGGTCCCGGATCCACTTCGAGTACGACTTCATCGAGGTGGGTTTGAGTGTCGAGCTGCTGACCAGCAGCAGGTCGGACCACTTGTGGGTCCAGTAGTCGACGTACTCGGGTCGAGCCAGCAGTCTCTCGATCAGCCGCGCTCGCCGGTCGGTGGCGGTGTCGTCGAGGAAGGCTCGAGCTTCTGCGGGGGTTGGCAGGACGCCGAGCGAATCGAGGGTGGCTCGCCTCAGGAACTCGGCATCGCCGGTCTGTGGCGAGGGGGGCAGGCTGAGTCCCTTGAGTTTGTCGAGGACGAGGTCGTCGATGAAGTTGCTGCGAGGTGCCTTGTCGAAGGTGTCGCCGGTCACCGTGTTGGCGAACGGGACACTGAGCGATGCCACGACGTTTCTGCTGAGGTACCAGGCGACGATGGCCGTTTCGCCGTGGCCGGTCACCGACACCCTGCCAATCTGTCCGGTGTGCCCATCGGGTAGGGTTGCGCCGGTGTCGTCGACGTCGGCGACGGTGGTGTTGTTGGAGGTGAACTTGGCCCAGCGGGTGACGTCCTCGCTGTGACCGTCGCTGAAGTGGGCGCGTACGACGAGTTGTTGACTCGAGCCGGGTTGCAGTACGGCGTCATGGGGGAGGATTTCGAGTCGAGAGATGCGGGGTCCGTCGTCGCTGGGTGCCGGGTGCCCCGCGGCAATCCACTCGGACACCACCCGGTACTCCCTCGACCCCTCCTCGAACCTCACACCTCCCTTGTGAGGCACGGCTCCGGTCGGCTTGGTCAGCAGCAGGCTGCGGCCCGGGTCGTTGGGGATCACCCGGCGGCCGCGGTTCTGCCGGGTGATGGTGCGGACGTCGGCGATCGGGTCGTAGCCGCGGAGCGAGAGCTTGAAGCCGTTCTTGCCGGCTAGGGCTCCGTGGCAGGCTCCCCCGTTGCAGCCCGACTTGGTCAGGACCGATTGGACGTGGATCCGAAAGTCCCACGCCACCGGCTTGGCGAAGTGGCTGACGGTGACCTGTGCGGTGGCCGTGAGTGTCTTGTGGCGGACGGTGATCGTGGCCTGGCCGTTGCCGGCCGGACGAGCCGTCTGGTCGCCGATCGTGACGACCCTGGGGTTCGACGAAGACCACTCGAGCTTGCCGGTGGGTGTGCCGGTGAAGCGGCCGTTTCGTACCAGCCCGGGCAGCAGTCTCTGAAACGACTCGGACCCCTGCAGAGTGAACTCACCGGGCAGGATGACCAGCTTGCCGACAGCAGCTTTCTTCTTGTCGGGCTGGTTGTCGGGCTGGTCGGCGGCGGTGGCGTGGGTTGAGCCGAGTGCCGAGACGACGGCCAGGAGTGTTACGAGCGAGCGGAGTGATCCGGGGTTGAGATGGGTGCTGCTCATGGTGACGGGCCCGTTCTAGAACAGCTCGTGGATCGCCTCGGTCCCCTGGTCGACCAGTGGGAAGGGTCGTCCTGAGGGTCCTGGGAGTTCGGTTTCGAGTTCGTAACCGAGGCTCTTGTAGATTGTGGCCACCACGTTTCCCGGTCCGACGGGATTCTCGGCCGGGTACGCTCCGATCGGGTCACTCTTGCCCACCACCCGGCCACCCTGCACACCTCCGCCGGCAAAGTAGACGCTCCAGCACTGAGGCCAATGGTCGCGGCCTCCGGCGGGGTTGACTCGAGGTGTGCGGCCGAATTCCGAGAGGTTGCAGACGAGGGTGTCCTCGAGCAGGCCTCTCTGGGTCAGGTCTTCCAGCAGTGCGCTGTAGGCCTGGTCGTACATCGGCGCCACGATGTCCCGCATGCCTTCGATCGAGGTGAACGGCTTGGTGCCGTGGATGTCCCAGGTGATCTCGTTGAACACGGTCAGGAAGGTGTTGACCGTGACACAGCGGACCCCGGCTTCGACCAGCCGTCGGGCCATCAGGCAGCACTGCCCGAACCGGGTCATGCCGTAGCGGTCTCGGACTTTCTTGGGTTCTTTGGAGAGATCAAACGCGGCGCGGGCTTTTTCGGAGGTGATGATCCGGAAGGCGGCCTTGAAGCTGCTGTCGAGCAGCTTGGCGTTCTCGCTCGCCTCGAAATCCTTGACCGTGCTGTCGACGATCTGCCGCAGCTTGCGGCGTCGGTCCAGCCGCGCCTCGCCGATCGATTTTGGCGGCAACAGGTCCGGGACCCGAAAGTTCTTTTTTGAGGGGTCGGCCATCAGGACAAAGGGGTCGTGGGCTTTTCCGAGGAACCCGGCGTCCTGGCCGTGAGGCAGGTTGCCGCCGGTGGATCCCATCGGCTCGGGGAGGACCACATGGGAAGGCAGATCACTGCGGCGGCCCTGCAGGTAGGCGGCGACGCAGCCGGCGTGAGGCGTGTTGACTCCACCGGTGAACAGGCGGCCCGTCTGCATCATCTGGTGACCGGTGTCGTGAACCGCCGCGGCGGTGTGGTGGCAGCTGCGGACGACCGAGAACTTGTCGCCGTGCTTGGCGTGACCCGGCAGAATCTCGCAGATCGAAAACCCGCCGCCAGCCACCGGGATCGGCTTGAACGGGCCCCGGATCTCGGCGGGTGACTCGGGCTTGGGGTCAAATGTCTCGAACTGGCTGGGTGCGCCCAGGTTGAAGATCATGATCACCGAACGGCGATCGCCCTCCGGACGAGTCTTCCCCTCGGCACGAGCCTGCTCGAGCTCCGACAAGGTGATCCCCGCCGCGCCCAGGGTGCCAACCTGCAGGAAGTCGCGACGCGAGACGCCGTCGCAGGTGTGAGCAGTGCCCTGGCCTGTGATGTTGAGCATCGTGTCGGTCTCCGCAGATCGTGGGTGTCGTCCGCAACGAGCCGCCCGAGGGACTTCAACACAGATTCTACGTCGGCCGACACAGCGTCACAACAGGGAGAGGGGTGGGGCACAGACCCCAGGCCTCACGAATGTCCCGAACGCCAAAGCGTTTCAGACGTTGGTCAACTCGGCCGGCTCAGCCTCCGGCGTCGCCGCCACCGCCTCCAGCGGGACGTCGATACACAACTCCTCGCGGACAATGTTCAACTCGCGAGGCGCGTCGATTCCCAGTCGAACCGAATTGGGGCCGATCCGTACGATCGTCACACTGACGTTCTCACCGATCAGAACTCGCTCACCTGGCTTCCTTGATAGCACGAGCATCGCGTCACTCCTTTTCTTCGCGGTCCGTCATTCGAGCTCGAAGCCCGCTCCACACCGGGCCGAACTGCCTGTTCCAGCAGCAGTCATGCCACCATTGAAGGCGACAACCGGCGGCCCCTCGAGTGACGAACAGGTGTCGTCAATTCGATGGTGTTGTCATAAAGATAACAGGCCACTGCGCCGCGCCTAGCCCAATCAGGGGCTGGGGGCTGAAATAGTGGTGGCCGGGCTGGTGTGCCTGGGAGCAAAGGGGTGAGCGTGAGGAGTTGGCGACGGGTTGACGTTGGAGCGGGGGGTCAGGATGCTGGGTTTTTCTGAAAAGGCCTGAAAGAGCCT
>CAUZJR010000113.1:0-12614 GCA_963580005.1 Planctomycetota bacterium
GCCGTTCGCCGGCGAGCCGGTCGGCTGGCTCATTGAACAGCTCGGTCCCGACATGCTCTGCTTCGCTTCCGACTACCCCCATCCCGAGGGCTCGAGCGATCCGATCCGGAAGTTCGAGGCGACCATGGACGGGGTCGATCCGGCCGCGGTCGAGGCGTTCTACGCCGGCAACGGGGAGCGCTTCCTCGGTACCGCACCGACCCCGGTCTGATCGGGTGGGACACCCAGTCGCCGCCACTCTGCCATAGCCCTAATTTTCACCTAACCGGAAACTTGGCTAGAAGACTTCCAGTTGTGGTCCGACCTTGATGCCATACCCCCCTGGGTGGTGGGGGTGGCCGTCAACCCCCACGTGTAGATGTGGGCAGGCCTAGGTCAAGTCCAGTCTGCGTTGTCCAGGTCAGTTGGACGGGGAAACGTCTTCGAGTGACTTGCCGCTACGGACAGCGTCGAGTTGATGGCGCTTTACGCATGGTTGACGGACAGCCTCCGGGTGCCTTACCCAATAGCGATCAGGGCGACCGCGAGGCTTGATCCACCGAGCCCTAATGCCTGCCACCACCACATTCTCTGGCCTCGTATCGCAACGCCAAGCAGCACGGCCACCGCCGCGTACTGCGAGGACACGACGCTCACCACAGCGAGGCTCCCGCCTCTGAGGGCAAGAACGAACAGGACCACTGCTGCGATCGCAAAGATGCCAGCCACGAACGAAGAGATGAAGGCGCTCCGCTCCCTCGGAAAGAGCCGGGGTCCGGTAGCGCGAGTGACCGAGATCGCAATAAGAAATGCCACGACGCGTTGGAGCAAGAGCGGTGAACCGCCAGCGTCGTCCCCGATGTAACTGAGCAGGATCAACATGATGCCAAAGACGACCCCGGCCAAACCCGCTACGAAGAGGCCGGCCGACCCGTCACCAGGATCTCCACGCTCGTAGGACGACAACGCAATGGCGACAAGGCCCAACGCGAGGCCGATTGAGGTGACCGTCGACGGTGAGGCACCCGAAACGAGAAGGTCCCACAACACCGGGACGCTAGACATCACTACTGCTGCAGTTGGCGCCGCGGAACGCAACGACCCGCGGGAGTACGCGACAAACAACAACAAAATGCCAACACTGTTGGCGGTTCCGGCGAGAGCCCCGTGTGCCAGGTCAGAGGTTGTTGGGTTGCCAGACCAGAACACGGCGACGACCGCCATTACGAAAACACCGGCAAGCAGCACCGTCGAAGTGACCTCGCTGGCGCGCTCTCTCTTAGTGACGCCGGACGCGAAGAAGTCACTCAATGCGATTGAAAATGTCGAGAGAACCGCGTAGATCACCGACACAGGCAGCAGTATGCACCGCGTTCCGCCGTGTTGCGGGCAATGGCAAGTCGACCGCCGATCAGGTCGGCCACTTCGGGCCATACGTGGTCTAAGTCCGGCGCATCAGAGGTGTCGGCAGGTCGCATGCCGTGAATCTCGATGTTGAAGTCGTTGTACCCGTTGTCGGGAGGACGGATCATCCATGGACCTTCAAGGGTGCTTTCGTTGCCGTCGACGGTTGAACGACCGACAGCACACGCAGAGTTTCTGTCCTCACGGGCCGTTTCAAAGTCGATGGCGTTCGATTCCCCCCGCGGGACAAGCCTCCGGACAGATCGATGGGGACCAGACCCTCAGTAGGCGATACGCGGGATGTGCTCCTCCCATGTGCGTTCGGAGACGACCCTGGTTCCCTCGTAGCCGGTAATGCGGCCATCGAGGTGGAACTGGGTTGCGTCGCAGGTCACAGCCAACAGGCTTTCGGTACGCACTTGCCAATCATCCCGAGCAAACGCGAAGTCAGCCCGATATTCGATGGAGGCCGAGAGCGGATCGCCCTCGACGATTCGGTACCGCTGAGCGCTCTGGTTTGAGTATCGAAGGCGAGTGGCCTCAAACTCGACCTCGCCGGCGTCGACCTCGACCTCGAGGAGGTACTCCTTGCTCAAGGGGTCGTTGACCTGGTGTCGCGATCCGGATCCTGGACGTACAACGCGATGGGGCAGGGGATCGGCAGCCTGCGGTTCTCCCAGGTCTGGCGGTGGAGTCTCGGAACGCCCAGGGCGAAAGACCGGCAACTCAAGATGACTGGCGGCCAGATCGATGCTCAAGGTGGCCTCTTGTGCCAACGGCCAGGCCATAGGCCACATCTGGGTGGAGAGGGCAAGGCGCAGATGGTGGCCGGGAAGAATCCTCCACCCGAGATCGTTGAGGCGGACGGTGACCTCCATCGCCTCCCCGGGTTTCACCTCGGCGACACGGTCACGTCCATCGCGGAGCCTCAGGTTCAGGATCCCGTAACTCATGAGCGTGGATGTTGCGTCGGGACCGACGTCGCAGAGGCGGGCCACGACGAGGCCTTCGTCACGGTCGCAAGACACCCGGAGGTGAAGCAGCGGGGTACCCAGTAGCTCAAGTCCCTGGTCGAGTACCGGGCCGTCGAAGCATGCGGACACCGCATCGTCCGATCCCTGGTCGTCGGGCAACTCACGGACACCGGCAATCGGCATGTACTCACCGCTTGTGAGGCCCGTCCAAACCGGTGAGCAGACTTCGACTTCGGAAACTCCGACGGTGGTGGTTTCGTCAAGGCCATGGGGTGCGAGGTGCAGGGTCATGGCGCTGACTTCCGGTGACGGCCACGTGCCGACGGCCACCCATCTACCGGGTCGAGCGCTCCCCTCGGGTGTCGGGCCGTGGCTGTCCTGCAGGTAGGCGACGAGGGGTGGGGCATCCATAACGTCGTTGTCGATGCCGCGCAGCCATCGGTCCCACCAGGCCAATGCCAGGCCGAGGAAGTCGATGCCGGGTCCAGGAACACCGAGGTTCGGGTACACGTGGCCCCACGCCCCCGACACGCCCCTGCAGGGGGCATCGACGTTCTCGAGGAGGCGCAGGACCGTGTTGGGCCAGCAGTCGTTCCAGCCGCTGACAGCGAGGACCGGGATCTGGATTCGGTCGTACTGCTCGCACACCGACCCCTGCGTCCAGGTCTCATCCCGGAGCTGGTGCTCAAGCCAGGAAGCGAGGAACATCGGCGTGTTGTCGAACCGTTCCCGCCACATGGCTCGCCAGGCGTCCCCGACGACAGCCGGGTCCGGTGGGCGGATGCAGTAGCCGAACATTACGGCGCCCCAACCAAGTCCCTGCCCCGGGTAGCCCCCCACCAGATAGCCACCGTCGTCGTAGTAGCGGTCGACAGATGCACCGACGGGGATGATTGCCTTCAGCGCCGGGGGTTGCCGGACAGCAGCCTGAAGGCTGGCGATCCCGCCCCACGAGATCCCCATCATCCCGACAGCGCCAGTGCACCAGTCCTGGTCGGCGATCCACTCGATGACCTCGGTGGCATCCTCTTGCTCGCGTGGTGAATATTCGTCTGTCATCAGGCCTTCGGAGTCGCCGTGCCCGCGCATGTCGGGTCGGACACACGCATAGCCATGGGCAGCGAACCAGGCGTGGTTGGCGTGGTCGCGAAGGGCTGCACCGTCACGCTTGCGGTACGGGATGAACTCCAGGATCGCGGGGACCGACTCGTGCCCTGCTCCCACGGGAAGCCAGAGCTGCGCAGACAGGCGGATGCCGTCGGACATCGGAATCCAGACGTGCTCGATCACCCGATAGGGCAGGTCATCGCTACGGCTTGGCCGCGACGGCTCTTCATTCGATATGGCCCGAAGATAATCAGGCGTTTGCAGGCATCCAGCCACGGGGTGGCATGGCGGTCTCGCACAAGGGGTTGACCAGAGGAAAGGACGGCTGGCCTGGGATCGTGATGGCGTTGACTGGGGCCGTCCGGAGATCATTCACGCGGCGCGCCCGGAATGCCGCCCAACAAGTGGCTACCGGCCGTGATCCCTCCGTCCAGGTCGAAGTCGGCGCCGTTGAAGAACGAACTGTCATCCGAGGCAAGGAAGGCCACGGCATTCGCGACGTCGGCCATGTCTCCCTCGCGCAAGATCGGCTGCCCGCCGCTGAGGGCGGCGCCTTTGCCAAGGCCCGACGTGTCCATGTCGGCCGGCAGCGACTCCATCACCATCTCCGGGTTGCCCATCGCCGGGTTGATCGCGTTGACACGGATCCCATATCGGCCAAGCTCGAGGGCCGCTACCTTGGTCAAGCCGCGCACACCGAACTTGCTTGCGGCGTAGGCAGACGTACCGGCGGCAGGATGGTGGCCGCTTATCGACGCCACATTGATGATCGACCCACCTCCACGCGACCGAAGAGGCTCGATCACGGACCGAACGCCCAGGAAGGTCCCCACAATATTCACCTCGAGCAGTCGCGCGAAGTCGCTCGTCGTCGTGTGCTCGATAGGTCGCACGTGCAGGACGGCAGCGTTGTTGACCAGGGTCGTCAGGCCGCCGTATGTGTCGATGCAGAAATCGATGACCTGTTGCCACCGGTCTTCGTCGCTGATGTCGAGGTGAACGTAACGTGCGGCGTCGCCGAGATCGTTGGCCACCTGCTTGCCCCGGTCGTCGAGCAGGTCGGCAATGACGACCTTCGCTCCGTCGGCGACCAGTCGCCGCGCCGCCAGTTCCCCAGAGCCGCGAGCGGCCCCCGTCACGATCGCGATCTTGCCTTCAAGCCGCCTCATTTCTCCACCGGACTCGGCGCCTGCGCATGGAACAGGACTTCGATTTCAGTAATGAGACCGTCGACGACGCGAAAACGCTCAGCGATGAGGACGGGCAGATCCGAAATGTTGAGATCGAGGTCGTAGAACGCGACCGCCTGCTCGCCCTCGGCGATCCAGCGCACATTCCGGACGCCCTCGATCATGCCCTTGCCGACGTTGGCCAGCGCCGCCACCAGTGCATCCCGGCCGTCGCCGGTGTTCTTGCCCTGCTCGATGCGGACCACGTTCTCGGCCAACGGAACCTTCGTGCCGTCCTGTTCGATGAGCCCGTGAAACAGGTATTTCTCGGCTGCCTCGATGACGGTGGATCGATCGGTCATGGGGTCATCCTCCTGGACTTGCCGAAGATTCTCGTCAGGCTGACACCGTATTCGCCAGACCTGGCTCTGAGAACGGGAACGCAACTGTCCGAGGGCGCAACCGGTCAAGCCGTTTGAGGCATTTCCAGTTTGAGTGGATGAGGGCGCCGCGTTGGGCCTGGTCCATCCAGGCGACCGAGGGGAATTTGGCGGGAAGGGGAGTGGGGCGTCGATTCTGCAGAGTTATTGGGTGCTCAACCCAGCGCGGAAAAGGCCCTCGAGTTCGGCGGCTCGTACCGCATCCCCCGGTTCATCGAGGCGGGCGAGCGTAACTCCGACGATATTCGCCGAGCACACGAAGTCCGAAGGATACGGTCCTACCGGTGATCCGGTGTCGGTACCGACGTCGAAGGTTTCACCACTTATCGAGAACACGATCGGCACTGTGCGCTCGAGACGAGCATGCGCAACTGCGCTCTCGTCCACTACCAGGACAAGTTCGCCGCCCTGTCCGAAACCGCCGTCGTAGTCGAACAACGCCTCGACTAGATGGCTTCCGGGGGCGAGCACGGGGCCGGTCACCGTTGTCACATCGTGACCGAAACAGTTGTAGGTGAACCTGGGCCGTCCACCATCTAGCCACATCGACCATCCGGACATGTTTCCGCCCTGGCAGGCGACAACGCCTTGATCGTCGATGGCGGCTACTACCTCGGCGGAGATTCGCCAAGAACAGTTCTTCAGTCGTACCACGGTGCTTTCGGGTAATCTCACGTGCGCGGTGGTGTAGGTCATCCTGCTCAGGCCGCCGAGAGCGTGAGGTACCGCAAGTTCGGCGCTTCGCGGCGACCCAGGATCACGTAACGGATACACACCGAATTTGCGTGCCTCGGCATCGAACATCTCCACCAACTCCGCGAGGCGCTCAGGATGTTCTGATGCGAGGTCGACCGCCTGGGAGAAGTCGTTCTCCACGTCGTACAACTCCCAACGTTCATGGGGCCCGTCGAACTCGAACCCCTCCATCCTGATCCACGGCACACGGCCGTGGAAGCAGGACGCGATCCATCCGTCGTTGTAAATCGCCCGATTCCCGAGAATCTCGAAATACTGAGTGGTACGGCGACTCGCTCCGTCCGCTGCGAATGAGTAGCCCATTGGCGTCCCGTGCATCGGGATCTGTTCGATCCCGTTCACCGTCTCTGGGGCAGCGATGCCCGCGGCTTCCAGGATTGTCGGAGCGATATCGACCACGTGATGGAATTGAGATCGCAGTCCCTTCCCGTCGGTGATTGTGCCGGGCCATTCGATAGCGAGTCCGTTTCTTGTCCCCCCAAAGTGCGAAGCAACCTGTTTCATCCACTGGAACGGGGAATCGAGGGCCCACGCCCAACCGACGTTGAAGTGATTTTCACACTTAGCGCTGCCGAAATCATCCATGTGCTCGAGTAGCCATTCAGGGTCTTCATGTACCCCGTTCTGGAACGATGGAGCGCTCCAAGCCCCGTGGATGGTGCCCTCGGCTGAGGCACCGTTATCGCCGGAGAGATAAATGATGAGGGTTTCACGTTCCTCCCTTCTGGCGGCATCGATTACCCGACCGATGTGGTGATCGGTGTGGGCGAGGAAACCAGCGAAACATTCCATTAGTCGAGCCGCTACTGGCTGATAGCGCTCCGGGTAGTCCGTCCACGCCGGGATCTCGTCGGGCCTTCGGGTGAGAGCAGTGCCTGCTGGAATCACGCCCAAGCGGAGTTGTTCCGCGTGGATCCGAGTACGGAGGTCATCCCACCCGCTGTCGAACTCTCCTCGGAAGTGCTCAATCCACTCACTAGGAGCATGATGCGGGGCGTGCACCGCTGGGGTCGAGAAGTAGCAGAACCACGGACGGTCAGGTGCTGATACGCGGTGGCGTTCCATCCAGGTGACTGCCTGGTCCGCTAAGTCTTCGGTGAGGTGGTAACCGGGTCTCCCGACGTGTGGTGAAACCGGTGTGGTCTGGTCATAGACGGCTGGCTCCCATTGCGATGCTTCAGCTCCGATGATCCCGTAGAAGCGGTCGAAACCCATTCCTGTCGGCCAGTGCTCGAAGGGGCCAGCGGGACCCTGCTCCCACGACGGCGTCAAATGCCACTTGCCGAAGCACGAGGTTGCGTAACCCGACATCTGCAGGATCTGGGCCACGGTTGCAGCCTCTGCAGGCATTGCCGAGTCGTAGCCAGGGAACGAGTTGGCGATCTCGGTAATTCCTCCCATGTGGACGGTGTGGTGTTGCCGCCCGGTAAGCAGTGCGGCCCTTGTCGGTGAACATAAAGCTGTGGTGTGGAATTGGTTGTACAGCAGTCCCCGGTCGACAACCCCTTGAAACGCGGGGGCCTGAACTGGCCCGCCGAAAGAAGAGAACGAGCCGAATCCCACATCGTCGAGCATGACGAGCAAGACGTTTGGAGCATCGGAGGGGGTAGTGGCTCGATGCAGTCGGCGTGGTTCGGAGTCACGGAGCAAGCGTGCAATGTGCCCACTAAAAGGCTCTGAGGGTCTTGGCAAACGTTCGGTCATTCAAACCCCGGGTGGTCAATCGCCGCGAGAGCCTGGAACACCCGTGCCGTGTCGCCCTCGATTGACAAATCGCCTGAGTCCACAGCGCTACGAACGTCACTCGAACCTGTGAGGATCTGATCCCAAACGTCTCTGCGTCCCGTAAGCGCCGCCTCGGCATCGCGTCCGTCCGTCGGGCAGGCGATGTGGTTACGAAAGTGGATACCCGTACGTTCACCGTCGAGTACCACGGCCAGGTGTAGGTCGACACCGGTAAGCCGGTCGGGCTCAACGAGAACCCGGAGCACAGACACCGCTGAATCAAGAGACCACCGTGCTACCTGTCGCCGACTAAATCGATGCGTCCTCAACCTCGACACGTCGATGCTGCCATCGAGGTCGAGAGCCCTTGTGAGGCACCAGTTGCGAACATTGGCTGAGGTCGTGCGCCGAGCCGCCGTCCGAAGAGCATCAGCGAGCAGTCCTTGGTCCTGTTGCGTCGCACCCGGCCGGTGAGCAAGACGGCCGGCTAACGACAGGGCCCAACGGCGATCGTTGTCCGTTCCATCGAGCGCCTCGACGCAGAGCCCCCTCACTTTCTCCGCACCGCCCATTGCTGAGACCATTCGCTCCGCTTCATCGGTCGTCTCAAGTGGAAGTAGGCCTACCGGGTCGCCATCGAAAAATCCGAAGAGGCCGGTCCGGATCTGACGGACGTGGTGTTCCGCCAAGCCGTAATGCTGTTGTGTCAACCAGTCCTCGTCGTACATCGCCGGCAATTGGATTCGGTGCGCGAGTTCTGAACTCGTCGCTCCGCGGTTCGTCCAGCGGACGGTCTGATCCCACAAGAACTGGATTGAGTCGCGATAGGCGGTCACCCTTCGCGCTATTTCCTGGTTCCCCGACAAGGGAGGGCCATGGGTTGCCACGAGGTGTTCGGCCTCGAGGGAACGGAGGTGGTCAAGTCCGTTGAGCAGTACCCGAGGATCGCGGTACTCCTCCCCCCGAATAGCAAATACGTTGAACAGTGCTGGCCACACCAGGTTGTGAACCGCCACGCTGAGTTGCGGGAACCAAAGAGTGACTGAGTCGTCGGCATCGGAAGGCGCAGGCGTCACTCGCATCTCCAGCCCTGCGAGGCTTACCGTGACTGGTTCCCCGAAGGTATGGTCGGCTGCCACGTAGCCAGGTGTCGACGGCGAGTGATGTGGCATGCGGTAGGCGAGGCCCAATCCCACATTGACGAGTCCGTCAGGCCCCTCATCAGGTAGCTGGATGCCGAACTGCTCGACGAGTCCACGGCTGTAAGCAGGTGCAATCTCCATCGTGGCCCGCTCAAGATTCTGAGCGATGCGCTCATGTCCCCAGATAGCGGTGATCGGTTCGTGCTCTGTGAGCGCGACTGTGCCGCTGACGTAATGAAAGTGTGTATAGACCACCGCAACCACTGGCTCTGTCGTGACTCGGCGCAGATGCTCCAAGGCACTTCGCATCTCCTCCACCGACTCACCGGTGTCGATCGCGATGATGCCTTCAGGACCGCGGACGAACGTCTGGTTTGACAGGCCGTTGCCTACAAGGCACCAAACTCCGTCACATACCTCGTACATGTTGGGAGCCAGGCGCTTCGTATGCTCGTGCAGAGATCGGTCGGCAAGGCGGCCCTGTGCGTCAGCCACGACACGGGAGTCGTCATCGGCAAGCGTGTTCGAGTCGCCCATACACGGATCCTAAGTCGGGTAACGATCTGGTGGAGCGGGTTGGTCAAAAAACGAATGACCGACCTGGAGCCATGATGGCGTCGACTGGGTCCGCTCAAGTAACCCCTCCGGCACGGACGGCACCACGGGCCGAAGACTCGTGCGGTGTCGGGCTTCCCGGCCTCGGCCAGAGTCCTCTAACGTCTTGAGCACCCAGGGCAGGCGCTGACAGGAGGAACCATGAACCAGCAGACGTGGATCGAGAATATGAAGAATCGAGCCGCTGACCTTCGAACGATGGTCTTCACATACGGGGTGGTCTCCCTTGGCCTCCTTTACGTCGTCGTCTCCGAGATCGCCGCCGACGACGACAGGCTCGCCGTTGCGGCAATGATCGTGTTGGTCGGGATCCTCGCGCTGGTCTGGAACGACTCTGCAATGGCCGACCTCAGTGCCGGCGTCGAGGACATGGACGAGGAGGTGTCCGCGAGTGCGATGGGCAGGAACTTCGCCAAGGCGCCCTTCGTCATGTTCCGTGTACTCAACCTCGTCGTCATCCTGGGCATTGCCGTTACCCAACTGATGGCCCTCTACAACTGATCGCTACCCGTCGCAAGGGTAGGGAGACGCATCCCCAGGAAAGGGCAGTTCGATGTCGCACACCGTGATTCTGGAGTTCAAATGCAACGAGGGGGTCGGCCCCGGCTTCCTCGAGATGCTTCTCGGGGCCCTGGCTGACACCCGGGCCTTCGAAGGCTGTGAGAACGTCGAGACCTACACGGACGCCGATGATCCCGACCGCATCGTGCTCTGGGAGAAGTGGGCCACCCGAGAGGATCAGGAGGCCTACCTGGCCTGGCGCACCGAGACCGGGACGAGCATCGCGTCGATGACCGCGCCGATGATGGCGGAGCCGCCCCGGTTCGTTCACCTCGAGTCGCAGGACTGACCCCGGACAGCCCCTCCGGGGGAGGACCGATCAGGCGCGTACGAATGCGCCGACGGTCTCGACGTGGGTGGTGTCCGGAAACAGGTCGACGACGGCCAGGCGCTCGAGCCGCATGCCTACGGTGCGCAACAGGCCGGCATCTCGGGCGAAGGATCCCGGTTCGCAGCCGACCAGCACGAACAACTGTGGGTCGGCGCGCACAAGGGCGTCCACTCCTGCCTTCCCCAGGCCCTCGCGTGCAGGATCAGCGATCACGATCGCGGCAGGTTGCGCCTTCCAACTCTCGACCGGAGCGTTGACGATCTTCACGTCGCTCCCGTCGAGGTTGACTCGGGCATCGGCGATCGAGTCCCTGCTCCGTTCGATCGCATAGACGGTCCGACCCCGACCGATCGTTCCGGTGAAGATCCCGATGCCGGCATAGGCATCGACCAGGGGTTCCTCCTGTCCGAGTCCGCCGAGTGCATCGACCATCGCGCCAACCTCTGCGACGAGTGCGTCGACCCCGGCGGGGCGGTTCTGGAAGAACGAGCGTGCCGAGATCCGCCAACGGCGACCGGCCGCCTCCTCATGGATCCAGGCCCTCCGACCAGCAGCGAGGTCGTCTGTGCTGACGACGAGGACATCGTCGGGAACGGAGATGTCCTCATCAGTGCCGGTGATCAGTACCAGTCGGTCGCCGGTGCGGTTGCCGACGCGGATCGTGACCTCGGCGGCGTCGCCGAAGCGGCCCTCGACAAGGATCTGTTCGGCGAGGGGATCGATTGCACCACACGCCTCGGGCACGACGACATCGTGCGAGCCCCTGACCCGGTAGCCCCCACGCCCGTCGAGCACTGCGGCTCGAACGGTGGTGCGTCCGTGGTCATCCCGGAGTGTCGTCAGGGACGGATCGGGCGCTTCGACCCCGGCTCGTAGGAGTTGCTCGCTCACGATCGACGCCTTCATGCGAAGTTGGAAATCTGCGGCCACGTGCATCAGGTCGCAGCCACCGCAGCCTTCGAGTTGGTGGGCGCAGGGAACCGGCACACGCTCTGGCGACGGGTCCAGGACCTCGAGCACCCGGGCACGGGACCAGCGCTTGTCGATCTGGGTGACCTCGGCCGTGACCGTCTCCCCCGGGAGCGCCCCTTCGACGAAGACGACACGTCCGTCCTCGGCGCGGGCGACGCCGGCTCCATCACGCGCTGTGGCTGTCACCAGGAGTTCCATGCGGGGACGGTATCCGCACTCTGTGGGATGCTCCCCGAGGGGTCAGTCGGTGGGGGACTCGTCCTCTACCGCTGCCACCATCTCGGCCATCGAGAAGAACACGTGGTCGAACGCAGGGAGTCGGTCCTGGTCGACGGATTCACCGGCTTCCGATCTGCGCTGACGGTCGATCCAGGCGTTGTCCAGCCCTATTCGACGGGCCGGGACGTGGTCGTGGCGGATGCCCTGGGCCGTGTGGAGGACGTCTGCCTTCGAGTGCCCCAGGTCGGTGGCCAGGTGCCTCAACAGGTATTCGAAGTTGGCCGGGTTGGGCTTGTAGGACCCAATGTCCTCGGCGGTGTAGATCGCATCGAAGTCGACTCCGAGCCTGGCGTTGGATCCTGCGAACCCGGCACGGTCGACGTTGGACAGGATCACGAGGTCGAAACGGGTGGCGAGGTACAGGAGGGAGTCGGCGGAGTCGGGAAACGCCGGCCACGACGGCACCGACGCCCCGAAGGCCGCATCGAGTTCCGCCGAGGTTTCCAGTGAGAAGTCCTCGGCAAGGGATCGGTGGACGCATTCGAGTACGCCCGGATAGGGCAGCGTGGGCGTAGCAGCCTGCTGGGCGGCCTCGAAGCGGTCGAATGCACCGAGTACATGACGACGAGAGTGGTCGGCGGGTGGGTTCGCAGCGAGGAGGGGTTGCAGGGCGTCCCAGATGCCCGTCTCCCAGTCGATGAGGGTTCCGTAGCAGTCGAAGGTCAGGACCGAATGGTCGGTGAGCCGGCGGGCCATGGGCGTGTCTACTGGTCGGCCAGCGGGTCGTAGTCCCAGAGGGGCATGTCCGGAGTGTCGCCGTAGAGCAGGTGTGCGGGACTCTGTTTTTCGATGTTGCCGGTTAGGCCCCGGTAGGTGTCGAGTCCGCAGAGCGCACGCAACTCAGGAGTGAAGCCGGCCATGACCTCGGAGGGGATTCCGAGGTGCTGGTTCTCCTGCTGCCGGATGAAGCCGGCGCAGTAGTTCATGGAGACCCCGATCCGGACCTCGTCGGCGGTGGTGTTGGCGCCGCCGCCGTGCCAGGTACTGCCCTGCCAGATCAACACCGATCCCCGGGGCATCTCGGCGCAGGCCGTCTCGATCGTGGTCGGGTCTGCGCTGTAGTCGGGGTTCTGCCAGCGGTGGCTGCCGGGGACGACCCGAGTGGCGCCGTTGGCCTCCGTGAAGTCGGTGAGGGCCCACATGGCATTGCAGACCGTGGG
>CAUZJR010000114.1:0-12509 GCA_963580005.1 Planctomycetota bacterium
ACATCAAGCAGCGCGCCGAGAGAGATGGCATCGCATCCCGAACGCTGGACCGCGCGAAAGGTGAGTTGGGCGTAGCGGTAGACAAGGAGGGGTTCGGTGACGACGGGCGGTGGCGGTGGTCCTTGCCAGACCAATGTGCGCCAGACGCTCCCGATCCCGAAACGTTGGCGGCCTTAGACGATGTTGGCGCTCTTAGCGTAGATCCCGAGGGAAACGGGGGTTCGATAGATGCCGAACAGCCAGAATCCACCAAAGACCGCCAAAACCCCAAAGGCCGCCAAGCTTCTGGGAGGGGGGGTGAGAGCGACCAGTCGGTCAGCGACTTCGACCTAGATGCGGCCAACGCCCTCCTGAACCAGGACGCAGAAGATCAGGCCGCGGAATACGACTTGTGATCCGGGCGACTCGAGACAGGCACCAGAGCCCTCAAATAGCCAGGGACGGAGCGTTGCCACGGACAATCACGACGATCTTCTCCTGAAGTCCAGTGGGTACTGTACTGACAGTTAAGCAACGGGTAGAATGACGATGATGGCAAGAAGGCAGACGACGTTCAGCGAGCAGCTGCGGGAGGCGATCCGGCAGGAGGAACGCAGTCGGTACCGGATCAGCCTGGAGACGGGGATAGCACAGGGGCAGTTGTCGCGGTTCATGCAGGGCAAGTGCGGGCTGTCGCTGCGGTCGATTGACCTGCTGTGCGAGTGTCTGGGGTTGGGGATCACAGCGCGGAAACAGAAAGGCAGGTAAACCAATGGCGAGTATCACTCGACTGGGCCGTGGTAAGCAGCCACCACGTGCAATTGACTTCGTCGATTCGACGGATGGCGGAAAGAGAAAGCGGATACGGCTTGGAGTCGTTACCCACGACATTGCCGAAGAGACGAAACGACGGGTAGAGAAACTTCTCACCGCGAAGATTCTCAATCAGCCGATTGACCAGGAAACGGCGAGGTGGCTGACGGGGATCTCAGAAGAAATCCACTCACGATTGGCCCGATCCGGCTTGTGCGATTCTCGCGCCCCGGCACCCGAGTCACCTTCACTGGGCAAGTTCTGTTCAAAGTACCTCGATCAACGGAAGCATGAACTCAAGCCGGGCAGCATTCAGCGGCTGGGACACACCTGTGACCGCCTGACAGAATGCTTCGGACCAACAACACCGATTTCGACCATTTCGGCTGACTCTGCCAAGGACTGGCGAGCGGGAATGGCAGCGGAGGGACTGGCCGAGGCAACGATCCGCCTGCATTGTCGTCACGCAAAGTTGTTGTTCAATGACGCGGTCGAACGGGAACTTCTGTCCAAGTCGCCATTTGCAACGCTCAAGAGTTCATCTGTTGCCGCAGTAAATGACCGGTTTGTTTCGGCTGAAGAGTTGGCCGCCATTCTCGAAGCTTGCCCCAACGCAGAGTGGCGGACTCTTGTCGGCCTGGCTCGGCTTGCTGGCCTGAGGTGTCCAAGCGAGACCCACGGAGTCTGCTGGAGCGACGTGGACTGGGATCTCCACCGCTTGACCGTCTACGCACCCAAGACCGATTCGACGAGGATTATTCCGATCTCCGCCTCCCTTCTTGCGATCCTCCAGGACGCCTTTGACGCGGCGGATGACGGTTCAGAGACGATCCTGTCGCTCAGCCGCAACAACCTTCACCGTGGCTTCTCGGTCATCCTGAAACGTGCTGGCATCATTCAGTGGCCAGACTTGTTCCAGACACTGCGACGGTCATGCGAGATAGAATGGGCCACTCACTTTCCTCAGCATGCCGTTTCGAGGTGGCTGGGACACTCGATGCAGGTGTCTGAACGGCATTATCTCTCAGTCACAGATGACCTCTTCGAGGTGGCCGCAGCATTCAATCCGCTGCGCGCAGCAGAAAGCGCAGCAGTAGGGCACGGCATCGGGCCGCATCCCGTCGCAACTGCTCAGGACGCCTCCAGGCCCTTAAATGCGCAACTCGCACCATGCCACGGGTTGCGACACGATGCGAGTCAGAGCGGAGTGGGCAGGGGCGGAATCGAACCGCCGACACCAGGATTTTCAATCCTGTGCTCTACCAACTGAGCTACCTGCCCGGCGGAGGAACGCCACTCTAGGAGAACCGGAAACCGCCCGCAAGCTGATTCGGCTGGCATCAACAGCCCACCAAATCCCTCAATGTGCAGGGACTGGCTCGCCCCGCGGTTCGCCGCAGGCGGATCGAGGGGCGTGCCTGTCCCCGAGTCCTCAAGCCCCACAACACCGAACTACCGCTGGGCAACCGGAGTGAATTCGCGGAGCGTCGGTCCGGTGTAGATCTGACGCGGACGGTTGATCCGGCTCGTGGGATCGTCTCGAAGCTCCCTCAGATGAGCGATCCAGCCGGGCAGTCGACCCAGGGCGAACATCACCGTGAACATGTTGGTCGGGATGCCCATCGCCCGATACAGCACGCCGCTGTAAAAATCGACGTTGGGGTACAGCTTCCGCTCGACGAAGTACTCGTCGTTGAGAGCCACATCCTCTAGCTGCTTGGCGATCTCCAGCAACGGATCGTCGATCCCCAGCTCCTCGAGCACCTCGTCGCACGCCTTCCGCAGGATCGTCGCACGCGGATCGAAGTTCTTGTAGACCCGGTGACCGAAGCCCATCATGCGGAACTCGTTGTCCTTGTCCTTGGCCATGTCGACGTACTTCTTGTAGTCGGATCCGTCCTGGCGGATCATCTCCAGCATCTCCAGTACCTTCTGGTTGGCCCCGCCGTGCAGCGGACCCCACAACGCACAGACACCGGCCGAGAGCGCGGCGAAGATGTTGGCCTGGCTGCTGGCCACCATCCGCACCGTCGACGTGCTGCAGTTCTGCTCGTGATCAGCATGCAGGATCAGCAGAACATTCAAGGCATTCTCGACCACCTTCGGCACCTCGTAGTCCTCGGTCGGCACCGAGAACATCATGTTGAGGAAGTTGCCGCAGTAGGAGAGACGATTGAGCGGATAGACCAGCGGCTGGCCGATCGACTTCTTGTAGGCCCAGGCCGCGATCGTCTTGGACTTGGCCAGGATGCGGATGATGTTCAGGTCATCATCCCCGTTCCCCTCGGCCTCGGCCTCGGGATAATACGTCGCCAGAGATGCGATCATCGACGAGAGCACCGCCATCGGGTGAGCCGACGCGGGGTAACCCTCGAAGAACTTCTTCATGTCCTCGTGGATCATGCTGTGGTAGGTCAGCCCGTCGCTGAAGCCCTGCAACTGCTGCTGCGACGGCAGGTCACCGTAGATCAGCAGGTAGCAGACTTCGGCAAACGAAGCGTGCTCGGCCAACTGCTCGATCGCGTACCCGCGGTACCGCAGGATCCCCTCTTCACCGTTGATGAAGCAGATCGCGCTCTCGCAGGCGCCGGTGTTGCCGTAGCCCGGATCGAGCGTGATCGCTCCGGACTCTCCACGAAGGCGACTGATGTCGACACCCCGTTCACCCTCGGATCCCTCAATGACCGGCAGTTCGTAATCCTGCCCGTCCAGACTCAGCTTGGCACTGTCCATCGTGTCGTTTCTGGCCTCGGTGTGTGTTCTTGATGCAGTCGCCAGGCACAGGCTCACGCCGTTTCCGACGCGGTCGTACCCAAACCTCCATTATCCAAGTCGGCTGCATGGTTCGCAAGCGAGACGATCGCGACGGCCCACCCACCACTCTCACCGGCCCGCCGGCGGTGCTCGCTTCAACCCCGGCCGCCACTTCGCAGCCGGCTGCTGCTGGTCCTCTCGCCAGACCCGCACGTCGCCGGACCAGTCGCCCACGACCAGCCAGCCGGGCACTCCCACCAGTGCGACCCGGGTGGCAACATCAGCCAGCGGTCCAAACTGGCCCAGCCGCGATCCGGCCTGGTTCCAGGTCCGCGCCAGCCCGTCGCGACCAACCGTCGCCAGCCGCCCATCTCCCCGGCAGGCCACCCCCATCACGCCGCCCTCGTGAGCCATCCAGTTCCGCAACGCACGTCCGCCCTCGGACTCCCACTGACGCACCGTTCCGTCGCGGCTGGCCGAGGCCACCACGCGACCATCTGGTCGCCACGCCACCCCGGTGACAGCACCGCGGTGCCCCGACAACCGCGCCACGCGGTCCCACTGGCGAGTCTCCCACAGCACCAGGCCACCACCGCGATCGCCGGTGACCAGGCGACGCCCGTCGGGGCTGAAAGCGACCGACACCACCCAGTCGGTGTGAATGTCCAGCCGGTGAGTGGTCTTGCCACTGGCGATGTCGACGATGCGGACCACCCGATCACTGCCCAGAGCCAACCGCTTGCCCGAAGGATCCAGGGCCGCGCCCAACACCACGTCGTCACCATCGGTCACCTCAAACAGCCGTCGACCGCTCCGGACCTGCCAGCCCACCACCGCTCCACCCACACCCGCCTCGCCCCCGGCCACCCACAACACCTCCCCGTCGGCACTGAACGCCAGTTGGTGCGGTCGACCCTCGGGAAACGGCAATACGCCCAGAAGCTGGCCCAGGGCCGAGTCGTAGACCAGCACCTGCTCGATCCCTCCCACCGCAACCAGAGAACTCCACGGGCTGGCCGCCAGAGCCACGACAGCGCGGGACCGCGAAGCGGTCTGAACCGAGACCGCGGTCCAGCCCCGGGGACGTGCCCCCAGCGGCTCGCCCGCCAACTTGGGAACCGGACGCCGCAGAGGCGGGCCGACCTGTGAGAGCAACGAGCGAGGTCGCTTCGAGGTCCGAGGGCGACTGGTCGTGGTCGACAACAGACCCCCGTCGATCCAGCGGCGGATCAATTCCAGCTCGGCCTTGGGCAACCGAGGTCGCTTGGGCGGCATGTGAGGCTCCTCGGCATGAGAGACCAGCAGATACAGCCGACTCTGTAGAGGATCTCCCGGGATCAGCACCGTCCCCGAAGAACCTCCCGCCAGTACAGCCACGTAACGCGACAGGTCCAGGTCGGCCTTCGGCTGACCACCACCATGACACCCGGTGCAGCGACGACGAAATACCGGCGCCACGTGGTCGCGGAATGTGATCTTCGTGACCGGTTTCGTCTTGGCGGCCGGTTTCGTCTTGGCGGCCTGGCCGTACAGGTCGTTGCCGCCGGGCCCGATCACCAGCAACAGCAACCACGCCGACACGGCACGCTGCGCCCAACCAGGGACTGGCCCCGCCTGAAACATCCGCTCGCTCCCCGCACGGTCGATTAGTGGTTGAACAGGAATTCCTTCGAATTCAGCAACGCCCAGAACAGGTCCTGGTAGATCTCGGCCCGATCAGTCGCGGCCACCTCGGCGGCCAGCAGCCGAGTTCGCTCATCCTTCGTCGGCCGCCTCGAGAGACAGCGAACAAAGAGTGCATCGATGACGTCGCCGGGATCGTCGTGGCGGGTCATCAGCTGCTCCAGCACACGGCCCCGCTCGATCTTGCCCCAGGTCGTGCTGCCGTTGATCAGATGCAAGGCCTGTGAGAGGTTGGGCTGGACGTCGACTTCGCAGCTGCAGACCGTCTCGCGATTCGAACGCCCGAAGGTGGTCAGAAACTCCGACGACATCGAGGCGACCGGCAGCTGAACGGCTCGAGTCCCCAGCGGGAACCCGCCCAGCCGGCTGGGCACACCCGTCGCCTGGCACAGGCAGTCGTGCAAAACCTCGGCCCGCAGCCTGCGGAACTCGGCTCGAGAAAAATTGCGATGGTCGCGGAGATTGCTGGGCGTCGGCTCGGTCGCTCGCTGGTACGCGTGCGAGAGCGTGATCGTGCGGATCAGCTTGCGGAAATCGTAGCCGTCGGCCACCAGGCGATCGGCGAGGAAGTCGAGCAGCTCGGGATTCGACGGCGGATTGCTGAGCCGAACGTCGTCCACCTCGTCGACGATCCCTCGCCCGAAGTACTGCGCCCAGGCAATGTTGGCCAGGTTGCGAGCGAACCAGGGGTTCCCGGCGTCCGTCAACCACTCGGCCAACACCGCCCGTCGGTCGCGTCCGGCCAGCTTGGGCACTTTGCCACCAAGGAACCTGGGAGCCATCACGCGGTCATCGATCGGGTGCCGCACCTCGCCGGACCCCGTGTTGAACACGATCTGCTCGCGAGTGTCTTCCCAGTTCCGCTTGGAACCCAGTTGAGCAAAGAAGGCGGCGAAGGCGTAGTAGTCGTTCATCGTCCAGCGGTCGAACGGGTGATTGTGGCACTGCGCACACTGGATGCGGGTCCCCATGAAGACCTGGGCCACGTTCTCGGCCAGGATCTTCGGCTTGCCGACCTGCCGGAAGTACTGTGCCGGAGGGTCGCGGAAGAAGCCGCCCTCGGCCGTCAGCAACTCGCGGACCATCCGGTCCATCGGCACGTTGGCCAGGTAGCGTTTGCGCAACCAGCCGAAGAAGCCGCCCTTGACGTTTCTGACCTGCAGGAGTTCGGCCCACTTCATCACCCACAGATCGGTGAACTCGGGACGACCCAACAACGTATCGACCAGCCGCTTTCGCTTGTCGGGCCGCTGGTCGGCCACGAAGCGAGCGTACTCGCTCGGCTCGGGCAACAGGCCGATCGTGTCCAGGTACACTCGCCGCAGAAAAGTGCCGTCGTCGCAGAGCTTCGATGGAACGACCCGCAGCTTCCTGAGTTTTGCGTGCACCAGCTCGTCGACCCGGTTGGCCACGGGCAGCGCCGGGAACTTTGCCGCGGGCCCCGACGGAACCACGATCACCGGCAGGCCGACGTTGTGCTCGCCGTACATCACCATCACGAACGACTCGCCCCGCCGCTGACCACTCACCACACCTGCGAACGAAACCAACGCGGCGGCCGTGTTGGTACTGGTGAAGACACTCAGACCAGTGACATCGCGATCGGTGCCGTCGTCGTAATGAGCCCGGACCACCAGCCGGTGCGAATCACCCGCCGCCGGTTGACCCCCTGCCCCTGCCCCCGACAAGACCACCTCCGAGGGAAACACCTCCAGACGAGTCACCCGCGGCACGTCCTTCCCATCAACGGGTGCTCCCTGCTCGAGCCACTTCAGCAGCACGGTGTACATCTCGCTGTCGCTGTCGAATCTCTGGCCGCCTCCGTGTACCACCTGCTCCAACGGCTTCGTCAGCAACAGGCTCGAGGCCGGACGTGCCAGGTCGATCCTCCGACCGACAAACTCCCGCGTGATGCGGAAGTAGTCTCCAGCCGGATCAAACCCGAACACCGACAGCCGGAATCCTCGTTGGCCTCGCGAGGCACCGTGGCAGCTGCCGCTGTTGCAGCCTCCCTTGGTCAGCACCGGCATCACGTCGAGTCCGAACCGCACCGGAGCCTTCGCGGCAGCGTCGCGGACCGTCACCGGCACCTGCACTCGTCGCCCATCGACACTCACCTCCAACTCCAGCGTCCCGTCGACCAGCGGTTCGAGCATCCCGTCGACAATCCGGACCCTGCCCGGCAGCGACGGCACCAGGCGAGCCCGGGAGGTCAGGTCGAGTGTGCGACCATCGGGATCGACGGCCTGCACGATCACACGCTGACGATCGGCGGCCCCTTCAAGCACCACGCGACTCGGGTAAACCCGGATCACCGGCTCCCCGGCCACCACGCCCCCTGCACAGGCCAGCAGCAACGCGACGCACAGCACGCCACGAAGATCTGCAGTGGGTCGGGTGATCGATCCAGGACTCATGGCTGCGGCTGCTCCTGCTGCCCGGGGACATCGGCCGCCTCCAGGATTCTCAACTGCCCCCCCTGTCCCAGCCGATGCACCACTGCCGCGAGTTGCCCATCGGGTCGCTGCCAGGGAATTGAGACACGGCAAGAGAGTGTCTTGTGCAGCCCGACGGGTGCAGCCCCGGTCGCGGTGACCTGGAACGTGACCGATTCATCCGAGGCGTCGATCGCGACGGGCTTTGCCGTCACCCCCTTGGGAAGACCCTCGAGGCGAGCGATCGCCTTGCCGCGGAATTCGACCTTTTGCTCGAGCTGAGCCTTCAGTGGAACCGTCTTGCCTCGAGCGAGAATGGCACGGGTGAGTACGAGGTCGAGAAACGCGGGGAGCACCTCGAGTGTTCTCAATTGGGTCGACACTCCACCGCCTCGCAACTGGGTGGCTTCGCGTGACACCACTGCGATCGGCCAGCGGCCCGGACTCGTCTCCCGGTTCGCCTCCAATCGCATCTCGACCACATGCTCGCCCTCGGCCACCTTCTCGGACAACTCGGCGCTGATCCCCGTCGGCTTGTAGAGCATCGACAGCCGCACTGGCCGTCTCTGGTTCGGACCGACCCGGGTGCGGATCCTCAGTACCGTCTCACCCTCCTGCACCAGTGGAGCAGCGATCGGTTCCAGCTCGAGGCTCACCGGATAGTCCTCGGCGACCGCCACGGCCAGCCGTTCCGAGTCGACTCCGAAGAAGGCATAGCTGGGCGGGTTGAGTCCATAGAAAACGGTCTGTTCGAACTGGGTCACCAGGGGTCGCCCCTTCGGATCACTCGATACGAAGCGAACCAGGCTGGCCGCTCGGACCGCGTCATCGGTGGCGGTGAACAGCATCGGGACCTTGGCGGAGGATATGCGGGGTGCCTCGAGCGTCACGCCAGGGGGCAATCCGCGTGCAGAGACTTCCAGCGGTCCCGCCGGACAGTTCAGCCTCTGGTTCTCGACAATCACCGCGTACCGGTTGCCTCGCGGCACCGACACGCTCTGGCCGGGTGTCCCTCTCCAGTAGGGCGGATCGCGGCGGACGAACAGGGTCAGTTTCGGCTCGACCCGAGTCACCTCGACCCGGTAGTGATAATCGACGCCCCCCTTCTTGAGGTGATCGGAGACCAGGACCACGTAATCACCTGCCTCGTTGGCCGTCATCTCGGTGTAGGCGTCCTGGGCGAACCATCCGGCATGATGGCTGTTGTAGGCGAACAGCGATGTGCGATGGCGGCGAGGCGGATCGTCGCCTCCGGCCACCGACGTACCGTCCCGAACTCGACGGACCTCGACGACCGAGTCGAGTCGTGAATAGAGCCGGCGGGCGTAGACCTGGATCACCAGCCGCTGCCCCTTCGTGGCCCGGAATCGAAACGTGTCGATGTCGCCTCGCCGGGAAATCACCCCGGCAAACGCGGCCGGTGCGGCCTGCTTCGAAGCCGGCGACGTTCGCCAGTTGTCATTGGGCTCGGTCTCGACAACCGTCTGCAGGCTGTTGATCCGGATCGGATGCGGTGTCGGAGCCCATTGCCCGGCGACCATCGGCGTGACCGTGGAGGTGCCGAAGACCGAAGCATCGGGGCCTGGGGGCATTGGCATCAGTTGGGTGAACGTGCCGAGAGGATCGCCCAGGAAGGTCAGCCGCACCGGCTTGCCCGAGAGGCCCCCCTCGGCAATCGCGGCCAGGGGTCGCGGAAAGGTGCCCACGTGCAGCAGGTAGCGGCCGCGAGGCCCCTTGTACGAACCCTCGTTCCCAAAACCACTCTCGCGGATCGCGATCATGTACGAACCGTCAGCCGGAACGACCAGGCCTGTGATCGGGTCGTGCAACCCCAACCCCGTGTCGTCCGACTCGGCCAGCACGCGTGCCTTGGCATCGAGAATGGTGACATGGGCATCGAAGAGTCTCTGGGCCATCCGCACCGCCTGGACATCGACGTTGAGCCGTTGGCCCTTCCTGGCTTCGACCCGGTACCAGTCGATCTGGCCCACCTCGCCGATGTAGCCGGCGACGGTCGAATCGAGTGACACGCGCTGCGGATCCTCGAACGTCGTCGGCTGAGCCTGCTCGGCCAGCCGGGGCAGCGGGCCGACGTAAAGCGTGTGCAGAGTCGAGAGGCCGGCGCGGTCGCGGACTCGGAATCTGTGCTGGCCAATCCGGCAGTCCGAGGCCACCTCGATACTCACCAGGTACTCACGACCATCCGGCGGCAGCGTGTCGGTGTCTTCCAGCAGCGTCAGGCTGCGGCAGGCCAGGCCCGGTGAATAGAACAGGATGTCTTCGGCCGAGGGCAACCAGGCACAGTTGAGGCGGACCGAGGTCACGGTGCCTCGCTGCAGGTAGCGGGGTGCTGCCGAAACAACCGCACGGGCCTCTGACTGAGCCAGGACCGGCGCCGAGACGACCAGCAGCAGGCCGATCGCGACCAGCGTCTGACGCGTCGAGACAACCGTCGCGGCCCACCCTCGACGTCTCATGATGCCTCCAGCAGCTCTTGGACCACCCTGCCCCCCTTGACGATCTCGATCGGCCGGTCCCCCGGAGCCATCAGCTCCTTCTCGGCAACGATGCCGATCTGGTGGTAGACCGTCGTCAGCAGGTCGCGGGGAGCCAGGGCTCCGGTGTCCGGCGACGAGGCGGTCAGGTCGCTGGACCCGTGCACGTGGCCGCGGCGGATGCCGGCACCGGCCAGCAACACGCTGAAGACTCGTGACCAGTGGTCTCGGCCGGCGGCGCTGTTGATCCGGGGCGTCCGACCGAACTCGGTGGTGACCGTCACCAGGGTGGTCTTCAAGAGGCCACGGTCGTCGAGATCGGTGACCAGGGCTGCCAGGGCCTGGTCGAAACTGGGGACCTGTCCCTGCAGCGAAGGGGCAATGTTGAAGTGATTGTCCCAGGTACCGTATTCGAGTGAAACAAACCTCACACCGGCCTCGACCAGCCGACGAGCCAGCAGCATCCGCATCCCCGCCGCACCGCTGCCGTAGGCTTCGCGGGTGGCGGGTTTTTCTTTCGAGAGGTCAAAGGCGGTCCGGGCCTGCGGCGAATCGATCATCCGGTACGCCTGCTCGTAGAAGGAATCAACCGCCTCGAGCCGCGACACTCTCGACTCGCGATCCACTCGCTCGTTGACCAGCGACAGCAGACCCCGGGCACGCACCTGACGAGAAGGGCTCAGCCGCGGCGGGGGTCTCAGGTCCTTGACGGCGAAACCAGAGACGGCCGGGTCACTGCCCAGGCCGAAGGGACCATGAGCGGTGCTCAGGTACCCGTTGCCGGCGAACCGGTGATGCTTGTTCGGGACGCAGATGTAGGCGGGCAGGTCGTTGCGGGGGCCGAACTCGTGAGACACCACGCTGCCCAGGCTCGGGAACCGGATCGCCGGGCTCGGACCGTAGCCGGTGTACATCTGGTGCACGCCCGCGTCGTGATCGGCCAGCACGTGACTGACGCCCCGGCACAGCGTCACGCGATCCAAAATCGTGGCGGTCTTAGGTAGCAGGCTACTGAACTGAATGCCCGGCAGCCGAGTGTCGATCACCTCCAGCGTGCCACGATACTGGGTCGGTGACTGGGGCTTGGGATCGAACGTGTCCTGGTGAGCGATCCCGCCGGGTAGGAAGATACTGATCACGCTGTGAGCCGGACCCGGACGGCTCGCAAAGTCCTTCCGGTCGGCTCGAGCTTCCCAACGCAGGAGGTCGGGAAGACTCAGCCCGAATCCGGCCAGGCTTCCAACCTGAAGAGCCCGACGACGGGTGATGAGGCGGGATGACACAGCACTCATTGTCATCCCACGGCACGGGCTGTCAACTGCGCGTGTCGAGAGGGTTCAGGACCAGGACGAGAACTCGGTCGAGGACGTCTCGACGAAATCGTCGCCCCGCAAGCTCGCCCAGAAATGGTAGGCGCCGGGCACCACGTTCGGCTTCGGGTCTCGCAACATCACGAAACCACCAGCACCCTCCGACTCGCAGAACGTGCGAAACCACAGCATCGCGCAGACGTTGGGTTGAGGCGAAAAGAGATGCACGGCGATCTGCTCGTCGACGTGCAGGTCGTGCAGCATCCCGAAGAAACCCGTCGGGATCCCCTTGACCGAACTCATCTCGATCCCCACAGCCGGGCAAACCGCCTGGCGTCGATCGGACCCGTCCGACTGGCACAGGTCGACCAGGGTGTCACGGAGCAGGCACAAGTCCGAACCGTCCCAGATCTCCTTGGTTCCCAAGTCCAGCACCGGGAAGCCGCGGTCGTAATGGACGTCGATCCGCGGCGAATGCTGCCAGCGAGACTGGATGCTCGCACGGCTCGAATCGGCACCCGTCTTAGCTACAGGTTTCGAACCGTCACTCTCCAACAGGTCATCAGTGGGGGTGCAAACAGCCTGGGTCATCGGTGAGGCTCCATCTGCGGCCCGCAGTGGATGATCCGCGGAGCCCGCCGCGGGGGAGTTGAGTTGTGTGCTGTGAAGTGACTGCGAGAGTAAGAGTCCGCAGTCCTGACGGTGCACAACGAAAAAGGGCGGGAAGCATTCCGTTGGCACCGCAGGACGCGGAATTCGTCCTTTCGGACTACCCGATAACCTCGTTTCGGAGACGAGTGTTCGTCGGAATCTGAAGTTTTTTTGACTCGCGCGACATCTTCGCTCGTCGTTGACCCAACTACGCTACGATGCCCCCCATCCATGCCCCTCTCCCGCTTTCACCCCCTGATCCAGCAGTGGTTCGCGTCGCGATTCGATGCGCCCACCGAACCGCAATCCCGCGGCTGGCCGCCGATCGCCGCGGGCGAGCACACGCTGATCGCCGCGCCCACCGGCAGCGGAAAAACCCTGACCGCATT
>CAUZJR010000115.1:0-12410 GCA_963580005.1 Planctomycetota bacterium
CGGCCCGGGGTACGGCTCGAATGCCGATCGTTGTCCGCGGAGCCCGTGGCGAGTCGGTGATCATCGATGGGTCGGACACGGGGGTGGGGACGACGACATGGAAAGAACTGGGAGGGGGTCTGTTCTCTACTCCCTTCAAGGGGCAGTCGTGGGTGGTCTGCGTGCGGCATGCTCAAAGCGGATCAGTCCGCCGACTGTACCCGGTCGGCTCGCTCGCCAAGCTGAAGTCACGCAGGGTCGGGAAGTTCGGCTTTGCCGAGTTTCGGATCACCGAGGCGTATTTCTGTACCGGGAGCGAGGTGGTTGTCTACTGCCCGTACTTCAAGCCCAGGTCGATGACGCTTCACGTGGCCCGACGCGGCGGGTTCGTCGAACATTCTCGGGCACAGCACATTGTGTACTGCGACCTGACCTGCCGGTTCTTCCAGGGCCAGGTCTTCTACGTCAACGACTCCAGTGACATCACCTTGCGGCGCTGTCGTTTCGAGTACTGCGCGTTGCCGATTGCGATCAAGAGGGCTTCGAACCGTTTGCTGGTTGAGCGGTGTCACTTTGTTGATGACTGCAACCGGTGGGGATTTCTTCCCAAGGGAATGGACGACGTGGGGTATTCGGGCCGGATCGAGACCGGGGCCGTCTATGTGCACAACCCGTACGAGGGTCGCGGGCTGGTCTTTCGCAACAACGTCATCGATGGGCTCTTCGACGGAGTGCACCTGGCTCCGATGGGGCCTCCGTCGAAAGTGAAAACGCACGAGACCGATTTCCATGGCAACCGGGTGCTCAACGTCTGCGACGATTTCATCGAGGCAGATGGCCAGTGCGGAAACCTGCGGATCTTTGACAACACGATGGTCAACTGCCTGTCCGGGATTTCGGTGGCCCAGGGATACCAGGGACCGACCTACGTGCTCTACAACGTGCTGTCGGGGTTCGGCAACAGTTCCGCGTCCCGTCTGCCGCCTCGATTCGAGGGGTATCCGGTCAAGACCAACGGGGGGACCCGTTACGGGACGACCGGTTGGGTCTTTTTCTTCCACAACACCTGTCACACCTCGATTCCCAACACCGGTGCATTTCGCGTCCAGGAGGCCCAGTGGCGGAAGCTGATCCTTGCCAACAACATCTGGCAGGGGACTCGCGATGGTCTCGTCTTTTGGCGCGAGAAGATCTCACCGATCAGCATGAGCGGGGACCTGCTGCACGTGAAGACCGGGGTGCTGGCGAAGGTCCGCAAGACGGGCTACGCGACGCTGGGTGAGGCGCGGCGCCGGTTGCCGTTTCTGAAGGGTGTGCGGAGTGGCGATCCCCGCTTCCGCGATCCGGGGCAGGGGGACTTTCGTCTGCGTGCGGGGAGTCCAGCGATTGACACGGGCCTGGTGATTCCCGGAGTCAACGACCTGCGGTTCCTGGGCAAGGCTCCCGACGTCGGGGCTCTGGAATCGAAGCCGGGCTCTTGATACGACCTGTCGAGGGGAGACCTCGGACATCGAACGGAATTCGGGAAAACGAACCATGAAGATGCTTCCCTTGCTGTTGCTGCTGCTGCTGCTGGTTGACCTGGTCCCGGCCGCCGCAGCAGAGCCCGTCGATCGTCCTCACGTGCTGCTGATCATGACCGACGACATGGGCTGGTCGGATCTGCATTGCCAGGGCAATAAGAAGCTGCACACTCCGAACATCGACGCCCTGGCCCGGCAGGGTGTGCGTTTCACCGACGCCTACGCAGCGGCTCCGGTCTGTTCACCCACTCGTGCGGCATTGATCACGGGCCTGGCCCCGGCACGATTGAACATCACGCAACACGGTGCAGACGGTCCGCAATTCTGGCCCAAGGACCGGGTCATCCAGCCGCCCACGGTGGGGCACATTCTCAAGCACAAGAGCGTGACCCTTGCCGAGCGACTTCACGCGGTCGGTTATCACACGGGTTTCTTCGGGAAATGGCACCTCTCGGGGACCCGAGTCCGCAAGAACGATCCCAGCACCGGAGGCCGCGGCTTCTATCCGGATCGGCACGGGTTCGAGATCAACATCGGCGGCTGCGGATTCGGTGGGCCTCCGACCTACTTCGATCCGTATCGCATACCCACGATCACGCCACGCAAGAAGGGCGAGTACCTGACCGACCGGCTGGCCGATGAGGGGATCGCGTGGATGCGGCGGTCCCGGGAGCAGCCGATGTTTGTCTGCCTGTGGACCTACAACCCTCACTATCCTTTTGAGGCTCCCGAGGAGTTGGTCCAGAAGTACAAGGGGCGGGAGGGTCGCGGTCTCAGGAACCCCGTCTATGGCGGGCAGATCGAAGCCACCGATCGAGCAGTGGGTCGCGTGCTGGACGAGTTGGATCAACTGGGCATTGCTGAACAGACCGTGGTGATCTTCACCAGCGACAACGGAGGCTGGTCCGGCGCGACTGATAACTATCCGTTGCGGTCCGGCAAGGGGGATCTGTTCGAGGGTGGGATTCGCGTGCCGCTGATCATCCGCTGGCCTGGAGTGACTCGGTCGGGTTCGACGGTCAACGAACCGGTAATCTCGATGGACCTGACCGCGACCGTGCTCGACGCCGCCGGCGTGAAACTCGCACAGAACCAGTCCCTGGATGGCCGGACCCTGCGTCCGCTGCTGTTGGGTCAACCGACAAAACGCCGATCGCTGTTCTTTCATTACCCGCACTTCGCCTGGCACAAGTCGAATCGACCGGGTGCCGCGGTGCGAGCCGGGAAGCACAAGTTGATCCTCCGCTTCGATGACGACTCGATCGAACTGTATGACCTCGACGAGGACATCGGCGAGCGACACAACCTGGCGAAGAAGATGCCGGCCCACGGCAAGATGCTGCGCAAGCAACTCGAAACCTGGCTGGCCGAAACCGGTGCCAAGCGACCGACGCCTCGGAAATGAACGGCAAGCCACGTTGACCGGCCGCAATCCGCTTGCGGCTAGTCGAGGTCGAGCGGGGCGCCGTCTTGATAGGCCTCGATAAGCTGAAAGGGACTTGCGAGGTCCGAGTTGTCAAAGACGAGCACGTGAGGCAACCGGTGGATGGCCCGGTTGAGATTGGTGGCGGTTCGGCCGAACCGGGAGTGCAACTTGTCGTCGGGGACGTCGTGACCACCCTGGGCAGCCCGCATCGAGACTCTCTGGATCGACATCTGGATATCCGCGATGCGGACAAACAACAACGCGACTTCATATCCCGCGTCGACCGCCCGACAGAGGAACTCGACCTTGTCACCCACCGGATCTGAAAAGACCGTCTCAAACAGAAAGCTCACACGCCGCGCGAGCATCGCCTCGCGCAGAGCCGTCGCCGCCTCGGCTGCCTCGTAAGGGTCGATCTTCAACTCCGCCGCCAGGTCGTCTGCGTTGATGTACCGCAGATCGGTCTCGGCGAAATGCGCGTGATAGAAAGTCGACTTGCCCGCACCATTGGATCCGGCGATCGCCACGATGATCGGGCGGCGGTCCAGAAACGACAGGTCCATGTCGTCACTCGGCTGGTTCGAAGACGCGGTTCACGAAGCGTCCCAGCGTGACCGTGCCGTCCTCATCAGTCCGCCGCAACAGGCCAGGTGCCTCGGCGGCCGCCTCAAAATGAGGGAAGGGCCGGGTCTTCAGGTAGTCCGCAACCCGCTGACCCTCTTCGGCCGATTTCACCCCCTCAACCGCCGATGACAGACGACGGACTGCCGCGGCTTGCCGCAATGCCAGCACCCGGTCACCTCGAAGCAACGGCTCGACGGCCCGACCCAACTGAGCCCAGAATTCAATCTGGCCGGCAATCGAGCGGTCCGAGATTCCGGCCGTGACTCGCGCTTCACAGACAAGATCGTCGGAGAGTTTGACCGGTTGCCCCATGCCGACAAGAGTAGCATAATGCTACCCTCAGTCAAGGCGGGGCGTTGCGACCAGGCGATCGGGCTGTTTAGTCTGGTGGCGATCCTGGGTGAGGTGAGCGATGCCGATTCGACCGATCCCTGGCGGCCCGGCTTGATCTGGGCCGGTACACGCTGTTGCTGGTGACCGGATAGGGGTTCGGAAATGCAGTTCGTCACGATCGGATCGAGTGACCTTGAGGTCTCCCGGATGGCGCTGGGGCTGGGGTTCCGCGGTCAGTCCTCTGAGAGCGAGGCGGTACGACTGATCGAGCACGCAATCGACTCGGGCATCAACTTCATCGATTGCGCGAACAAGTACCAGTTGAGAACCGACGCTGCAGATGCTCACGGAAGTTCCGAGGAGATACTCGGCCGCGTGCTGAAGACGCGTCGCGACCAGCTGGTGATCACGAGCAAGGTCGGAGCCGAGGGTGGTCCCGAGAAGGAGGCGGGGGGCTGTTCTCGTGAGAACATCCTGCGGGAGGTGGAGCGATCGTTGTCGCGATTGGGGACCGACTACATCGATCTCTACTTCCTGCATCGTTTCGATCCGGTCACGCCGATGGAGGAGACTCTTGGCGTGCTCGACGAGCTGGTCACCAGCGGCAAGGTCCGTTTCGTCGGCTGCAGCAATTACCAGGCCTGGCAGGTGTGCAAGGCCTTGTGGATTTCCGAGAGGACGGGGGTGGCCGGCTTCGTCTGCGTCCAGAACAACTACAACCTGCTGAACCGCGAATTGGAACGCGAGATGTTTCCTCTGGTCCGGGACCAGGGACTGGGCGTGATGGCCTTCAGTCCGCTGCAGGTGGGATTGTTGAGTGGTGCGTATGTGCCTGGCCAGCCGCCTCCGCAGGGGTCACTCTGGAGCGAGCGGGGTCAGGAATTCGCTGAGATCTTCTGCGGGGCGACGGCGGAGATGGTCGAGACTGTCGCCGACGTGGCCGATCAACGTGGCGTATCGATGCCGCAGGTGGCGGTCAATTGGGTCCGGTCTCACAAGGAAATCTCGGTGGTGATCACCGGCAGCGATTCGATCGAGCAGTTCGACGACAACCTGGCGGCGTTTGACTGGGAACTGAGCCCCGCGGAACTCGAGCGGCTCGATGCCCGGTTCGTGGAAATGATGGTCTGGTAGGCAGCCGCCCCGGTGATGTTGCGGATCAGAATTCTCGATCAGGTCCCGATGTTCCGGAACCTGCATCCCGGCCACGTCGGCGGAGTAGCGAGATCGGCGGCATGAAGGCCTGGCATAGGAATCCCACAGCCGACGGCCTCTGGGCGTGCAGGCTGGCCTTCGAGCGGTTGTGTCTTGTGTTGCTGGCGATTGTGAGTTGTGGGGTGGGATGTTCCCGAGGTGACCCGGTCGGTCAGGTGGCGACGACGGGATTTGTTCCACCGCCATTGGCAGACACGGGCCAGGCCATCGAGAGAGCACTGCGTGGTCTGGGCTTCAGCGAGACAGTTGGGGAGCCGATTGAGGTGGTCAGGCTTGAGTCGGGAGTCCTCGAGTATTCGGTGAGCGACAATTCCCGCTCGCCCCAGGTGCTTTCCGGTCTCGAGTCGCTCAGTTACGGAACGGGAGCCGAGCGTATCGAGGCGTTTGGAGCGGGCTTGAATCTCGAACATGTCTTCTCGGGCCACCGCGACCTGCACAACCGGTTCTGTGCGCGGCGTCATCCTTACCTGCTGTGTCGGGAACGCGAGGGCGACAGTGTGTTCCTGGTCCGTCTGGCGTCTCAGAGTCCGTGGTCGATCGAGCATGTGACGAGATTGACTCCAGCAGCACCTCATTCGATCGACATCGACTTCCGCTGCCGTTTTCTCGATGCGTCCCGGTTCGGTTCCAGGGCGTATGCGGGTTTCTTCTGGGCCAATTACATGCGTGAACTGCACGATGGTGTCCTGCAGTTTCGCGGTACCGAAGACGAAGACGGAGGCCGAGAAGAGAAGTGGATCCGAGCCGAGCCGCGGGTGGGGTGGGATGTGGGGACCTACCAGGCTTCTGGAGCCGGGCCGCTGGAATTCGACCTCGACCACAACATGGGGCTGAATCTGCGTGCGTTCTCCTCGCCCCGCTTCACTCGTCCCTTCTTCTTCAGCCGTTGTGCCGACAACATGGTGTTGATGCTGATGTTTGATCGGATGGCCGGCGCCAGCGACGAAATCCGTTTCAGCAGTTTTCCACCGGCCGTGGATTTTCAGTACGTCGTCCGTGACATCAAGCCGGGCCGCCGTTATGGGTTTCGAGCGAGGATGAGTTGGAGGCCGTGGGTCAGCCGTGAGGACTGTCTGCAGGAGTGGAGTTCCTGGCAGTCGAGCGAAGAGGATCGGTGATCGCACCGGTCCGCACCACAAAACCCCGATGGAACCGCTTCGCGGTATTGGGGTCCGGATCGCTGGTTCGGTTCGGCAACGCGCCGCGGGTAGGCGAGTTGGTTTCAGTAGTCCCTGACAGTGACGCTGTTGCCCGGCGGGGTGGTACGTCGGTATCGTGTGGCAATCGCGTTGCGGTTGTCTAACCCTGGCAGAGGTGGCTCGTCATGAAACTGATGCTGCTTTCTGCGGCCCTGTTTGCATCTGGAGATCTGACGGATTCTGAATTCCGCAGTCTGCATCGTCAGTTGCAGCCGCCCAAGACGGAGGTCTGGAAAACGATTCCCTGGCGGGTGTCTCTGCTCGAGGCTCAGCAGGTCGCGGCTCGCCAACGCAAGCCGATTTTTGTCTGGGCGATGGACGGCCATCCACTGGGCTGCACCTGAAACAACGGTGTGCTCGACCGTGCGTCGACATTCAGTGATCCCGAGGTTGTGCGGCTGCTGAAGACGAGGTTCATCCCGGTCGCCATCGACCAGGCCTACCAGCGTCGCCAGAAGGATGCCGAGGGGCGATTCTACCAGAAGATTGCCAACCAGGGTCCGAGGAAGGTCGGCCGCGGTACGACCCAGGGTCTCTACGTCGCCACCGCCGATGGTCGATTCCTTGGATTCAACAACAACCGCGGCTCGGATCGGGTCAAGCGGTTGTTGCACAAGGTGCTGGCCGAATTCCGCCCCAAGTCGGTGCGGCCGATCTCGGCGGGCAAACCCGACGCCAGGTACGTCCGAATCCCGCCCGAGGGGGGACTGGTGATCCGGGTGACGTCGAAGGTGCTGGGTGGTTACGCCGCGACCGACGACAAGTGGCGGAAGTTGTTTCAGCAGTCATTGGGCCGCGACAACCTGTGGGTGCGTCGTGATGAGCATCAGGCGCTGTTGCGGGGAGCGGTGCAGGAGAGTTTGAAGAAGCGTCTCGCGCGGTTTCACCTGGTTGACAACACGCGAGGTGAGCCGCCGATGTGGAAGGCGAGCGAGATCAGGAAACTCGACGTGAGTCTCAAAAACGGGCAGCTGCGGGGAACCGTTCAGCTGCAGACGGCCTCGGGTGACCGCGGTTACGAGGCCCAACTGCTGGGTGTGGTCGCGAGCAAGGGGGGGCGGGTGACGCGTTTCGACGTCGTCGTCAAGGGTGTCTTCTGGGGCGAGGGTACCTACACCCGTGGAGCACCCAAGGGCCGCTTCCCATTTGCGGTCGCCTTCACACTGGCCAGCGGAACCGACGACGTGGCCGACAGGGTTCCGCCGCAGGGATCTCGAGGGTGGCTGGACGGGTACATCCGCTAGGCGGGCTGACACTGGGCTTTGGGATGGAACCGCTTCGCGGTATTCGGGTTCCGGATCGCCGGTGCCATTTCGTGGGTTGTCGGTTTCGCTTCGCGGTGTTTTTGTCCCGGGTCGCTGGTTCCGCTTGGTGACTCGCCGCGAGGCGGGCGAGTGGCTGTCAGTGTTCTCCGACAACCTCACCTCCGCTGGGTGAGAACAGGGCCTTGAGCTGATCAAAACTCACGCCGGTGATCATCCGGACACTGCCATCAGCCTTGAGCGCGTTAAAGCCGCCGGGGTGTCCGGTGGTGGGTGCTGATGAGCCCAGTTCGGCGATACTGAGATCGCGAGGTTCGTACCACGGGATGGCCGTGTCGTGAGATTCGATAACGAGGATGGTCTCCGAAGTGCCGTCCTCGATGTCTGGTATCCGGATCCCCTCGGCTCCTTCGAAACAGGTCCCCGGCCCGGTGATGAACACATAATGCGTCGTATTGGTCTGTCCGGGCGCCGAGGGGCAGCGGAAGACCACCGGCGTGTTGCGGGTCACCGCCAGGTTGGCCGGATCATCCCAGGGCTTGTCGAAGTCGTATTGACCGTGCACAAAACCCTGATCCACAAACGGCAGCAGGAGCACTCGCCAGCTGTGCATCGGCTTGCCGTCGCTGTCGGGGATGTAGGCCGGCGGAAACGTGCCGTACGTGTCGTGGTAGTTGTGCATGGCCAGCCCGATCTGCTTCATGTTGTTCTTGCACTGCGATTGTCGAGCCGCTTCCCTCGCCTGCGAAACCGCCGGCAGCAGCAGGGCGATCAGGATGCCGACCCCGCAGACTCCCGTCACCACGAATCCCCCGATCACCAGCACCCAGATCATCACCGTCGAATTGCCCTTGGGCGGCGCGGCCTCAGCGGCCGGTGCGTGGGCTTGTGAGGCGGTCGGTGCGATCGTGAGTTGCGACTGGCAGTGCGGGCAGGAGGAGAGTCCGGTGTCAATCAGTTCGGAGCAGTACGGGCAAGGGACCATGAGTCAGCTCTCTTTGTTTGTGCGGGAGAACATCGGCGAAGCGGCAGGCCAAAAAAAAAGAAGCCGACGGAACCCGTCGGCTTCTTGGTCTCTCGAAATGTCGCGGGTCTCAGATCACCCGGACATTCTCGGCTCGTGGGCCCTTGGGACCACTCCCCTCGGTGAACGAAACTCGCTGACCTTCCTGGAGCTCCTCGTAGCTCACGTCTTCAAGGTTCGAGTTGTGGAAGAACATGTCTTCGCCGGTTCCCGTGTCAATGAACCCAAAGCCTCTGTCCGTCAGTCTCTTGATTGTGCCTTCTGCCATCGTTCGTCCGATTCCTAAAAAAAATGTAGTTGTGGCTTCGGCCGACTCAACTGGTTCGGACCCCATCCACAGTGCTGAATTCTAACGACTGACAAATCGAAAACACAAGTAAAACCGTGCAGTCTTCACTAAGAACCTGAAACCGGATCGCGGCGGATTGCGTACAGTCGCTTGCGGCCTCGCAGAAAAAACGTCTCATTTGCGGCCGCTGGAGAGGCGGTAATCTGGTCGTCGAGCGAGTTGGCCGCGAGTTGTTTGAGTTCTCGTTGGGCCGCGATCACGGTGTAAACTCCGGTCGAACTGGCAAAATAGACGCGACCCTGGGCGGCAATCGGTGAGGCTTTGAAGCGATCACGACGCGGGTCTCCCTGGGGATCACACTTCGATTCGGGTTGGTCGGCTTAGCGGCTGTGGCCATCCCACTGGGGCAGATCGGCCAGGTAGTCCTGGTGGACCCCCTTGAGCCAGACGTGGGTGTCGGTGATTTCGGTGGGAGAGACGATCCTCGCGGCGAGGATTCCATAGGCCGCAGCGCCCAGGCCAATGACGACCGCCGCCAGGGCCGAAAAACCGACGACGTCGCCCGGAGCGTTGAACAGGATGCCCACGAAAAATGGCATGGCGATTGAGCCGAGGATCAGCAACCAGGAGGTGAGGATCGCACGGCGACGGCGAGCGAACCACTCTTCGCTCAGCCCCACGGCGATCTTCGCACGTTTCTGAACGATGATTGCGATGATCACATAGGGGAGGACCCCACACAGAAAGAGCGAGAGATACAGGGCCGGGTGGTGCCATGTCAGCTTCCGCGGCAAGGCTCGGCTGCAGAGTTGATTGGACTTCACACAGCGGTCGGGCAGCTTGGCGTCTTTCCGCATCACCAGCAGCTTTCCGGACTGCCAGAGGCCCCGGTGTGTCGAATCGAGATATTCGCCGCAAAAACGGCACTTGGCCGCTCCGGCGACGATCATCTCTCCGCACTGCGGGCAGGCGGACCGCGGGCGGTCGTCGTCGGCTGCTTGAGAGTCTTCGACCGGGTCGAAAACACCCGGCGTGGCAGGATCCTCGAGGGCGTCATAGATCGGTTCGGGGATCGAGATCAGGCTGCCGCAATCGGGGCACTTGGCCTGTTTGCCTGCTGCGGAGTCCTTGGCGCTGAGAGTCTTGCCGCAGGCTGTGCAGATAACTTCAATCGTCATGAATCAACTCAAGAACGGGGTCGGAGCGTTTCGAGATCGCTGAGTCGGATTCTCTGAAAGGTCATCTGTGCCCGGCTGCCTTCGTAGAGGATCCCGACTGTTTCGGCGTCGATCATGCTCATGCAGGAATAGCCGGCGCCCGGGCCTTCGTCGAGAAGCAGTTGCAGTCGTGTCGGCCAGGTCATGCCGTTGTCGTGCGAGGCCTTGATCGTAATGTGATCTCGGCCTCTGGTGCTGTGGGGATTGGAAAACAGCAGTCGACTGCCGGCGGGAACTCCCAGTTCCCGATCGATGTTGATCAGGCTGGCCATACAGGCTCGCGGTTCGATCAGGGATTTCAGCGAGGTGGGATGTGTCTGCCAGGTCTGGCCCATGTCGCGGCTGGTCATCACGACCCGGTGCGACTGGCGATTGTAGCGGCAGTTGAGCATCAGGACTCCGGGCGAGGTTTCCACAACCTGCGACTCGGTCGTGTCGTCGAAGGCTCCGGTTCCGATCTGCCAGCTCGAGCCGTGGTCTTTCGAGTAGATGATCGTGGAGTGCGGCAGTCGCTTCCTGGACGGTGAGTCCTGGTACTGGGCTGCGAAGACCAGTGTCCCGTCTTGCATGGTGATGCCCTTGCCGGGTCCCTGCAGCAGGAAGCACCACTCGGGTTGCTTGACCTGGGAAGTGATATTGATCGGCGGGGACCAGTTCCTGCCGTCATCGTCGCTGCGAACCAGCATCAGTTGCCCGGTCTCTTTCGGATTCAGCCCGGGTCCGGAGCCTCGCCACGACCGGTTTCCGTGGCTCCAGGTCGCCGCCACCCAGATCGCACCGGTTTGACGATCGACCAGCACGGCCGGGTCGCCGACGCCGTCGTATCGCCAACGGGGATCGTGGCCCATGTTCATGATGACCTGCATCGCTTTCCAGGTGCGGCCCCCGTCGGTCGAGCGTGACATCCCGACGTCGATGTCTCCGGGCAGGTCGCCGCCGCTGCGACGCCTTACGTCATAAACCGCGATCAAAGTTCCCAGGTTGGTCGTCGCCAGCCCGGGGATGCGGTAGGTGTGCACGCCGTCGTCGCCGGAATTCCGCAGGGCGATCCCCAGTCGCTGAATCGAGGGAGAAGCCTTCAGCTTGAAGGTGCGGCCGTTGGAAAACGTGACCGACCTGAAGGCTGCGGCGACTCGATGATCGATGTTGGCCGAGCCGGCGATTCGGCCGGAGATCCAGACGTGGTTGGTACCTTCGCCGAGGTCCAGGGAAGAGTCACCGAGGGTTACGACGAGTGGCTTGTCGACGCTGGAGGTCACATCAAGAGCCACGGCCGGTTGGCCCGGCACGAAATGGGGAGCGGATCCGCTGCCGGAGATGAAAATCTGCTGCAGGTCCTTCGGATCCGTTGTGCCTTGAAGCGTGCCGCTGAAAGCTGTCAGGGAGACCGCGTCGAGGCGGCCGGTCGTTTCGATTCTCAGCTTCGCCAGCGGACTGGCAGTGGTTCCCACGAGTGCCGGGATCGAGAGTGAGACAGCCTGGACACTGAGTATTTTGTGTGGCCGGGCCACGGTGATGCGTACGTCGTCAATCAGTATTCCTGTATCGGGCGGGCTGGTGACCGAGAACCGCAATTGCCGGATGTCGAGGTCATCGAGGGGCACTCGGACAAACGACAGAAACGGTCGGCCCACACGGATGTCCTTGTCGCCATTGAAGAGTTCCTTCCATCCGGATCCGCTGTTCTGTTCGATGCGGAACGAGAACGGTCGACGGCTGGTCCAGCGTTCGGCCCAGAACGTCAAGTCGCTTGGAGATTCCAGCCGCCTGGCGATCTTCAGCGTGGCGCTGGTCTTCTTGCCCCCGGTCAATTGCAGGCAATGTTTCCCGGTCTTGGCATGCTTGTTGTCGATGATCGTCGTGCCGACAGTCGGGGTCCAGGTGCCGAGGCTCGTTTCGAGCGTCTTGAATCGGCCCGATTCGGCCTGCTCAAAAGTGGCTGACGCCGGGTTTGCGGTTGCGGGTTTCTGTCGCGACTGTGCGAGGCCCGTTGTGCCGGGATAGCACTGGGCAATCGCCAACAGCAGCAGCAGCGACTTCTGGATAACGCGGCTCATCGGTGTTGGCCTGCTGACCCTGTGGAGAACGCCATCGGCATCGTCATCCAGGCGGTGGGTCATGAGTCCATGGAACTCTTGAGCGTCGCAACCGTCTCGAGGGCTTCGGCGACGCACGAATCGGTGAACGTGTCCAGTCCCCTGGTGGCTTCGGCCTGCGACCCGGACTTGCGGCGGGCGAGGGCAGTGTGTTCGATCATCGTGGCCTGTTTGAGCCAGCGTCGCTCGAGCAGATCGAAGGTCTTGCGGACCATTGGTTGCC
>CAUZJR010000116.1:0-12344 GCA_963580005.1 Planctomycetota bacterium
ATGGGAGAAGGCCGGGGTCGCCACCAGGTGTCGAGCAGACTCTTGAGTCGCGAGACCCTCCTGGGTGCTTTGCCGGCCAGGTCGGTCGTCTCGTGGGGATCGGTTCGCAGGTCAAACAGCTGAAGCTTGGCCGAACCGGCCGGGGCGATCAGTTTCAGTGGCCCGGATCGGACCCAGCGAAACCGCAGGCTGGCCGAGGGGCGATTGATGTCGGCCACGTCGTGGGCAAAGATCTCGCCGTAGACGGCCGAGCGGGTGACGGGGGCGTCGGGTTTTCGCTCGGCGAGGGCGACGAGATCGAGGCCGGGCAGCTTGGACTTGGGCGTGATGCCCGTGGCCGCGAGGATCGTGGGGGCCAGGTCGATGCTGCTGGCCAGGTCGGAGCGAGTACCCGGCTTCACGTGGCCCGGCCAGCGGACCATGATCGGCGTTCGGACTCCACCCTCGTTGGGCGATCGCTTCGAACCCGGAGCGAATCGATAACGCCAGCCCGAGGGGACCGGGGTTGCCGGAGTTCTCTGGATCCACCCATTGTCGACGACGAACAGCACCAGCGTGTTGTCGGCCAGTTTGTGCGTTTCGAGGTGCCCCAGCAACTGGCCGCAGGTCTCGTCGAACCAGGTGCACATCGCGTAGTAACGAGCCAGCTCGATCGGGCGATCGGGACTGCGGTAACGATCCAGAAGTCTTTTGGGTGGGTTGTGAGGCGTGTGGGGCAGGAACGGTGCGTACCAGATGAAGAAGGGCTTCTTGCCACAGTCCTTGATGAAGTTGTAGATCGGATCCAGCCCGGTGCGGCCAATCTTCAGGCCGAGGTCACCGTGACGACCGCCTCGCTTGGGGTCACCGTGGGTCATGGCGTCGGTGAACCCGCCCAGCCGAGGATGACCCTCCCACCACTTGCCCGTCTGCAGACTGCGGTAGCCCAGCGTGGAGAGCCATCGTGGCAGGGTGGGATGAGCCTGGATGTGCTTGAGCATCAGGCTGCGGTTGGTGCCGCGTGGTGGGTCGTTGCCGGTGATGCCGTGCTGGTGCGGGTAGAGGCCGGTGACGAGTGTTGCCAGGCTGGGTCGGCACAAGCTGCTGGGGACGTAGCCGTTGGGGAAGACAGCCGACTGCCTGGCGAGACGGTCAATGTGGGGGGTCTGGATCGTCTTGTGACCCATGAAGCCGAAGTCGGTCCACGATTGATCGTCGGAGATGATCAACAAGACGTTGGGTGGTGCAGCTGTCAGCCCAGGGATGGGGATCGCAGTGATGCAGGTGATCAGCAGCAGGCCGCTCAGCTCGAAGAATGAGCGTGTCGATTCATCCGCTCGCATGGCGTTTCCTTAGTTGGGGGCCGCGGACGAACTTGCCGGCTGCGGATCAACCCAGTTTAGCAGAAGTGGCCAGACCACCCATCCGGCCCGACGATTGCTTCGGTTGACAGTTTGGCCTGAAATCAATCAAATGAAGATTGATATGAAAGAGACGGCATGCGTTGTCCTCACCTGAGGCAACGTGGCGGGATTCCGAAGTGGTTTCGGAAAGTCCGGCGACTCGACGAGATCATGTGAATCGGGAGAGACTTGGATGAAGAAGCTTCTGGCACTTAGCGGCGTGATGGTTTTGGCGATCGCCTTCGTGGCGGCGACCGAGGCGGATGCACGCCCGCAGTACAACAAGGCGTTCCTGGGCAAGTACAAGAAGGTCACCGCGGCCAAGAAGGCCAAGTGCAATGTCTGCCACCGGAAAAAGAAGGCCGGTGAGAAGGGCAAGCCCCGCAACGATTACGGGACCGCCATGCAGAAGAATCTGCCGGCCAAGAACTGCAAGGTCGTGGCCAAGATCGTCGCGGCTTTGACCAAGACCGAGAAGGTCAAGGTGGTCAAGACCAAGAAGGAAACCTTCGGTGATCGTCTGAAGGCGGGCAAGTTGCCGGCCACGCCCCCGAAGAAGTAGTTTCTTCAGCGAGCGAGACGATCGTCCGACTGGGACTGATCAGGGCGGGGAAGCATGCTGGCCATGCTTCCCCGCTTTTTTTGTGTGCGCTGCGAGAGGTCGGTTCTGAGAGTCGGTCGGGTGGGCAGCAGCGGGGCCGGATCGTAGGATGTTGAGTCTCGACAACGGGCGGTGATCGCCCCCACGCTTCCTGTCACCGATGTGGACATTCCATGACACTCCGATCCTGCCTGACCCTGCTGTGTTTCGTCGCGGTCCTGTGCCCGTTGTCGCTGTTGGCCGCTGATCCGCCCGGGACGGTTGCGGTTCCCGATTCGGTGAAGCAACTCAAGACGAGTCTCTCGACGCTCAGGAGCCAGGTGGTCGGTCGCCCCGACCCTCCCCTGCCCTACGTCGTCGAAGCCATCTATCCGAAGCTGACGCTTGATAATCCGATGTTCGTGATGCTGCAGCCGGGTTCGACTCGACTGCTGTTCATCGACCAGGGTGGCAAGAGGTTGTGTCGTACCGGCGACGATCCGGGTACCGGCAAGTACGAGGTGCTCTTTACGACCGAGGGCATCAATTACAGCCTCTGCACTCACCCCGATTTCCTCAAGAACGGCCGCATCTACCTGGGCGGTGACCGCAAGTCGAAGACGCCCAGTGGCAAGGAGTGTACGGTCCTGGAATTGACTCTCGACCCGAAGAAGGGGTTTTCTCTGGTCAAGGATTCGCAGCGGCTGATCCTGTCGTGGGATTCGAATGGTCACAACGGGGCTGCGATCGGCTTCGGGCACGACCGGATGCTCTACATCACATCCGGCGACGGCACGTCCGACTCGGACACGAATGTCACGGGCCAGAAAATGGACCTGCTGCTGGCCAAGGTGCTGCGTATCGACATCGACCATCCCGATGAGGGGAAGACCTACTCGGTGCCGGCGGACAATCCGTTTGTGGGCCAGAAGGGGATTCGTCCTGAGACGTGGGCCTTTGGGCTGCGGAATCCCTGGCGGCTGTCGGTCGATCCCTTGACCGGCGACATCTGGGTCGGCAACAACGGCCAGGATCTCTGGGAGCAGATCTACCGCGTCCGGAAGGGCGACAACTACGGCTGGAGCGTCTACGAGGGGTCTCATCCGTTTTACCTGCAGCGGAAGCTGGGCCCCGCCTCCCACGTGAAGCCGACGTTCGAGCATTCGCATGCGGAGGCCCGCTCGATGACCGGCGGCGTGGTCTACACCGCCAAGGGGTTCGCCGACCTGCACGGAGCCTACATTTATGGCGATCACTCGACGGGCAAGATCTGGGCGGGCAAGATGAAGGGCGACACGGTGGCCTGGCACAAGGAGATCGCCGACACGACGCTGCAGATCGTCGGGTTTGGTCACGACGCGGCCGGCAACATGCTGGTGATCGACTACCGTCCGAAGGCGACGTTTTACGCGCTCAGACGTTCGCCACCGGTGCCTGCCTCACAACCGAAGTTCCCTCGAAAACTCAGCCAAACCGGCCTCTTCACTTCCGTCCGCGGGCATCAGACTCACCCGGCCCTGGTCCCCTACAGTGTCAATTCGCCGCTGTGGTCCGATGGGGCCCGCAAGCAGCGGTTCATGGCCGTGGCCGTGACGACCGACGCGAAGAGCAAGGCGACAGTCGGGACTATCAACACCGCCAATGCGACCCGGGGCTGGGCATTTCCCGATGGGACGGTGCTGGTCAAGTCGTTCGGGCTCAAGCTGGCCACCGCCGCGGCGAAGACTCGGTCGGGCACCAAAGCCGGAGTGGACCGCTGGGTCGAGACGCGGCTGCTGTATCGGGAACAGGGAGAGTGGGTGGGCTATTCGTACCGCTGGAACGACGAGCAGACCGAGGCGGACCTGGTCGAAGGGACCGGCCAGGATCGGGTGTACAGCGTGGTGGGATCCGGTGGCGCAATCAGAAAGCAGACCTGGCACTATCCGTCGCGTGCCGAATGCATGGTCTGTCACAGCCGTGCGGCGGAGTACGTACTGGGTCTGACGACGGTGCAGATCAATCGCGACCATCTCCACGGGGGTGTCGCAGTCAACCAGCTCAGCCTGCTCTCGGAACTGGGCCTGGCCTCGATCAAGCCACTCGACGAACTGCGGGCTCGTCGCAAGCAGCAGCTGGAGCAGGACGGTGCCGACGCGGCTGCGGTCAAACAGGCCCTGGCCAAGTACACCCCCAAAGTGCCCGCGGGTCACATGCTGGCGGGTACTTTGCTGAGCAAGCCGTCGCTGGTCGACCCGTACACGGTCGGCCCCAGCCTGGAACTTCGAGTGCGGTCGTACCTGCACGCCAACTGCGCCCAGTGCCACGTCGCGGCCGGAGGCGGCAATGCTCAGATCGAGCTGAACTTCTCGACACCGATCGCCAAGTCGAAATTGCTGGGCGTAGCTCCGGTGCATGACACGTTCAAGTTGCCCCAGGCCCAATTGGTGGTGCCGGGCCGCCCGGAACGCTCGGTCTTGCTAAAGCGGCTGCAAATGCGAGGCCGAGGCCAGATGCCGCAGCTGGCCACATCGCTGGCCGATGCCAGGGCGGTGGCACTTGTCCGCGAGTGGATCAAGAGCCTGCCGGTGGGCGAGGCGAAGCCGTCGAAGTGACACCCGGGACTCGTGGCACCCGCGAGGATCAGGGAATCTTCGGCCCCAAGCAGATCACTCGTCCGTCGGTCGTCGAGAGATAGAGTCGTCCTCGGGCGGCGATCAGCCCGTCCCAGGTGGGTAGCGCGTCGACCATGATTCGGGCCAGGGTCTTTCCCGTGGAGGTCGAAACGGCCAGCAGCACGCCGCCCTCGGCCCCCTTCAGGGCCTTGTCTTGCCGCAACAGTTTCTTCTGGATGGTCTTGGGGTTCCCGACCAGGAGCCGGAACGACTCTTCTTCATCGACCAGGTCGGGTGGTCCCATCACGAACAGCGTGGGGCCGGCCTTGGCCATGGCACGTACGATCACGGGGATGTCGGAGGTCCAGAGTGGCTTGACGAACGACCCGGCCGGCCGCGCTGCTCGCCCCACGAACCTCACGGCCAATCCGCGGCGCGACTTGACCGTCTTGACTCCCGAGAGTTCTCCGTCGTGGCCGCTGCCGGTCTTGTCGAGTGCCTTGCCCTGGTCGAAGTCGTAATCGAGCACCAGCTTGGCTGTCTTGACGCTGGCCCGTGACGGGTCGGCGTGGTGGGCGGCGATCTCCTGATCGCTGACCGAACCGAAGAACAGCCGGACGTCATCGACCTGCCCGGTCAACGGATAGGGACTCTGGTAGGCTCCGACCGCTCCCTGGTCGTCTCCGCCGATCTCCATCGACTGAACCGGATCGGCACTCAGCAGGCCATCGGCCTTGGCCCTGGCTACCGGCTTGCCGTCCACGAACAGTTGCATGGAGCCATCGGTGGCGAGTCGTCCGGCCAGGTGGACCCAGCGGCCGGTGATCCGGTTCATGCCCGATGCGATTGTGAGCTTGCCGCCGTTCCGTACCAGGAAGCGGGGTTTGCCTCCGACGACGATCAGTGCGAACCCGGCCGCGGGTCCGCCTCGGGCCACGACCACGCCGGTGTTGCGTTGGCTGTGGACCCAGGCCTCGATCGTCAGCGGTTTGCCCTTGGGGTTGAGTGCGGCAGTCTTGGGGACGTGCACCATCGAGGTATTTCCACGTCGAGCGTTTTTCCGAGCAGTGCTCTCGTCGATCTTCGAACGGGCCTGCGGCGGCGCGGCCGACGGGGCGGCGAAGAGTTGGTGTTCGATGGTGGTCGTCCAGCGGTAGTACTGGGGCTTGCGTCCGAACCCGAAGATCGTTTCACCGTCGGTGACGAGCAATCGGCCCGAAGGTGTGAACTTGCCGGCTTGGAAGTAGCCCGAGTGGCCTCCGGCGTAACTTCGCCCGTAGACCCAGTAGGCTCGATGGAAGTAGGTCCCGTCGAGGAAGCCCATGGGTGCGAAGAGATGAGCGGTCTTGCCCTTCTGCACCGACCCCTGCACGGCAGCGTTGCCCGAGTGGGGGCCCATGGCGAGTCGTTCGCCGTTGAGCGAGAATTCCTGGCTCCGCATGAAGACGCGGTCGTCTGAGCAGGAGAGGATGTCGGGGAGTCCCACGGGCATTTGCAGTGTTTGCAGAGTTGTCTGCAGGTTCTTGCCGGTCTTGGGGTCCTTGTCGTCCATCAGCGTCTCGGACAGCTTGTAACCGGTGCGGGCGTCGAGGCGAACCATCCTCAGCCCGCCGTCGAGGTACGTCGAGCGGCCCGAGACCGAGTAGACGACGCCATCGCGCAACAGCACGCTGCCGTGCACCGGCCAGGTCGACTCGAGTTGCTCGAACGCCATCAGGCGTCGATCCGCCGGTGCCGCCTGGAAGCTCCAGCCCAGTGCCCCGTCTCTGGCGCGCAGGCAATGCACCTGCCCGTCGGCCGAGCCGAACAGCACGCGGGGTCCGGAAATTGTCGGGGGCGAGTCGATGCGGCCGCCCACGGTGTACTGCCACAGGTGTTTGCCGGTCTTTGCGTCCAGGGCGTGCAGTGTGTGCCGGTCGATTTCGGCAACAAACAGCAGACCTTCGGAGACAACGACGCTGGTGAGTCGTCCCGAGAGGCGGGTGTGCCAGGCGCGTTCGAGCTGAGCCGGTACCGAGGCGGTGGAGGTGCCGCTGCGTCCGCGATCGTGGCGGTAGGTGGGCCAGTCGGCGGGATCGGGTTTCGGGGGCTGGGCCTTCTGCAGTTCATCATACGCGGGCCCGCGTCGCAGTCGCTCTTCGTCGGTGAGTGGCTTGGGTGTGCGGCGTGTGGCGGTGGCCGGAGCCAGTACGTTGAGCCCGTACAGCTTCGCCTCGGGGTAGCAGGCGCAGTTGTGTGGGGGAGCGTAGACCAGGCCGTTGCAGGGCATGATCCCGTACAGGCAGCCGCCTCGGACCCAGTGATGAATGTCCCACGACTGTTTCTGCGGATCGACAAACTCGATCCCGGTCCGAGAAGGCAGCAGGAAGCGGTCGGTGGCCTTGGCGATGTAGCAGCGATGGTGGAACCAGTAGGTCTCGACATTCGGCGGAAACGTCTTGGCCACCTTTCCGGTCCGCGGGTTCCGGCCGGTGAAGACGCCGCTGTCCCTGGTGCGGGTCGTTGGCGCCGACCAGACCAGGTCCTGCATCACCAGCAGGTCTTCGGGCGACTGGTAGCCCGACTGGTCGTGAGGTGCGGTCCAGAGCAGCGTGCCGGATTTCGCATCCAGCGATCTCATCGTCCGGTCACCCCCTGCAAAGAGCACGACATCCTTGTAGAGGACGAGCTTGGGTCCGAAGTTGAAGTTGATCTTGGTCTTGACCGGCCCGGCCGCTGTCCAGGCCGACTTTCCGGTCGAGCGGTCTCGAGCAATGATCTTGTCGCCGTCGTGGTAGTAGACCCGTCTGGGGCCCACCACCAGTGTCAGGGGGGCGATGCGGGTGGAGATCTGCCAGGACTTCTTGCCCGTCTCGATGTCCCACGCGACCAGTCGCCTGGGCTTACGGTTCCATTCGAATTCCCGGGCCACCCGGCCCTGGTCTCCGAGGTTGAGTTGAACGTTGTACCGGACCAGGGCCGAGTCGCCGTCGTTGACCATGGCGAACACCGACCCGTTGTTGACCAGGATCTCCTCGGTCCCACTGCTGTCGGGCAGGTCGCGAATCTGCTCGCCCGTGGCCGCATCGATCACACTCAGGGGGGCCTTGAGTCCCAGGGTGACAAAGATCCGCTGTCCGTCGGTGACCAGGCGGCGGGCCAGTTGAGTCGGGCCGCTCTTGAGTGGCCAGAGATGGCTGTGCCAGTTCTTCAGCGGTTGTTTCCACAACACGGTGCCGTTGAAGGCGTCGCGGGCGATCAGCTTCCAGTCGGCGGGCAACTGGATCGACACGCGGGATCCTTCGTCCATGATGTAGAACAGGCGGCCACCGGCGGAGACCATCGCACTGAGGCTGGCCATGCGGTCGTGATGCCGCGACCAGCGGGGGCTGCCGATCCACTGCATGTGCCGCGGCGGGCCGACCTGGTTGTCGTGCGCCACGGCGTTGCCGCTGGAATCGTGCAGGTAGTGCGTCCAGTCGTCGATGTCTCCGGGACGCGGCTTCTGAAAGCGGGTCCAGCCCGTATCGGCTCGCGTCATCAACACTCCACCAGGCGCCAGCACCCGGATCATCTCGCTGCGGACGATCCCCAGTGGCTTGTCGACAACCAGCAGGTTGACGAGACCGTCGACCAGGGGCAGTTCGTTACCGGCCAGGCGACTGGCGGTGATCTGCCCATAGACTCCTGCTGCCAGCAGCATCTGCCGCGACGCGTCGATCGCCTCGGCAGCGCGGTCGAGTCCATGGACCTGGAAGCGGGAGTTGATCCGCAGCGTGCGTGTCAGTTCACCACTGCCACAGCCCAGGTGGACAACCAGTCCTCCCTTGACCTGCGACTGTTCGATCAGCTTTGCGGCCGTGTCGGTGTCGGCTGCATCGAGGTTTGTGAGGCGGATTCCGAGCAGGCAGAGGACGGTGCCCATGGCAACGGGGATGCGGTGCGATCGTGACCGGGTCGACATGGCAGGTAACTCGTGCAGTGAAGCTCGTGGAAGTGATCAGGCAAAGACGCCGGCGTGGACGTGGCCGTGCACGTTGGTCAGTCGTCGCTGGATGCCGTTGTGGTAGTAGGTCAGTCGTGTGTGGTCGATCCCCAGCAGGTGCAGCAGCGTGGCGTGGAAGTCGTGCCAGGGCATCGGGTGTTCGGCGGCCTTCCAGCCGATGTCGTCGGTGGACCCGTGCGACGCACCCCGTCGGACTCCGCCTCCGGCGAGCCAGCCGGAGAACCCGTAGCGATTGTGATCGCGACCAGGTCCGACCGAGTTGGCACCCGATTGAGCGAACGGTGTGCGGCCGAACTCGGTGGTGAACATCACCAGCGTGTCGTCGAGCATTCCTCGCTGACGAAGGTCTCGCAGCAGGGCCGCCACGGGGCGATCGATGCGAGACGCCTCGAGCCCGTGGTTCTGCCGCACACTCTCGTGAGCGTCCCAGCTGGCTCGCGGGCTGCCGGCGATGGGGCCACCGGAATAGACCTGCACGAAGCGGACGCCTCGTTCGAGCAGCCGGCGACCCAGCAGACAACGCCGGCCGCAGTCGGCGGTCAGCTTGTCGTTGAGTCCGTACATGTCGTGGATGTGGCGGGGTTCGCCCGTGAGGTCGCTGACCTCGGGGACCGAAGCCTGCATGCGGGCCGCGAGTTCGTAGCTGCGGATGCGCGCGTCGATGAGACCGCTGGATGTACTGGGGTCACGGTTTTGGTTCAGGGCGGACAGGAACTGCTTGACGGCCGCGTCGCGACCTGGCGGCTGCCTGGTGGCCGGGAACAGGTCTCGCACCGGTCGCTGGCCTCCCTGGAACACGATGCCCTGGTGCTGGGCCGGAAGGAAGCCGTTGCTCCAGTTGCTGGCGCCCCCGTTGGGGCCTCCTCGACCGTCGGGGAGCACGACGAAGGTCGGCAGCGACTGGGACTCGTTGCCGAGTCCGTATGAGAGCCAACTGCCAGTTGAGGGGAACCCGTTGGCTCCGAAACCGCTGTTGAGAAAGAACAGGGCCGGGGTGTGGTTGGCCGAGTCAGAGACGAGTGACCGCAGCAGGGTCAGCTCGTCGGCCATCCCGGCGATGTGCGGGAACATATCGGAGATCCACAGGCCGCTTTCGCCTCGCTGCCTGAAGGCCCAGTCACTGCGTCTGAGCAGGCCGACCTGGCCAAAGAAGATGTCGGGCGTTTCGTCGGTCTTGAGCGATTGGCCGTGGTGCCGGTCGAGCTCGGGCTTGTGATCAAACGAGTCGACATGACTCATGCCGCCGACCAGCGAGATCTGGATGGCGCGTCGCGCCCGCGGGGCAAATGGCGGGTTGTCGGCGTCGCCGCGGGCGGAGCCTTCGGAGCCCAGCAGGTGCGCTACGGCAGTGGCCGCCAAGCCCTGGCTGCCCCAGTTCAGGAGCTGGCGTCGATCGAAATTGTCACAATAAGGTGTCACTGAGGTCACTCGATGATCACGAAGTCGTTGATGTTGAACAGCGCGCGACACAGGGCGGCCAGGCCGTGGCGGCTGACGAGATCGATTGAGAGCTTGAGTTCACGCGCGTCGGGGTCGCGTTGGATGGCCAGCTGCCACGCCGCGGTGACTTGACGATCACGTGCGTCGCCAGCCAGCCGGGTCACGCGAGCGGCCATGCGGTCGGCCATCCGCAGCACGAAGGGGTTGTTGAGCAGGCTGAGTGCCTGCAACGGAGTGGTGGTGACGTTGCGGGTGGGAGCTGCGGCTGAGGGGTCGGGGCAGTCGAAGGTGTCGAGGATCGCCGTGCGGCCGCCTCGAGGTGTGAACCGGTAGACGGTACGCCGATGCAGGGAGGGGTCGTCGCGGTCGAGTGCCTCGTAGTAGGTCGTGCCGTTGTTGGGGATGATCGAGACATCCTCGAAACCCGGACCGCCTCGCTGGGGATTGAGCTGGCCGGAGACGGCGAGGATCGCGTCGCGGAGTACCTCGGCCTCAACGCGCCGTGGCGTCATCCGCCACAGCAGCCGGTTGCCCGCATCGGCCGCCAGGCCCGCGGCGCTTTGCCGAGAACCCTGGCGGTAGGTGGAGGACAACACGATGCGGCGGTGCAGTGGCTTGAGGCGGTACTTGTCCTGGACAAACCGTGAGACGAGCCATTCGAGGAGTTGCGGGTGACTGGGTTGGCCTCCGTTGAAACCGAAGTCGCTGGGAGTGGTGACGAAACCCTGCCCGAAGTGGTAGTGCCAGATGCGGTTGACAATCACGCGGGCAAAGAGCGAGTTGCGGGGCGAAGTGATCCAGGCGGCCAGTTTGCGGCGTCGGTCCTGGTCCGAGGCGTTTGCCGCGAGTTGAAAATTGGCGGGCAATCCCGGCACTGAGGCGACACCTCCGGGAGCAACGGTCGGTCCGTAGTTGGTGACACCGCCTCGGATGTGCACCTTCATCTCGGTGGGCTGCCGCGGGGTGACGGTGTAGATCTTGGAGCGTTTCTCTTGATCGAGACGTCGCTGGATGGCCAGCAGCGTATCGAGCTGTTTTGTCAGATCAGCGTGTCGAGTTCGCTGTGCGGCAGTCAGTGCAGCCATCAGCGTCTTGAGCGGAACAAAGGTGCTGGGGTTGCCAGCCGCCGCGGCGATGGCCTGCGGCGTGAGCACTCGATCGTAAAGTCGTGCCTCGAGGATCCTGCCGGCCAGCATCTTGTTGCCGCCGGCCGGGGCATGCCGCATTCCGAAAACGATCTCGGCCCGTCGAGCGTCGTACCGCTGGAAGCCGGTCTTGTAGGCCTTCCCGTAGGGCTGGCCGTTGCGGTAGCCGGTGATGGTACCGTCGCTGCCGTAGGTGATCGCCAGGTGCACGGGTTGACGGCTGGCCCGGGTGTCGGTCGGTCCCGAGAATGAGCGTGTGCGAACAAAGCCGTTGCTTCCGGCCATCCAGCGGCCCGCTTCACGTTCGCCGAAGACGATGGCGTCGAAGATCTGGCCGCCAGGGGTCTGGACGCTGATCACTCCGCCGCCACGTTGTGTGAGGTTGTCGAGCTGGACCCAGGCGGCGAGAGTCTTTTCGGCGAGTGGCCTGGACAGGGGAGGCGTCTGAACGAAGGCGGCCTTGCCGTCAAGGACGAGTGCTCCATTGTCGAGACGGGCACCCCCTGCGGCTCGCCCGTGCAGGCTGCCGATGCTGTCTCGGAAATCGTCGTCGAACCTCCATTCGGCGAGCGGTCGAGGTCGATTGGCCACCGGGTTTTTGGGTGGGGAGTCCTTTTGTTTCTTGAGGACCTTCTGGCGTGCCTGGCGGCGGAGGACTTCGAGCTGTTTCGAGAGCTCGCTGATGCGGGGTGCAAGCTTGGCCAATTGGGCTGCGGCGGCCGAGTCGGACAGTTCGCGTTCGCCGTGGGCGACCCCGTCGAGTGCCGAGATGACCTGGTAGTACTCGGTGGTGCGGATCGGGTCGAACTTATGGTCGTGACACCTGGCACAGTTGATCGTGAGTCCCAGGAAGGTCTGTCCGACGCTGGCGGCGAGATCTTCGAGTTCGTCCTGCCGGGCCAGCAGTTTCATCCGCTTGCTGCCTCCGACCACCGTGTTGTGCACTCCGGCGACAAGGAACCCGGCAGCCGCGGCACCGTCGCGACCGGGCAGCAGTTTGTCGCCGAAGAGTTGCAGGCGGGCGAACTGGTCGTAGGGCATGTCGCGGTTCAGCGCGTCGATGACCCAGTCGCGATAGGGCCAGAACGTCTTTCGCGGCGCGTTGCGTTCAAAGCCGTTGCTTTCTCCGAAACGGACAACGTCGAGCCAGTGGCGGCCCCAGCGTTCGCCGTAGCCGACCGAACCCAGCAGCGTGTCGACAAGGCGGGAATAGGCCTG
>CAUZJR010000117.1:0-12323 GCA_963580005.1 Planctomycetota bacterium
GGCGATCACGAGGATTCTCTTGAGTACAAACGACCCCGGCTCAGCGGCGATTGATCAGCGACATGACCTCGGCTCGACTCGACTGGTTGGTCTTGAACAGACCCCGGACGGCGCTGGTGACCGTCAGGCTGCCCGGCTTGCGAACGCCTCGGATCGTCATGCAGGTGTGAGTCGCCTCGAGTACCACCACGACACCCTTGGCGTCGAGTTCTTCGTAGAGCAGATCGGCGACCTGGTCGGTCATCCGTTCCTGGACCTGTGGTCGGTGCGAGATTTCCTCGACCACGCGGGCCAGCTTGCTGAGACCCACGATGCGTCCGTTGGGCAGATAGCCCACGTGGGCGACCCCCATGAAGGGCAGCAGGTGATGTTCGCACAGGCTGTTGAAACTGATTTCCCGGACCAGGACCAGTTCGTCGAACTGTTCCTGGAAGCACTTTTTCAGGTGGCGGGCGGGGTCCGAATACAGGCCGGCAAAGAGCTCGGCGTACATCCGTGCCACTCTCTGGGGAGTCTCGACCAGGCTCGCACGATCGGGATCTTCGCCGATCGCCTCGAGAATCTCGCGGACTGCCGAGGCGATTCGAGGCTGATCGACCGGCGAGGTCGAGGCCGAACTTGTGTCGACGGGGTCGATCGCATCGACGGGAACGCTACTGGAGGACATCGTGGTCTCGTGCAGAGAGATCGGGATGAGGGGGGTTGCGTCTAGTTGAGGCTGTAGGGGGGCGGGAAGGTCGAGGGATGGCCGATGTCGGATTCGATGTAGTGTCTCATTTCGTCCAGGACCAGCATCGAGCGGGATGCGATGTCGGGTTCTTCGAGAATCGACTGGGCCGCGTCGGGTTCCAGTGGCAGCGAGTAGGCGATCACATCACAGAGTCCTCCCAGGGGGAGGTCGGCATCGAGCGAGTCGTGGAAGGTGCGGTCGAAGTCACAACCGGCGGCCAGTTGCTGAAATCCGACCAGCAGTTCGCGCTGAGTCCGCCGTCGCTGGTCCTGGGAGAGCCCGGCGGGCATTTCCGGACACAGCTCGACTCGCGCGATGCGGTAGGGATGAGACGATTCGTCTTCGTCGAGCACTTCGGCACGCGAAAGACCCTCGACGACGATCTCGTAGCGGCCATCGGGGAGCAGTTTCGAGGAGGTGATGCGGGCGATGCAGACGGTCTGGCGTATCGACGCCGTCTTGGATTCGTAGGTCGATTCCCAGCCCGGTTCCAGGAGTGCCATCGCGATCAGTCGGTCGGAATCGAGCACATCGGCGACCATCTGCCGATACCTCGGCTCGAAGATCATCAACGGCAGCAACGCGTGCGGGAACAGCACGGCGTCGGGCAGCGGGAACAGCGGCACGCGGCCGGTGAAGTTCCGCAACTGATCAGATTGAGCGCCGGATTGCGTCATGAGTCAGCCAGGGTGACACGGGGGATAAGGTCTTCGTTGATGACCAGGTCGGTGGGATAGGTGTTGCCGGCGTCGAGCAGTTCCTGGAAGCAGGTCTCGAGGTCGCTGAGCAGGCTTTCGAGGTCGAGGTCCATGTAGGGTGAGGGGTATGTCTCGAGGTATCCTCGGGACGAGTGATACAACTTGCGGGCTCCGCCGAGATTTCCGTTGCCGAAGTGAAACAGTGCCACCGCGACCTGGATCAGCCCCTGGTAGAACTTCCGCTCGTCACCGACGATGTCCGACCAGAGTTCCTCGAGGACATCGTGGCATTCGAAGAAATCCTGCTCATTAAATAGCCGCAGTCCCTCGAGGTATTGCGGCGGGTGGGGTGGTGGTGGGTTGTGGGGCATCGGACGATTGCGGTCTGGCGATCGCCGCGTATGATTTCTGGGGCGGTCGTGTCGGACCACAGTGGCCCGGCCGGGAACCGGTTTCCCGGCTCCGTCCCTTCGATTCTAAAGAGCCGCACTCGGCGGTGTCCATCAGGCGGTTCTCTCGTATCGCGGTTTGAATCATGGCCAGGTCGGGTTGTAGCGTTCCCAACGATGAGACCAGGTCGCGGGCCCGGAAGGTGGTGCGGGGGCTGAAGCGGGCCTACCCCGACGCCGAGTGTGCTCTGCACCACGATGGTCCCTTCCAGCTGCTGGCCGCCACGATTCTCTCGGCCCAGTGCACCGACGAACGGGTCAACATGGTGACCCCGGCTCTGTTCGAGAAGTACCCGACGGCCGAGTTGCTGGGGCGGGGGCGGATCCGCGACATCGAGCGGATCATCAGGTCGACCGGGTTCTTCCGGTCCAAGGCCAAGAGTCTCAAGGGGATGGCCCAGGGACTGGTCAGGGACCACGAGGGCGAGTTTCCTCGGGAAGTGGACGAGCTGATCCAGCTGCCGGGGGTGGGTCGCAAGACGGCCAATGTCGTGCTGGGTGTCTGCTTCGGCATTGCCAGTGGAGTGGTTGTCGATACCCATGTGAAGCGGATCAGCAACCTGCTGGGACTGACGACCGAGGCCACTCCCGAGAAGATCGAGCAGGACCTGATCGGGTTGTTGCCCAAGAAGGAGTGGATCGAGTACTCGCATCGTGTGATCCACCACGGGCGGAAGATCTGCATCGCCCGTCGGCCGCAGTGCCCCGAGTGCCCGTTGCTGAAGTGCTGTCAGCGGGTCGGCCTGCCGCCGCTTTCTACTTGAGATCGGTGGGATGTGTGGGAGCGTCGGAGAGTCTACGATGGGTTGTTGCAACCGCGAGTGAATGGGATTACGGTGTGTCGCGTTGATCGCCGCGGACGGGGTCCGTGGGGTCGACCAGGCCTCTGGAACCACGACGGACGGGACGCCGCCATGATCCTGACCGGGTCGGAAATCACCGCGCAGTTGGGTGACAACATCCTGATCGAACCGTTCAGTCCCGAGCGGCTCAACCCCAACAGCTACAACCTCAGCCTCCATAACGAGCTCCTGGTGTACGAGGAGATCGTGCTGGACATGCAGCGGCCCAATCGCTTTCGCCGCTACACGATCCCGCCCGAGGGCTTTGTGATGAACCCCAACCAGCTCTACTTGGCGCGAACCGTCGAGCGGACCGAGACCCACAACCTGGTCCCGATGATCGAAGGCCGCAGCTCGGTCGGACGACTGGGTCTCTTCGTGCACTGCACCAACAGTTTCGGAGACGTCGGCTTCAGCGGCTACTGGACTCTCGAGATGTTCGCCGTGCAACCGGTCCGCGTCTATCCCGGCGTACCCATCTGCCAGATCTCCTATCACACCATTTCCGGTGACGTGACCGAGTACAAGAGCGACAAGTACCAGCACAACGAGGACATCCAGCCGAGCCTGCTGTTCAAGGAATTCCAGCAGCAGTTGGATCCTCAGATGCGGTTGAGCTTCGGCCAGGAGATGGCCGAGTAGTCTTGCGGTGGCTGGTGGCGACTCACTCGGATTTCGGAGCCGCCTTCGGCTCGGTCCCGAACATCTCGGCCTCGATGGGGATCATCTGCTGAGGTCCCACGCTGTCGCGGAGTTCCAGCGGCTTGTCGGTGATTTGCGAGATGTAGAATTGTGCGAGTGGTCTGAGGTGTGAGTCGGGGACATCGTCGATCAGCCGGGTCAATTCGTCTCCGGCCTGGTTGACTCGTCCGGCCTCGAGGTGACTCATGGCGACATTGAACATCAGTTCGCTCTGCATGCTCGGGTGCAGCAGCACGAGGTTCATGGTGGAGTTGAGTTGATCAAAGGGCCACTGTTGGGGTCTCAGGATCAGCGGCAGGTGTCTGAGCGCGTCTCCGAGCCGCTGCTGTTCGAGTCGTGCCAACTCGCCTTGCCACAGCTGGTTGGCCTGGTCGAAGTCGGCGTAGGCCAGTCGGCTGATGGCGAGTGTGGTGCGACTGGTACCCTGGTCACTCTGTTCGCCGAGATCCTGGAACATCTCATCGAGCGTCATGGCGGTGGCTTCATCCTTGAAGATCCCGGCCTCCATCATCCACTGTGCCTTGAGCAGCAGGACATCGGGGCTGGCCGCTTGCTGGACGTCGTCGTTGATTAGTTTCAGGGCTTCACCGATGAACACGTTTCGCCCGGGCTGTTCCCTCGTCAGCGCCAGAGCGTACTCGACGCGGTCCGGCGGATCGGCTCCGTCCTCGGGATGAAACTGCTTCTCGATTTCCTTCCTGACCGGTTCGACGTTGCTGATCAGTCTCTGCAGCGGGTCGTCGATCTGTTGCCTGCGGGCCTCGATCTGTGCTTCGCTGGCACCCTTTTGCAACCGGGTCAATTCGTCGAAGCGTTTCAATGATTCCAGCGCGAGGTCGACTCGTCTGAGTCTCTGGAGTCGTTGGTAGCGTGTGAACAGAGCTTCGGCGTTGTCCTGGTCGAGTTCGATGGCCTGGTTGAGAGCGAGGATCGATTCGAAGTACCTCCGCTTGGCCCACGGGGTGCTCGTGTCGCCTCCCCGAAATGCCAGTTCGATGTCGTCGAGGCAGGCGTAGGCGATTCCCAGCACGAGGAATCCTTCGCTGGAGCCTGGAGCCGTGGCCAGGCCTTCGTTGGCTGATCGGATCGTCACGTGGGCCACCGCCGCGGTGTCGGCCAGGGCATTCAGGGCACGCTGGCTGCTGGGCCCCCCGGTGAGGTCCTGGTTGGTCACTCTCAGAGCGACCTCCTGCAGGGCCTGCATAAACCTGGGGCTGGATTGCTGCATCTTGAGAATCTGTGCCAGGTGAGTGGCTCGGGCGATCGCGGGGATGGGGATGTTGCGTTTTTGTGCGAGGCGGCTGGTGAAGGAGGTGTCGCCGCGGGCGAGTTCGGGGCGGGGATCGAGTTTTTCGGCGGGCGTGCGGAAGGCATTCCTGGCAAAGTCGTTGGTGTGCTTCTCGAGGAACCCGGTGATCGATTCCTGGGCGTCGGCCTTGCGATAGAACACCGCGGTGGTGGCCCCGATCCGGACCAGCTGCCAGTGATTGGGGTACTGGATCAGATCGAACATCGAGGTGTAATCGGGTCGGGTGGATCCGTGGAGCCTGGGCAGGACGTGAGTGATGCGGTGGGTGTCGAAGGTCGTTCGCCAGACCGAGGTGAGTCCGGTCTGGGGCATGTCGCCCCGTGAGGCGGGTGTGGAGGCGGTGGCGTCGAGGTCGGATCTTTCAATCTGCTGGCGGGTCCCGGGGCCTCCCGGTGGCAGGATCACCTCGATCGCATCGGAGGTCTCGCCGGCCACCTGGACCCTGAGCACCTGGCGACCCTCGTCGGTGCCGATCACCAGGCTCCTCAACCGCAACGCCGCCCGGGTCCGCCGATGCAGCCTCAGCAGGTCAGAGTCTCCACTGCCGGCATACAGCCGCACGCGGTTGTCGATGAAGGGACGATGCCCGATCCAGATCATCAGGTCGCCCTGGCCCGGGACAAAGTTGAACCCGCGGTGCGTGTCGTCTCGACCCAGGTCTCGATACACCACCAGTCGACCGACGGCCTGCACCACCACGTAGTCGTGGCCGGGCTGTTCGCTGCGGATCGACCAGCTCGATCCGGGTTGTCGAGTCCGGAGACTGGCGTCGTCGGGAAGTGTGATCTTGTTGGTGGTGAACTGTTTCCTGAGAGTGGAGTTGATGCGGCCTCGGTCGAGGTCTTCGGCGAGGTCTCCCGAGAGCGTGAACAGTTGCTCGTTGAGGTCGGTGGTCAGGCCGTCGACGGCCGATGCCAGCCTGGGATCGAGACCCAGGCCCAGCTTGCGGCCGTGTTCGGGCGTCAGCCAACCCAGGATCGCCAACAGCGCCACGGCGAAGAACGCCAGCACCGTCAGAGCCCGTCCGCCTCGCGAAAACAACAGCTCGCGAGGCTCGACGGTGTACTCCTGAGGAAACGTCGCCCGGTACCAGTCCTGGGCGTTGAGGCCGGCCAGCACCGCCGCGACCAAGGCCGCCGGAGCCAGCTCGCGGACGCCCAACAGCGACAACAGCGTCAGCCCCACCAGCACCGCCACGTGACCCGAATCGGCACGACGTCGATTCAGAAACAGCGTGATTCCGGCCGCGATCAAGACCAGCAGGCCGGCGATCACGTGGAAGTTCAGCCAGCTCCAGTTGCCCCAGTGACCCTTGTGGTAGACGATCGCGGTCAACGGGTAGTACTGCAGGCGGTCCATCGAGACCGACTGGTCCAGCAGCAGCACGTTGTAGGTCCTCAGGGCCGGGTACTCGGTGCCGTAGAGCACCAGCGGGGCCAGCAGAGAGTGGATGTGGAACGGGTTGAGCAGGCACGCCAGCGCCACGCCTCCGGTGACCTGCCAGTAGAGCTTCCGCTGCGAGGGACCACCCAGGCCGGGGCGGTTCTGGCGAGCACCCAGCCACTCACCGAGGCCGTACAGCAGCAGGATCAGCAGGCCGATCCAGGCACGGGGGTCGAGGTTGACCCACACCAGCTGCACAGCGACCAGCCCCCACAGGTCGCGAGGCCGACTCGAAAGTCGAAAGCGGTGCAGCAGCCACAGCTGGAGCGCCAGCCCCAGCAGAGTGATCGATTCGGGGCCGGCCACGAACTGGGGAAACACCGCCAACAGGGCCACCGTGGCCAACACCGAATTCCACCAGTTGGGCAGGCCGGGCCGAGAAATGTGGACCAGCAGCCCCAGGGTCAGCCCCGCCATCGCCGCGGTGAACAGAGTCAGGCACAGGTCCTGGCCCGGCAGAGTGTACAGCCCGGCCAGGATCAGGTCGGTGCCCCAGCCCAGGTTGACCCAGGCTCGCTCGGTGGCTGTCAGGCTGAAGACGTCGGTCGAGGGTGGGAGCAGGCCGTGGGAGGCCATGTACTGGCCGCTGGCAGTGCGCTGCAGGGTGGTCGACTGGTAGATCCCGTAACAGCCCAGCAGGACCGCCAACAACACGACGGCCCAGCGGAGCATGAAGTCGCCCCGTTCGGCCTCCTCCGCCACCAATTCCGGTGTCAGCGGCTCGTACTCGGGCAAATCGTCGTCGTGGTCCTCGGATTCGGAGCCACTCTCGGAATCCGGCTCTTCGGCCGTCGGCGAATCGGATTCGGGGTCGGATTCCGGGTCGACCGGGGACTCGTCGCTGGACTCGTCGGATGCGTCTGCCGGGTTCTCAACGTTCTCAGCCTTCAACGGCTCGCCCTGGGCCGACTCGCTTGAATCGTCCGCGGGATCGGTTTCGTCGTCGCTGATGTCTGGGTCGTCTTCGCGTCTCACGGCGCTGATTCCGGGATGATGAAAAGGGCATCAGGAAGGGAGAATGACGGGTTCAGCCGATCTGGTCGAGGCCGATCCAGGGCCGCAGCACTTCGGGGATGCGGATCGTGCCATCGGCTTGCTGGTGGTTTTCCAGCACTGCGATCAGTGCTCTGGAGATGGCCACGGCGGTGCCGTTGAGCGTGTGTACGAATTCGGTCCCCTTCTTCCCTGCCTGGCGGCAGCGAATGCCCAGCCGTCGGGCCTGGTAGTCGGTGCAGTTGGAAGCGGAGGTGACTTCTCCGAACGCCCCGCCGTCGCCTCGCCCGGGCATCCAGGCCTCCAGGTCGAATTTCCTGTAGGCCGGTCCGCCGAGATCTCCGGTGCAGGTGTCGACCACGCGGTAGGGGATCTCCAGAGACTGAAACAGGTCCTCCTCGATTCCTACGATCTGCTCGAGTAAGGCGTTGGACGCGTCGAGCGTCGGTTCGGTGAAGCCGAACATTTCGACCTTGGTGAACTGGTGGACACGGTAGATGCCTCGAGTCGCTCGCCCGTGGGCTCCGGCCTCGGTGCGGAAACAATGCGAGATGCCCGCGTACCGCAACGGCAGGTCGTCGGATTCCAGGACCTGGTCTCTGAGCGATCCGCCGAGGGTGATTTCGGCGGTTGCGACGAGGCTCAGGTCCGAGCCTTCGATCGAGTAGATCTGGGACTCAGGACCTCGAGGCAGAAACCCGATGCCCTCGATGATCTCGTCCCGGGCCAGGTCGGGAGTGGTCATCAGGGTGAAGCCGGCTTCGCGGAGGCGTGTGACGGCCAACTGGATCAGCGCCAGCTCCAGCAGCACGGCCTCGTTCTTGAGAAAGTAGAACCCGTGACCGGCGACCCGGGACCCCGCGTCGAAGTCGATCAGGTCGTGAGCTTCGGCAAGAGCCACGTGGTCCAGGGGTTCGAAGTCGAATTCGGGCACGTCGCCGGACCTGCGGATTTCGACATGGCCGTCATCACCGGGGTCCACCGGGGCGTCGGGATGCGACATGTTGGGCACACAGGACTGCTCGGCACGCAGGTCGGCCTCAACACCGGCCAACTCGCCATCCAGCTCCTGCAACTGCTCCCGCAGCTCGCGCCCTCGAGCAATCAACGCCTGTTTCGACTCATCATTTTCAGCGGTGGGAATCTGCGAGCTGGTGGCCTTCTGCTCGCGTCTCAACTCGTCGCCCCCGGTGATCAGCTCGCCACGACGCCCCCTGAGGGTGACGATCTTCTCGAGATCAACCTCGACGCCACGGTTGCGGCAGTTCTCGGCGACGGCGTCGAGATGGTCACAGATGTACTGCAGATCAAGCATGGGACAGTAGGCGATGGTGCGGGGAGGGTATGACAGGCAAGCGGAGAGTGCAGGGGCAGTCGGGTGAACGGGTCACGCCGCGGGTCGAGCGACGCGGTTTGCCTCGCTGTGGGCCTCACCCCGACAGCGGCAGAATCCTCGAATCGTCGTCATTGTAGTTGCCGTCGTCATCGAGCGGAATCACGTCGCCGTCGTCGTCCTGGCTCTCGCTTGCCGGCAACTCGGGCAACACCAGGAACTCCGACGAATCACTCTCCGCCACAGACTCGGCCTCCAGCACGTCGTTGTCGAGGTCCGCCACGACGACCGGGAAGTCCATGCTGACATCCTCGGCGTCGGCTTCCTGGTCCGGTACCTGGTCTGGGTTGTCTGATCCGGAGTGGTCTTCGATCGAGAGTCGATAGCAGACATCACCGATGGCCAACTCGTCGCCGGGCCGCATCGTGCCGGTGCGTTCCACTCGCTCTCCGTTGATCCAGACACCGTTCATGCTGCCGAGGTCTCGGATCACCAGGTGATTGTTGACGTGAGCCAGGCAGCAGTGCTTCCGTGACACGCGACGGCTGTCACCCAGTACCACGTCACACTCGCTGTCCCGGCCAATGAAGATGACCGGTTTGTCGATCGCGATCGACTGTTCGTCGGTGAGTGAAACGAGTCGAGCGGCCATGGGGGGATCGAGCTTGGTGGGAGGGTTGGGTCGAGGAAATGGCGGGGCCTGGGCCTCGCCATTGATCTCATTCTACACTCTAGGCTCGATCCAGCACACGTGCGGTTTTTGCCGCTCATGGATGCCGGGCAGCGTGAAGACTCGGCCGTATCGGGCAAGAGGCGCAGGGAGGGCAACGTCGAGAAGGGCAAGTGGTGGTGAGGATTGTGACAACAGGCGGCGTGGCCCCAGCGAGTCGGTCAGCGGGTGGCCGGTGGCACGCCCAGTGACTTGCCGCCGTCGATGCCGATCGCTGTTCCGGTGATCATCGCGGCCTGGTCGCTGACCAGAAACAGCACCGACGCGGCGATCTCACGAGGATCGATCATGCGATCCCACGCCGCGGCCAGGGGGCTGGCGGCGATCATCGCACGGGTCAGCGCGTCGGGGTCGTCGGCGCTGTCGAGGTCGGCGTTCATCATCGCCGTGTCGCCGACCGGGCCGGGACAGACGGCGTTGACCCGGATGCGGTCCGCGGCCAGGCACAGGGCCAGGCTGCGGGTCAGGCCGACCAGGGCCAGCTTGCTGATCGAATAGACCGGGTCGTGCGAACGAGGCAGCAGCCCGGCATTGCTCGACATGTTGACGATCGCTCCACCACCACCGTCACGCATCGGCCCCACCGCGTGGCGGCACCCGAAGAAGGCTCCCTTGAGATTCGTGTCGATGCAGGCGTCCCAGTCTTCCTCGGTCACCTCCTCGACCGGCTTCACCATGCCGATCCCCGCGTTGTTGACCAGGATATCCAATCGATCCGTCCTCGCGATCGCCTCGCCGATCATCGCGGCCAGCTCCGATTCCCGCCTCACGTCACACGTGATCTCGGCAATCCCCAGTTCAGCGAATCGCTCGGCGTTCTCCTCGAGGTGCCGAAAATCGGCGGCCAACACCGTCGCACCATGCTCGGCCAACAGGACGGCCGTCGCGCGGCCGATCCCGTTCGAGGCTCCCGTGACGATGGCCGTTTGGCCCGAGAGGTCGATGGTGGCTGTCATCTGGTGATTCTCGATGGTGTCAGATTGGCCAGATCGCTCTCGCCGCAAATCTTCATGATGCGGCGATGCTAGCAGATCGCTCGGTCCCGGTGATTTGCAGCGGCGGTTCGTGTCCTGATGCAGGAATCCACGAGTGAGTTCAACTCGATAGACTGCAATGGGTTACACTGTTTCGAGTGGTCTGGATCGGAAAAAAATCAGAAAATGACGACGAAGGTATTCGGCTCTATTGTGGTTACTGGGATGAAGTGGGAGTCTGTCCAGAGCGAGCCGACCGAATCGGCTCACGACACGGGCCCAGGGAGACTGAATTCGATGCAATCGTGGCGGGAATCACGGTCAACAGGAAGTGAAACGGCCCCTTGGGGCCGGTGGTTTGTGGTCTTGGCGCTGGGGGTGGCGTTGGCGTCACCTGGAGTGGGCAGGGCTGCACAGCTGAAGCGGTCGGCCTCGAAGAAGCCGACCGTTCGCAAGTCGGCGACCCGGAAACTTTCGTCGCGTCGCCGCGGCACGTCGCAGCCGGCGGTTCCCCAGGCCGCCCTGACCGGGTCGGCTCGCGAAATCGTCGACTTCACCAACACCCAGGTCCGCCAGGGTTGGACCGACAATGAGATCAATCCCTCGACGATCGCGGGCGACACCGAGTGGATTCGTCGCGTGCACCTGGACCTGGTCGGTGCGATTCCGTCGCTGGAGGCGGTCGAGGCGTTCCTCAAGGACCGCGACCCGGCCAAGCGGACCAAGCTGATCGACAACCTGCTGGATGATCCGGGTTACGTCCGCAACTGGACGACCATCTGGAGCAACCTGCTGATCGGTCGGCGGACTCCTCGACGAGTCAGCCGCGGCGGCATGCGGAAGTTTCTCCGCGAGGCGTTCGCGCGGAACCGTCCCTGGGACAAGGTGGTCTACGACCTGGTCTCGGCCGAGGGTCATTTCGAGCGGAACGGGGCGGTCAACTACCTGCTGGCCCAGATGACCATGCGTGACGACGGTGTCCAGGCGACCGCCAAGACGACGCGTCTGTTCATGGGAATCCAGGTCCAGTGCACACAGTGTCACAACCATCCGTTCAACGACTGGCAGCAGAACCAGTTCTGGGAATTCAACAACTTCTTCCGGCAGGCCCGCCGCGTGGATCATCGCAAGTACGATCCCAAGAGCGGTCGCATGGTCGATGACTACTCGGAACTGGTCTTCACCGATTTCAAGGAGAGGGTCTTTTTCGAGCAGCGTGCCGGTACGTTGCAGATGGTCGAGCCGCGGTTCTTCGAGACCCGCGTCAACGCCAAGCCGTCGACCGATCTCCGGAAAGAGCTGGCCAAGCTGATGGTGGCCGGCGACAACCCGCTGATTGCCAAGGCGATGGTCAACCGGACCTGGGGTCATTTCTTCGGCTACGGTTTTACCAAGCCGCTGGACGACATGGGGCCTCACAACCCCTCGACCCACCCCGAGTTGCTCGAGCGGTTGTCTCGAGAATTCGTCAAGGCCGGTTACGACGTCAAGCAGTTGGCCCGCTGGATCTGCAATTCCGAGCCGTACCACCTGACGAGCCGGCTGGGGAACGACAATGCTGTCGACAATCCCGGTGCGGGCGAGTCGCCGTTGTTCAGCCACATGTACGTCAAGGGGATGGAGGCCGAGCAGCTCTACGATTCGCTGATCGTGGCCACCGGTGCTCACAAGGCGGGAGGTTCGGGCTGGGAGGAATCCGAGCGGCAGCGACAGACCTGGCTGCGGCAGTTCGTGATCGCCTTCGGGACCGACGAGAACGACGAGGCGACGACCTTCAACGGGACGATTCCCCAGGCACTGATGATGATGAACGGAGAACTGGTCACCAAGGCGACCAGTGCCGAGCGGGGCAGCTTCCTGAACACGGTGCTCTCGGGTGCCGCCAGCGACGCCGCGCGTGTCCGCCGGCTGTTCCTCTCGACACTCACACGTGAACCCTCACGCCGAGAACTCGCGGCCGCTCAACAGCTGCTCAAGGACAACCGCGACGACCCGATCTCGGCCTACCAGGACCTGTACTGGGCCCTGCTCAATTCCAACGAGTTCATTTCCAACCACTAGGACTGCGACAGACAATCACCAGGCGGGAGAGACGTTCCCGGTTTCGGATTGCTTTCGAA
>CAUZJR010000118.1:0-12313 GCA_963580005.1 Planctomycetota bacterium
TCCGAGAAGTAGGGAAGGGTGGATCGATGCGGAGGAAGGCCGGACGTGTTGTCGGAAGAGGGGCCGGTCGGCTGGTCGTTCTGTTCGCGGCGCTGCTCGCGGCGGCCGACTCACCACTTGATGCCGCGGACGCCTGGCACCTCGACGGCTGGACGGCTCGGGCCACCGTTACCATCGCCAAGCCGTTGCCGGATGCTTCGGTCGACTCGGCGTCGGTTCGGGTCGTGCACCAGGGTCGTGCCAAGCCCGATGGATCCGACTTCCGCGTCCGTGACGCCGCCGGCAAGACGGTTCCGTTTCAACTGACCTGGCACGACAACGATGGCTACTCGCTGCTGACGTTCCGGTCGGGCAAACCGGCCGCCGGGGCGAAGTTCTTTGTCTACTTCGGTAATCCCCAGGCGGCACGTCCCGCCGAGATGGTGACCGCCGAGGTGCGGCTGGGGGCCGGTCCGCCCAAGGGGGCCTGGGTGCCCAGGCAGGGGCTGGTCTTCGCCACGATCAAGCGGCCCCAGGGCGACAACCCCAAGACGGTCGCCGATTTCCAGCAGCTGATGGCGGCCAGTACCGAACGCTACGGAGCCCGCTACCAGCAACGGATCGCCGATGGACACAATCCCTTTGGACCCTCGGACCTCTACATCAGCTTCTACAAGGGCTGGATCCGGATCCCCAAGGATGGCACCTACCGCTTCTGCACCGCCTCGAACGAGGCCAGCTTCTCGTTCCTCGATGGCAAACCACTGATCCACTGGCCCGGCCGTCATACCTCAGAACGGGGCGCGCGGGGTGAGTTCAACCAGAAGGTCGAACTCAAGGCCGGGTTGCACTACCTCGAGTACTACCACGAGGAAGTGCTGCTCAAGCAGGTCGCCTTCCTCGGCTGGAGTCCTCCCGGATCGCAGAAGGGGCACTACGGAGCGATTCCCGGAAACCTCTACCCACTGCCCCACTCCGCCACGGTCACCGGATACGAATCGGTCGACGGACCCCTGGCGACTTTCGTTCCCGCCTACATCGACACGATCTGGCCCGACCCGGGCGTGCGGGCCAGCGGGCAGTACACTCGAGTGAGACTCGCCGTCGAAGTTCCCGCGTCGTTTCCCAAGGGGACCGTGTTTCGCTGGGACTTCGGCGACGGGCAGTCGGCCCAGGGTGCCTCGGTCGACCATCTCTACCTCTCGATGGCCCGCTTCCAGGTCAAGCTGACCGCGACGGTGGCCGGCAAGCCGCAGACGATCGGGTGGGGGGTCGAGGTATTCGAGGTGCAGCACGTGGCCGGAGACATCCGGCAGGGGCGGTATCCGGATTACGTCAAGCTGGCCGCCGGCTACGACCTGGCCAAGCTCGATGCCACCAATCTCGGCGAACTGGTTCATCTGTACGGCGAGGCAGGAGACTCGAAGCGAGCGCTTGCCGCGGGCCGGGACTGGGTGACACGATTCGGCAAGCTCCGACCCGAACAGGCTCCCGCCGTGCGACGCGTGCTCGCACTGGCAGCACTCTCGGACGGAGACAAGGGGATCGACGAGGCGATTGCCAACTTCCAGGCGTCGATCACCGACAAGACACCCGCCGCCGAATCGCTCGATTCGCTGGCACGACTGATCCGACTGCTGGGCATTCGCCGCAACCAGCCCGACAAGTCTCCGGAATTGCTCAAGCGGGTCCACGAGGTCGCCGTCAACGCCAAGCCGCCACTGACGCAGGATGCGGTGGCGAAGATGTCGTACCGGCGAGCGATCAATGCCGCCGGCGACGTGGCGCTGTGGCACGGTCAGAAGGAGGAGGCACTGGCGTTCTACCGACGGGTCGAAGCCCTGCTGGGACGCTTCATTCCCAAGTCGGTTCGCTCGGCCCGCACCGGGTCGTTTCCGAACTCGATCCGCGAATACCTGCAGCAGAATAATTACGGAGCGGCCATCGAGACGGTCGATCGCTGGGAGGACCAGTTTGCGACCGAGAAGGTCAAGGGTCACACGTTCTACTGGCGAGGCCTGGCGATGGCGCTTCGAGGTCAGCAGCTCGAGGCGAGTGAGTACCTGGACCTGGCCCTGAACCTCGGCCAGGGAGCCATGTGGGAGAACCAGGCTCGCTGGAGGCTGGTGGTGGCGCTCGAGGCGACCGGCCGGGCCAAGCGGGCTCGCGTCGAACTTGCCAAGCTGACCACGACGGGGATTCGAGACCGCTGGACCGAGTTGGCTCGAGAGAAACTCAAGACGCCTGCCGTCGGCAAGAAGAGGAAGACGCCGTGAAGAAGATGCTCGCATGCTGCCTGTTGCCCCTGGCACTTCTGGTCACCGTGACCTGGGCCGGTGAGACCGCCGATAAGACGGCCACCGGGTCGAAGGACAAGGCCAAAGCCAAGCCGGCGCAAAAGAGCAAGACGCCGGCCAAGCCGTACATTTCACCCGATGGCAACCTGTTGCCCAACGGCGATTTCAACAGCGGCAAGGTCACGCCTGTGCACTGGCAGACGATCGACGGGCTGTCGAGTTTCTGGGTCAAGGATGCCGATCCCAAGCGGGGCCGCGTACTGAAGTTCGACAGCGATGTGCTGCAGAGCCAGGCGTACAACTGGTGGCTGAGGGTCGACGACGGGGCCTCGCCGCTGAAGGCGCCGTTGAAGATTCCCACCAAGCCGCCCAAGTTCGATACCCTCGCCGGTCTCGATGGGGTCTGGTACTGGAGTCATCCGATTCCGATCAAGAAGGGCAAACCGTACTGGTTGACGCTGGACGTGAAGGGGCCCGAGATCCTGGTCTGGTTGGTGGGGTATCCCGAAAAGCCCAATGTTTCGTTCGGAGCCGACGCCGGGGCGGTGCAGCAGTACTTCGCCAAGCGACGCGGTAAGGCTCAGCCCAACAAGCGGAACCGCAAGGCGTTCATTCACAAGTACGTCTGGCGGGGCCAGCTGAAGGCCGGCGGCTCGAACAAGTGGCGGACCTACTCGCGCCGCAAGAAACCGTTCCACCCGACCAAGTACACTCCGAAAGTGAAGTGGGTTCGCGTGATGCTGTACCCCTACTGGCCGCCCGGTGAGTACTTCGTCGACAACGTTCGGCTGGTGGAGTACGATCCGAAAACTCACGGCCAGCCGACCGCGAGTCGCTGAGGAATTACGGCTCCGGGTTCGCTTCCCCAATCACCTCCGCATCACGCCGCAAGTTGCAGATGCCCTGCCGGCGGCGGAATGATCACCGTAAAGGACGGTTTCTGATGAAACACGATTCTCGCGTTCCTGCCCGCCTGTCTCTCTGCCTGTGTGCCCTCTGGGCACTGTCGATCGTGGCCACGGCCCCGCTGCCGCTTGCGGCAGCGGACAAGTACGAGGGGTCACCGGTGGCCGCGGCGCTGGTCAAGGCCGACGCGGCTGTCGAGAGGATCATCGCGGTGGCCGACGGGAAACGGACGCTGGCCAATACGATCGTCGCCATCGACGACCTGATCGTTCAGCTGCGGCTCGATACCGAGTTCCTGCAGTTCATGGCCTATGTCTCGCCGGACACCGCACTGAGGAACCAGGGTCAGAAGGCCGAGGTCAGTGTCAGGAACTGGATGATCGCGGTGCTGAAGCGAGAGGATCTCTATGGGGCGATCAAGGCGTACGCCGACAGCAAACCGAAACTGGATGGGCTGGACGCTCGGCTGCTGAAACGCACTCTGCGAGACTACCGCCGGGCGGGAATGGCCCTTGAGGCCAAGCAGCGTGACGAGCTGAAGGAGCTGCAGGTCGAGTTGAGCAAGAAGTCGATCGAATTCGAATCGACAATCCGTGCCGATGAAACCCGCGTGCCGCTGACCAAAGCGGAACTCAAGGGCATGCCCGATCAGTGGTTCGAAACTCAACCCACCTCCGACGGCATCTACATGGTCGGCATGGACTACCCGTCGTTCCTGCCGCTGATGAACTACTGCGAGAGTGGCCTGACGCGGCAAAAGGTCTGGATCGCCTACAAGCGGCGGGGCGGGTTGAAGAACGTCAAGCAGATCGAGGAGATCCTGGCACTCAGGGCCAAGGTCGCCAACCTGCTGGGCTACTCGCATCCGGCCGACTACGAGACCGAGATCCGGATGTCGAAGTCGGCCACCGCGGTCATCGACTTCTACAAGAAACTCAGGCCGCTGTTGCGCAAGAAGGCCCAGCTCGATTTTGCTGAATACACCGCGGCGAAGCGAAAGCACACTGGCCGCAAGGACGCCAAGCTCAAGCCCTGGGACCAGTCGTTCTACGAGAAGCGGTTGATGCGCGAAAAGTATGCGGTGGATTCGGAGAAGGTACGTGAGTACTTCCCGTTGCAGCGAGTGATCGACGGGCTGTTTTCGATCACCCAGTCGTTGTACGGGCTGAGTTACAAGGAGATCACCGGGCAGGCGAAGAAGCTGGGGACTCCGATCTGGCACCCCGACGTGAAGCTGTACGAGGTGACTGACATCGAGAGTAAGACGATGATCGGTCGCTTCTTCCTCGACCTGCACCCTCGACCCAACAAGTACGGCCATGCCGCACAGTGGGGTCTGCACCCTCGCAAGGAGTGGGCCGATGGTCGGGTGCAAAGACCGCTGGCCGCCCTGGTCTGCAACTTCACCAAGCCGACCAAGGATGCCCCCTCGCTGCTCAGTCACGATGAGGTCGAGACGTTTTTCCACGAGTTCGGACACTGCCTGCACTCGATCCTGACCGAGTCGAAGTACGGTGAGTTCTCGGGGACGTCAGTCGCCCGCGACTTTGTCGAGGCACCCTCGCAGATGTTCGAGCACTGGGTCTGGGATGCGAAGGTGCTGAAGACCTTCGCCCGGCACTACAAGACCGGAGCCGAGTTCCCCGACGAGCTGCTGGACGGGATGGTCAAGGCCAAGTACCTCGGCTCGGGGATGAAGGCCGAGCACCAGATCTACTACGGGATGGTCGACATGACCTATCACCTCAAGCCCGACGGCAAGGTCGACACGACCCAGGTCGGCCTCGATCTCTACGACGAAATCGAGTTGTACGATTCGGTGCCGGGGACCCACTTCCAGGCCTCCTTCGGGCACCTGACCGGATACCAGGCCGGCTACTACGGATACCTCTGGAGCCTGGTCTACGCCGAGGACATGTTCCAGCGGTTCCAGGAGCTGGGGATGCTGAGTCCCAAGGCGGGCCGCGAGTACCGCAAGAAGATCCTCGCGCGAGGCGGCACGGTCGACGAGATGCAGATGGTGCGGGAGTTCCTCGGCCGCGAGCCGCGGATGGAACCCTTCCTGAGGAAGCTGGGCTTGGAGGTCGAGTGATGGCCAGGACTTATCGCGTTGGGATCATCGGGCGGACCGGCAAGGGCAACTACGGCCATGGGCTGGATGTTGTCTGGAAGGGCGTCGAGCAGTGCCAGGTGGTGGCCGTCGCCGACGACAACAAGTCGGCATTGCCCGGGGCGATGACCCGTACGGGAGCCAGCAAGGCCTACGTCGATTACCGCGAGATGCTCGAGAAAGAGAAACCCGACATCGTGTCGATCTCGCAGAGATGGCTCGATCGGCACCACGAAATGCTGATGGAGGCCATCGACCTGGGCTGCCATGTCTACATGGAGAAGCCGTTCGTGCGGGACCTGGTCGAGGCCGATGCGGTCGTCAAGGCGTGCGAGACCAAACACGTCAAGCTGGCGATCGCACACGGCAACCGCTACTCGCCACAGGTCGCAGTCGCACGCCAACTGATCGCCGACGGGCAGATCGGCGAGGTGCTCGAACTGAGGGCTCGAGGCAAGGAAGACGCGAGGCGCGGGGGAGGCGAAGATCTGTGGGTGCTGGGCACGCACATGCTGGACCTGATGAGGGTGTTTGGAGGGGACGTCGAGAGCTGCTTCGCCCGCTGCTTTGAAAAGGGCAAGCCGGTCGACAAGTCACACGTCTACAACGGCAACGAAGGCATCGGGCCGCTGGCGGCCGATACGATCGATGCCACCTACCGGTTCAAGAACGGAATCAACGGGTTCTTCGCGTCGCATCGAGGACATGGCAACCGATTCGGGTTGAAGGTCTTTGGCTCAAGAGGCGTGCTCGAGTTCCAGTCGGGATTCCTCAAAACGGCCTGGCTGCTGAAGGACCCGGCATGGTCGCCCGGCCGGACCGGGTCGAAGTGGCAACCGATTTCCAGCAACGGCGTCGGCAAGCCCGAGACTCGAGATACGAAGCACGGCTCGAACCATGCAGCGGTGCTGGACCTGATCGAGGCGATCGAGAAGGACCGCCAGCCGGTGTCGGGGGTCTATGACGCACGCGCGGCGACCGAGATGATTGCCTCGGTCTTCGAATCGCACCGCCAGGGCGGACCGGTGGCGTTGCCGCTGAAGAACCGCAAGAACCCGCTGACGCTGCTTTAGAGCTTGGGGTCAGGCGGCGTCTGACCCCAACCGCCGCTGTCAGTACAACCGTATGCTGAGTTCGCCCTGCCGGAAGACCGGTTGCGGAGTCTCGGTCACCCGCCCGCAGCGGCCTCGTTCAGCCGGCCACCAGCGCCAGGCCTGCAGAGACCGACTCAGGCCGACTTTGCGGAACGCCGGCGGCGAAGTGGCGGGGAACCACCCGCCGACGATCTTCTGCCAGGCCGATTCCATGAAGCGACTGCGGATGTGGATCGGGTCGATCCCGTACCAGCGGCCCTCGGGCTCGGTCAGCGGGATCGAGTACTTTGCTGCCAAGGCGATGACCCCCGAATCGAGTTCCTCGGCCTGCCGCCTGATTTCGGACAGGTCCAGTCGGCAGCCGGGAAAGAGGATCTTTCTGGCGAGGGTAAAGCGGAGGCGGGAGAGTGTTTCGAGGCTGGCCAGAGGAAGTCGGGTCATCGCGATTTCTGCGTCCAGCCCCTTCAATCGGTTCACGCAGGTCTCGACCCACTCGAGGATCTGAGCGGCATCGTGACCATAAAGGATGTCGTTGCCGATATCGGTGAGCAGAGCCCTCGGCGGTGTGGCATGTTCCGATGGGGGCCAGGCATCCCAGAATCGGCTCCCGATGATCCCCGGCAGCGACCGCCCCAGCACCTTGCTCCAGGTCCCGTACGATCTGCCGTGCCCATGCACTCCCCAGATCTCAAGCGGCCCGTCGATTGCCTGGGCCAATCCATGCACCAGTCGCGGAAACGCAATGGTGACGTTGCTGGCCCCGATCAAGATCAACCGCTGCATCACCACTTACTCACCCATCCGACCTGGGATCAGCGCTTCCCGTATGAATCGTGGCCCTCTGGTTTTTCGAGTCTTGCCGCGTCGGGGGCCAGCATTCACTATTCAAGCTCTGACCCCAGTCCTTCACAAGCTCTGGCCGGTACTGATGTCGTCTGTCTCTTCCACTCAACGTTGGCCGGGTGTGTTGCATGGCTTGGCGATCTTCCTGAGTGCGTTCCTGCTGTTCGGGATCCAGCCGATGTTGAGCAAGGCGATCCTGCCGTGGTTTGGAGGCAGCTCGGCCGTCTGGACCACCTGCATGCTGTTCTTCCAGCTGGTCCTGTTTGCCGGTTACACGTATTCGCACCTGCTGGTGGCTCGAGTGAAGTCCAGCCGACAGGGCCTGGTTCACCTGGTCGTCCTGGCGGTGGGATCGCTGTGGCTGGTGTGGGGCCTGTTTGGTGACTCGTTGGCTCCGGTGCTGCCCGCTTCGACATGGAAGCCCTCCTCGGAGGTCGACCCGACCTGGCAGGTGGTGCTGACCCTGGCCGTGACAATCGGCTGGCCCTACTTCGTGCTCTCGACCACCGGTCCGTTGTTGCAGGCGTGGTACAGCAGGTCGCATCCGGGCACGGTGCCCTACCGGCTGTACGCGCTCTCGAATGCTGGCTCGCTGTTGGCCTTGCTGGGTTACCCCTTCGTGGTCGAGCCGCGGTGGGACCTGGTCGGGCAGGGATACACCTGGAGCATCCTGTTTGCAGTCTTCGCGGTGATGACGGCGATCGTGGCGTGGGGGAGTCGGCAGGGGGTGGAGCCCGAAGGGACGTCTGCCGGGAGGTCGGCGGCGGCGGATCCGCAGCCCACCACGGGGTCGCCTCCGGTGAGGACCCTGGCGGTGATTTGCCTGGCAGGGGGAGTCGCGACGTGGGGCTGGGTGATCGGGATCGCGACCGGCCGGGTGGTGATCGAGGAGACCCTGGCACTGCGTGTGGTGACCGGACCGGGCCTGGTCGGGCTGTGCCTGTTGCCCGCGGGGGTGGGGCTGTGGCGAGGTCGCCGTTGGGGTGTCGAATTGGCTCGAGGCGCCCTGTGGCTATTGCTGGGCGTCTCGCTGGTCGCCTGGCTGTGGCAGGATGGACCGGGGCTGGTGGGTGGTGGTCGAGGATTCGACGGGTCGTCGCTTGTGCAGTCGTTGACGCCGGCGGCCCTGGCCGGTTTCCTGCTGTGGTGCCTGCAACTGCCTTCGATGAGGGTTCGATTCGGCGAGGAAGCCTCGCGGGTTCCCGACCCCGTGATCGCGACGGCGGGAGTCCGCGTGCTGTGGTTCCTGCTGGCCGCGGCACCCTCGGTGCTGCTGCTGGCGGTGACCAACCACGTCTGCCTCGACGTGGCGACCGTGCCGTTCTTGTGGGTGGTCCCCCTGGCGTTGTACCTGGTCAGTTTCATCTTCTGTTTCGAAGGCGACCGCTGGTACGTGCGGCCGCTGTACCTGGTGCAGGCGGCCGTCTTGCTGGTTGCCGTGCTGGTCGCGCTGGGAGAGGAGTCGGATCTGCCGGTCTCGATCCAGGTCGCCATCTTCTTTTCCGCGCTGTTCGTCCTGGCAATGGTCTGCCACGGCGAGTTGGCTCGGCTGAAGCCCGATCCCGGTCATCTGACCGGCTTCTACCTGACGGTTTCCGCCGGAGGTGCTGCGGGGGGACTGTTTGTTGGGGTGATCGCACCACGGATCTTCTCGGCCTACCTCGAACTCCACGCCGGGCTGGCCCTGGTGGCGGTGCTGGTGCTGGGAGTACTGATTCGCGACACCTGGGGGCGTCGGCGGCGGGCTCGGACCGCTGTCCTTGTGGCGAGTGTTGCCTGGGCGGTCCTGGCGGCGGGCCTACTGTTTGTGCTGGGGCGGATGGTCGAGGGGACCCGACGCGACGTGATCGATGTGACGAGGAATTTCTACGGGGTCCTGCGAGTCCGCGACGAGACCCTGCCGGGCAGCGATGCTCCGATCCGACGGCTGGTGCATGGCCGCACGTTCCACGGGCTGCAGTTCGTGCAGGGACCCGAGCGGGACGAACCGACCAGTTACTACGGTCGGCACACCGGGATCGGGATGCTGCTCTCGAGCGAGTCGGAGGGTTCGCGGCGTATCGGGATTGTCGGCCTGGGCATCGGCACTCTCTCGGCCTACTCGCGGCCCGGCGACCGGTTGACATTCTATGAGCTGGACGGGGATGTCCACCTGATGGCTGAGAAGCACTTCGGTTATCTCGAATCGGCCAGGCGTCGCGGTGTGGAGCTGGACGTCGTGATCGGAGACGCCCGCCTGAGTCTCGAGCGGCAAGCGGATCGGGCCTTTGATGTGCTGGTGCTCGATGCCTTCAGCAGCGACGTGGTGCCGGTGCACCTGTTGACTCGCGAGGCGTTCGGGGTCTATCGACGTCACCTGGCCGCCGAGGGCATGCTGGCCCTGCACATCTCGTCGGCTCACTTCGAACTCCAGCCGGTGGTGACGGCGTTGGCCGAGTCGACCGAGATGCACTCGGTGATGGTCGTCTCGGCGCAGGACCTGAGCCGTGGTCAACAGGCCTGCCGCTGGATGCTGGTGGGCTCCGGAGACGTGATCAAGCGGCTGCCGGTGCTGGGGGGGCTCGAGACGGTACGTCGTCCCGAGGAGATCCCGCGGTCAGCGATGTCGGCCATCCTGCAGCCGACCTCACGGCGGGTGCACTGGAGTGACAGCTTCAGCAACCCGTTTGCGATCCTGGCGAGGTAGAGTCGCTAGCCCTTGGCGGGCGGCTTGGTCTTGGGTTTCGGCTTGGGCTTTTCGGACAGCTGGTAGATGCGGACGTGTCCGAAGTGCGGTTGGTATTTCTCGGGCGTCGAGTGGCGTCCATTGCCGGCTCGACCGTTTCCGATCCAGACGGGGGTGCAGATCCGTTGGCCGTCGGGGTGGACGTCGAGGTCGTAGCCGGAGGGGGTATCGATGACGTGCAGCACCTTGCCGTCCTCGGGGTTCCAGAACTCCAGCGAGCAGACCGCGTGCAGCCGCTCGCCCACTCCGACCAGCGTCCCGTCGGCCAGGAATGCCAGTCCCTTGATCGGTCCGTCGTCGGCCTTGCCCTTTTGGAGTCTCAGCACGGCGGTCTGTTTTCCGGAGTCGAAGTCAAACAGCAGCACACCCGGCTTGCCGGGGCAAAACGAGTTGCTCTTGGCGTCGGTCATGCCTCCACAGGCCAGCCGCTTGCCGTCGGCATCAAACGCCAGGCTGCGGACGCCTCCGACGTCGGCCAGGAAGTTGTCCTTGCGAGTGTGCAGTTGTGCGGCGTCGAAACGGCGAACCGACTTGCCGGTGCCGAGGTCCCACTGGTGCACGACGCCGAAGATGTCGCCGCTGAGGAGTGTCTTGCCGTCGGGGTGCATGGCGAGGCTGAAGATGTCGCCGGCATGACCCTCGAGCGTCCCGGTCGGCTTGCCGTCGGCAGTGGACCAGCGGCGGATGATGCCGTCGGTGCCGGCGGTGAGCAGGGTCTTGCCGTCGCCGGTCACGGCCAGAGCACGGATCCAGCCGGGGTGGCCCGGTTTCGAGGGATGAGCGTCGGAGATCGTCCAAGCCGGCTTGGGGGCCTGGGTCAGATCGGCCGCCGCGGCGGTAAGGTCCCAGGCAATCAGCGTGCCGTGGAGATCGCTGCTGATGAGTCGCGAGCCGTCGGGGGTGATCAGCAAGCGACTGACCCAGGTCGCATGACCCTCCATCAGCACCGAGTCCGGCTCGGGCGGCTTGACCGGCTTCTTGTCGCCGGCTTTGTCGGCGGGCTTGTCACCGGGTGGGGCCGCGGGGGGTTCGGCCAATGACCAGCGTACGATCTTGCCGTCCTGTGTTCCGGCGAAGACGAATTGGCCGTCGGTGCTGAAGAGGCAGCAGTAGAGCTGTCGTTGATACTTGAGCGTGGTGCGGAGCCATGCCTTGCTGATGTCCAGCGGTGGCAGCGGGTCCAGCGTGAAACGACTCATGAGACCACCTCCCGGATCACGTCCATATCGTCGTGAGCGATGGGGAGTGGTTGTCCGTTGTTGAGGTACTCGGTCGTCTTGGCGTTGATGCCCAGGCAGTGGAAGATGGTGTGGAAGAGGTGCCCGATGTCGTATTCGGATCCGTCGCAGAAGGCTCCGTTGGGTGTGGTCTTGCCGGCGACGACGCCCGGTTTGAGTCCCAGCCCGGCCATCATCACCGACCAGGCCTCGGGCCAGTGGTCGCGGCCCAGCCGGCTGTTGATCTTGGGCGTCCGCCCGAACTCGCTCATCAGCACCACCAGCGTATGTTCGAGCAGTCCTCGGTCTTCGAGATCTGTGATCAGCGCGGCAAAGGGCTGATCGACCTGGGGCACCATCACGCGGTGCATGTTGAAGTTGTCGCCGTGAGTGTCCCAGTGGTAGCTGGTGACCTTGACGAACTGGACACCGGCCTCAAGTAGTCGTCTCGCCTGCAGCAGGTGGCGTCCCAGGGGGTGGGTGCCGTACCGCTTTGCGTCTGAGGCGGGCAGCGTCGAGGGGTCGAAGAGGTCCTGGCGGCGGGTCAGCTGCCGGGCCATCTCGTAGGAGTAGTCGTAGGCGGAGATGAAGCGGTCGAGTCGTCCGGCCTTGAATGACCGGTTGGCCTGCTGCCTGAGTTGATCTCGGAGCGCGGCACGTTGGGCGGAGAGCGAGTCGGGACGCCGGATGTGGATGGGAGGCTTGCCGTCGCCCAGTCCGAGCGCGCCGTAGCGGGGACCCAGGAACCCGGCGTCCTTCCACATGTAGCCACCGCGGCCGGGCTTGATGTGCATGTAGGCGGGCAGGCCGTTGTCGGGAGCTTCGATCAGCTTGGTGACGGCCGAGCCGAGGAAGGGATAGACCACGCCACGGTTCTTGGGGTCGCCGCGCTGGACGCGAGGGACGCCCGATGAGTGGTTCTCGTCCTTGGTCGACATGCTGCGGATCAGCGTCAGCTTGTCGGCAATTGCAGCAGTGGCCGGGACCAGCTCGCCAAACTGCACTCCGGGCAACTTCGTGGGGATCGACCGGAAGGGACCCCCGAACTCGGTGCCCGGCTTCGGGTCCCACGTCTCCAGCTGACTCATGCCGCCGTCGAGCCAGATGAACAGAACCTGCTTGTGCTGCTTCTTGATCTCCGC
>CAUZJR010000119.1:0-12303 GCA_963580005.1 Planctomycetota bacterium
GCGGCAGCACCAGCCAGGCGGCCGAGAGATCCACGGCGCGATCGCCCACGTGCAGGTCGCCCCAGTCAATTACCCCGGTCAAGTGGCATCGTTCATCAAGCAGCAGGTGGCGGGCATACAGATCGCGGTGCTGCAGGCAAGGATCGCCACCTCGGCATCGAGCAGGTCGGCCCCAATCTGACGACGAGGGAATCGAAACACCCACCGCCGGTTGACTCGGAACACGGTGTTGTCCCAGCCCTGTCCGGCCGGTTCGAGATCGGCCGGAGCCAGTTGAGGACACTGCTCTTCGATCAACCGCCGTGCCAATTCGACATCAATTTCGCACTCGGCCTGCCACGGAGCGTCGCGATTCACGATGCCGACCCGGACTCTAGACAAGCACGTCGTGAAGGACCCGACCATGGACATCGGTCAGGCGGAAGTCTCGGCCCGAGTACCTGTAGGTCAACCGCGTGTGGTCCAGTCCCAGCAGGTGCAGGATCGTCGCGTGCAGGTCGTGGATGCTGACGGGCTTCTCCACAGCGTGGTAACCGAATTCATCGGTCGCCCCGTAACCGAATCCCGATTTCACGCCGCCGCCGGCCAGCCAGAAGGTGAAACCCTGTGCGTGGTGCCCACGACCGGTGCCGTTTTGCCGTTCCGGCGTCCGGCCGAACTCGGTGCTCCAGACCACCAGAGTGTCCTCGAGCAAACCTCGTTGCTTCAGGTCGGCGATCAAGCCCGCGATCGGCCTGTCGCAGCTGCGGGCGTTCCCTTCGTGGGCACTCTTGAGACTGGAGTGCTGGTCCCAGCGACCACCTCGTCCGCCCGTGTGGGCCACGTGCACAAACCGCACACCCCGCTCGATCAGCCGCCTGGCCAGCAACAACTCGCGGCCGTAGTTCTCGGTCTTCTTGTTGTCGATGCCGTACAGCGAATGAGTCGTCTTCGATTCCCGGGCCAGGTCCATCACCTCCGGCACAGCCTGCTGCATGCGGAAGGCCAGCTCGAAGGACGCAATACGCGCCTCCAGCGTGCTGTCCGCTCCGGCCTGCTGCTGTTCGCGATTGGACGCGGCGATGAAGTCGATCAGGCGTCGCTGTTCGGTGGCCGGCCGCGAGGCCTTGATGTTTCGCACCTGCGACTGGGCCACCGGCAATCGGTTGGTGCCGATCATCGTGCCCTGGTTCGAGGCGGGCAGAAAGGCCGATCCGAAGTTCCGCTGGCCGCCGTAGGTCAGCGGAGGACAGATCGTCACGAAACCGGGCAGGTTCTCGGTCATCGTGCCCAGGCCGTAATTGATCCACGACCCGATGCTGGGTCGCATCAGGGTCTGGGAACCGGTGTGCAGTTCCAGGGTCGCCGGCGTGTGAGCGTTGTTGTTGCCGTACATCGAGTACAGGAAACACAGATCGTCCATCCGCGTGTTCGTTTCGCGGAACAACTCGCTGCCCCACAGACCACTCTCGCCGTACTGGCGAAACGACCAGGGCGGCTGCATGATCTTCTGCAGGCCGGAATTGAACGTGTTGCGGCCGGTGTTGATCGACTCGGGCAACGACTCGTCGTGTCGCTGGAAGAGGGTCGGCTTGTAATCCCACGAGTCGATGTGAGAACACCCGCCGTGCATGTAAAGAAAGATGACCCGCTTGGCCCGTGCCGGGAAATGGGTCGGCCGCCCCCCGGCCCGGGTCTTGGCACCGAGGACTTCGGAGGTCGCCAGGGCCGACAGCGCAACGCCTCCAAATCCGCACCCCGCCTGACTCAGCCACCTCCGGCGACTGATCCCGGCCAACTCGCGATGAGTGATCTGATTGAGAGAATCCATGGTCTTCTAGTCTACATAAAGCATTTCGTTGAGACTGAACAAGGCCCAGGCCAGGGATGTCCATGCCTGGTTGCCACTGCTGAGGCCAGGCTGCCGGGCGGACGCCAGGAACTGGCGAGCGCGAGCCATTTCGGAGCTACTGGGAGGCCGGGACAGCACCAGCCACCAGGCCCGCTGGACCTGCTGCGCCTCGTCGTCGGACCACGCCAGCACACTCGCGGCCAGGCCCTGCGACCGCTGCTTGACAAACGGGTTGTTCAGCAGGAACAACGCCTGGTGAGGCACCGTGGTATTGGCACGTCGAGACGTGACCGAGTTGGGGTCGCCCACGTCGAAGAGTTCCATCATCTGGTGCAGTGTCGTTCTCACGACCGGGAGATACAGGCTGCGTCGCCGGGTCTTGAAGTTGGCCGTTTCCCGGTTCCCGTCATCGACACTGAATTCCTTGGGCTTCCACGACTGCAGCGTGCCGTACATTTGCGAATCGAGTCCTCCGGATACCGCCAGCATCGCATCTCGAAAGGCCTCGGCCTCCAGCCGTCGACGACTCATTCGCCACAACAGCCGGTTGTCGGCATCGACTTCCATCGGCCCTTCGCGAGATGCACTCGCCTGGCGGTAGACGGCCGAGAGCAGGATGCGGGTGTGCAGCCGCTTCAGCGACCAGCCGTCTGTGGTGAATGTCCGGGCCAGGTGATCGAGCAGCCCGGGGTGCGAGGGCTCCTCGCCCAACTGCCCGAAGTTATCCGGAGTCCGCACCAGCCCTTCGCCGAAGTGCCACTGCCAGACCCGGTTCACCATCACCCGGGCGGTCAGAGGGTGATCGGTCCGAGTCAGCCAGCGAGCCAACTCGAGCCGTCCGCTGGCGGCCTGGGGAATCTTCACCGCCGGCTGGTCCTTGCCGAGCAGCACGCGAGGGAATCCTCGTGAGACGACCTCACCCAATCTTCGATTGTCGCCGGCGACATGCACTCGGAGATCCGAGGGCTTCTTGCTGTCAAACGCCACCATCGCCTTGACTGGCCTGGCAATCGTCACCGACGCCAGCCGCGCGGCCCGGTCCTTCAGCGTCGCCAGTTCCTTCCGCTCCTGGGCCGGGTAAAACGCCTCGGCATCGGGTCCGGGCACCAGGGGTGTCTGTTTGCCATCGAGTCGGCTGGCCAGCTTGGGGCTGTCGAGGTCGACCTGCGATCGAACCTGTTGGACGTCTGAGGGGATCTCCCTGGCCAGCTCGTACAGCACAGCACCAGGTTTTCCGGCCGCGGCCAGGATCTCGCGTGACAGGCCGCGTGCGAGGCTGGGGACCAGGCGATGTGACTTCAGCAATTTTTCCACCGACAGGGCACCCTGCTTTCTGGGCCGCTGCCGCTCGACGGTCGCCACGTCCTGGGGACTGTCGGCTCGCTGGCCCAGGTCGAACAGCCGGGTGACTTCCTCGGGACCCAGCACGCGGTCCCAGATCGCCACGTCATCCAGGTCCCCGGCGAACCCGTTGGTCGAGGCACCCAGCTTCATCGACACGGGCACACCGTAGTCGGCCGTCGTACTCACAGCGGCGATCGACGTCTGGCCGGCCTGCTTGCCATCCACGTACAGGATGCCCATCGCATCCCGATCCGACGTCACCGCCAGGTGGTGCCACTTGCCGTCAGTCAGCACGGGCAACAGGTTGCTGCTCGGCTTGATGTCGACTGCTGCCGCGCCGTTGTAGTGCCTGAAATAGACGCCGTTATAGGTACCGGGTCGCAGCGCGATGAACCACATGGCCATCGACTTGTAGTTGGCGGCGACGATCGAGTCGGCGGTGGCCGGTTTGTAGCCACCCGGAGCCCGCAGCCACACTCCGACGCTGAAGTCATTGGTCCGGCCCAGGACAATCGGCTTCAGCGCCTTGCCATCAATCTCGACAATCTTCCCCGTCCCGAACCTCAGCGCCCGGCCCACCTGTCCATCGTCGATCCGCGTGGGCACAACGCCGCCGCTCTTTCCCGACGTGTTGGCCAGCATCCCCGACGGCCCGGAGGTCGCGGCGACGATCTTGCCCGAGGGTCCGTCGAACGGCCAATGAGCGACCGCGCCCCGGTTGCCTCGAGTGTGATGCATCGCCGAGGCAACCAGCAGGTACTCGTCCAGTCGCTTCCTGCAATCGACGACCAGGCGTCGGTTGGCCACCGAGACGATCTTCGAGATCGCCGTCGCTGTCGCCTTTGTGCGGGCATCGTGTTGCTCGCCAGCGAGGCGATCCGAGGTTCGTTGAAGAGACTGTTCGGGCCAGTACGAGGGGTTCTTGGCCAGGTCGCTCAGCGACACGGTACTGCGGAAGATGCCGGCCAGTGCGTAGTAGTCGGCCGTCAGCACCGGATCGAACTTGTGGTCGTGACATCGTGCACACGCCAGGGTGAGCCCCATCAGCGAACGGCCCAGGACATCGATCTGGTCGTCGACCACGTCCATGGCCATCAGTTCCTTGTCCTGCATGCCCAGGCCCTTGGGAGCCAGTGTCAGCATGCCGGTGGCCAGTTTGCGCTCCACCGCACGCAGTTCGTCGTCGGTCCCGGGCAACAGGTCACCGGCAAGCTGTTCGACCAGGAATGTGTCGTAGGGGAGGTCGAGATTGAGGGCCCTCACGACGTAGTCGCGGTATCGCCACGCGGTGGGGTAGACGTAATCGAACCCGCCGCCGTTGGTGTCGGCGTAGCGGACGACGTCCAGCCAGTGCCGGGCCCAGCGTTCTCCGTAGCGTGGCGAGGCGAGCAGGCGATCGACCACGCGGGCAAAGGCGCCCGGATCGGTGTCAGCCTCGAAGGCACCGACCGCTGCGGGAGTCGGCGGCAGCCCCCACAGGTCAAACGTCACACGCCGGATCCACGCTCTTCGAGTGGCCGCTGTCGATGGGGCCAGTTTCTCTTCGTGAAGCCGTGACAGGATGTAGCGGTCGATGGACGAACGCGACCACACGTCACCGGGGACCACGGGCACGACGCCGGGATCCAGAGGTCGGAACGACCACCACTGGCGATCATCATCGGTGATCACCCCGCCTGGTTCGCGTTTTCCTGCTCCTTCGGCCACCGGAACCACGGCTCCGTTCTTGATCCAGGTCACCAGTTCGAGCACGTCGCCGGAATCCAGCGGGCCCCCTGGCGGCATGCGATTCTTGCCATCCCGGCGGATCGCCTGCACCAGCAGGCTGCCGGTCGGGTTGCCCGGCACGATGGCAGGCCCCGAGCGGCCACCGGTGAGCAGCAGCCGGGTATCAACCAGGTTGAGACCGGCCTTGGGCTTGGGCCCCGAGTGACACTTGCTACAGCGTTTGACCAGTAACGGCCGGATCTTCCGCTCGAACCTCTGCAACTCAACCGCCCGATCAGCAGACCACGACGCCTGCGGGGCCAACAGGCCCAGCATCGCCCACGCCACGCAAATCCGGACTACCTGGCTCGACACCGCTTGATCTCTGTGAACACGATTCACTTGGATTGTAACTTCAGCTGGAGGCCAAACCACGTCTGAAGAACCTCGGTCGGCCCCGACCGGCTGTCAGCGGGTCGATCGACCAGGTGCAGGTCCTGGGCGCGAACGAGTCGGCGGACCAGGGCATCGTGGCGGGCTTCGGCGACGTCGGCCACCGTCGGGTGGATCACCACGCAGTCCCATTGCCTGTGCGAGAAGCTGAGCGAGTGGTTCATGATCCAGGAGTAGGAGTGGATGAACTCCTCTTGGGAAGCGCCCGCAGCGGTCCGCGGCACGGCGATCAGCACCAGGTCGGGCTTCATCGAGCGGACCCGCCGGGCCGCATCCTGCTCGATCTGCTTCAACGACAGCCCGGCGATCGCCCATCGAGTCACCTCGACACGCGCCCGCGGCTTCAACCTGTTCAGCACCGTCACGATCGACTTGTCATAAGGAGGCATCGCCAGCACCCGGATCGGCTTTCTGGCTTTCAGCAACGCCAGAGTGCGTGAGATGGCCGGCTGAGTCGGATGCACGTTGCTGAGATCGACGCCTTGGCCGGTGATCGTGCGTGCGAGCTGAGTTGCGATCAGGCGATGCCCGTCCATGTTCGGGTGGATCTGATCGCTCATCAACAACCGCCAGTCAGCTCGATCTCGGTGTCGCACCGCGTCGAACCCGCGGTAGCTGTCGCACAGTGGCACCTTCAGTTCGCGACTCACCGCGCGGACCACATCGCAGTATTCGATCAGCTTCTTGCTCGGTCTGCGGGGCGTCTCGATCACGTTGTTGGGCGTCGCCAGGACCACCTCGGCTCCGATGGCCCGGCAACGAGTGACGATCGTGACGAGGTTTTTTCGATAATCGGCCAGCGGGACGCGGACCATGTCATTGAGCCCGAACATCACGGTGACGATGTCGGGCTTGTGAGCCAGCACGTCGGAGTCGATTCGTGCCAGGCCGTCGGCGGTCGTGTGACCACTGATGCCGGCATTGGTGGCATCCACGCGTGTGCCGGGCAGGGCGTGTTCCAGGGCCAGCTCGAGCATCGAGGTGTAGGCCCTCTGGCTGCCGGTGTGGTAGTAGACGCCGGTCACGCTGTCGCCGAAGCAGACGACCCGGATCGGTCGCTTGCTGCTGGTCATCCGCTGTCGGATCCGTGAGCTGTGTCCCAGGGGCAGCTCGAGGACCGGGAGCATCGTCCTGGCCAGTACGATGTGACCGGCGGGGTTGGGGTGGCAGCCGTCGGTGGTCCAGTCACGCAGCGTCACGCCGTCCTTCCTGGCCTTCGACCAACCGGCGAAGTGGTCCACCAGCGGCACCCGCCACGCCGCCGCGACCTCGCGGCACGCCTCGACGTACTTCTCGAGCCGCACGTTGGGGTGCTCACCGACCCCGTTGGGCTTCGCGTCGTCGGCCCAGCGCGGCTCGGTCATCAGTACCACAGCGATGCCTCGCCCCAGCAACTCGGTGACCAGTCGCACCAGGTTGTCTCGATACTGGTCACGAGAGATCCGGCTGGCTGTCTTGCCCGTGTCGACGAAGCTGTCGTTGGTGCCGTACATGATCGTGACCACGTCGGGCCGCAGCTCGAGGATCGTTGCCAGTCTCTTCAATGCCTGGTCGGTCCGTTCTCCGCCGATCCCCACATTGGTCACGCGGACCGCCTGGCCCGAGTCTCGCAGCCCGACTTCGATCAGCGACGCGAAGGTCTGCTTGTCGGTCACACCCCGCCGCTCACCCTTGGTGATCGAATCCCCGAGCGTGACGATGTGAATCGGATACGAGGACGACTTCGGCTTTGCGGGAGCCGTTCGAGCCCCGCCGTCGGCGATGCCGAGCGGGGCCACCAGCATCAATGCGATAGTGGCGAGCGAGGGGGATAGGGGTTTGGTTTTCATCGGGGGTTGCCGCCCACATTTTTCGCTCGGGAAACCAACAGGACTGTCCGTCAGAGTATCCCGCAACCCGCACCATCACAAAACCCCGAAGGGGTTTCACACGTCGGCGTGTCGTGATGTGGAACCCCGTTGGGGTTCACAAACATGCGGGCGGGCTACACTGGGCTTTGGGATGGAACCGCTTCGCGGTTATTTGGATCTCGGATCGCCGGTGCCAGTTCTTGAACGGGCCGCTACGCTTCGGGCTCGAGGACCTGGATCTCGGTGTCGCTGAGCAAAGCCGTCACTGGTGTGCCGCGTCCGGATTCGAAGTAGTGCAGGTTCTTCTCGGCAACCACCTCGGCCGCTTCGGCAACCTGCACCACGTTGCGCTGGCTGGCCGCCGTCGGATACGTCTCCTCGAGCGACTCGATCGACTCACCCAGCACGCGGCGGCGGATGATGGCCAACAGGCCGGCCGCGATCGACGCCTTGCCGTAGCCGAAGATCTCGAGCTCACCGCCGTGGTGCTGGAAGCGGCCGCCGAATGACGGGTTCCGCGTGCGAGAACCGTCGCCGATGATCGCCTCGCGGAAGCCCCGGTCCTGCTGGTCGACCATCCCGCGACCGAAGATCCCGTACAGCTCGATCTCCTGGTTCACCGCACCTTCGAACTCGGCCGGATTGATCCAGTTGTTGCTGTAATCGCCCCGCATGCCGTTGTCGTAGGTCACCGCCACGTCGATGCTGTCCCAGGTCTTGATTGCGTGCTGCCGCTTGAAGGTCGACGGGTCGACACCCAGCCGCCTGGCCACCTCCAGATGGTGCTCGTCCCAGTGCAAGAGCAGGTTCTTCTGACCCGTGGCAAACACGCTCCGCGGCTTGACCTCAAGGTAATGATGCACGACGTCGAGCCAGTGACAGCCGACATAGGTGAACGGGTTACTCTGTTCGGCCCACCCGAAGATCTCGGTGCTGACCTCCAGAGGCTCCTCGAGCACCGTTCTTACGCGGTTGATTGGCCCGTACTTGGACTCGGAGTTCAGCATCATGTCGCGGACGAATGGGTCGTACCGCTTGTGCATGTCGACGGCGACAATGCGATCCTGCTGGCGAGCACGGGCGATGATCGTGTCGGCTTCGTCGCAGGTCAGGCACAGCGGCTTTTCGGTGATCACGTCGCAGCCGGCATCGAGTGCCGCGAGGATCGGGTCGGTGTGCAGGTGGTCGGGGGTGGCGACAAAGATCACATCGGGCTGGTGCCGCTCGATGATGTCGTTCCAGACCGTCTCGCCGTAGCAGGCCTCGATCGGGGAATCGGGGAACTCCTCGGCAAACCACTCGACAATCCGCCCCGCCGTGCCGCTTTGCTCGCTGCGGGTCCCGACGGCACACAGGCTGATCGAGACATCGGCGACGTCAGCGGCCAGGTGGCTCATGCCAATCGACGTCAGGGACCCGGCGATGCCGCCGCGGATGAGGTCCTTGAAGGACTGCCCGATGATGTCGTCGAAGAACATGCCGCCGCCCAGGACGGCGACGCTGAGGGATCGCGAGGTGTCTGGCATGGTGTTGTCGTGAGCAGGGGGGTTGGGGCCGTGCTACAACAACCCGGCGATCGGCTGGCCGAAGTAGATGTTGTGCGGCCGGTCGAGCTCGTCCTGCCAGACCGCGTCGCGGGGGATGCCCAGGCCGCTGTAGATCGTCGCCGCCATGTTCTCGGGCTTCTGAGGATCCGAGGCCGGGTAGCCGCCGATCTTGTCCGAGGCCCCCACCACGTTGCCGCCTCGAATTCCACCACCGGCGAAGAACAGCGTCTGCACCGCACCCCAGTGGTCTCGCCCGGGCTCCCGGTAGTGCTCGGGCAGAGTCGAAAGCTTGGGCGTGCGGCCGAACTCGCCGCCCATCACGATCATGGTCGAATCGAGCAGTCCGCTGCCGTGGAGATCGTCGATCAGGGCCGAGAGTGCCCGGTCCGTCGGCGGGAACAGTTTTTCACGCAATCGCCAGAAGGCCTCGCCGTGAGTGTCCCAGCCCTCGTTGTTGCAGAGGTTGACCTGGATCATCGGCACGCCCGCCTCGGCCAATCGATACGCCATCAGCAGGCTCCAGCCAAAACTGTTACGGCCGTAGCGTTCCTGCAACTTGACGTCGGTCTTGGTCACGTCGATCGCCCGACGAACCTCCTGGCTGGCCAACAGCGAAATCGCACTCTGGCGATGCAGGTCATACGACTGACCCGCGGCGGACTCCTCGAGAGCCGCTCGCTGACCGTCGATCGTGGTCAACAGGTTCAGCCGGTTGCCGAAGCGACCACCACTGACCTCGCCGGGCAACTTCAGGCTGGGGGCCTGGAAGACCGTCGGCGGAGTCGAGGTCGCCTTCTTCATCGGCAACTGGTGGAAGGTGTATTCCGGGTAGGCGCCCCGCCAGAACGGGTCGCCGTAATGAGTCGCCCCGATGATGAACGGGTCGCGATGAGACCCCATCTGGCCGCCGAAGGCACCGGGGATCGTTCCGCCTGACCAGTGCACCAGCTTCTCGGGCAGCATCACCGCCGGAGGCAGGTTGTTGGGCAGGCCGACCGAGTAGCGAGGCACGGCGTCGCCGACGGTCGAGGAGATCGAGGGCCAGTCGCCGGGGCGGGGCTTGCGGTCGCCCTTGAATGCGGCCGACTTGATCGATCGACCCGTCAGCATGAAATAATGGCCCAGCGTGTGGCCGTTGGTCGGGTGAGTCAGCGAGCGGACCAGGGCCCAGTGCTGGCTGCGAGCAGCCAGCATCGGCAGGTGCTCGCAGATCTGGATTCCCGGTGTCGCCGTGTCGATGGGGTTGAACTCGCCACGGATCGTGTCGGGGGCATCGGGCTTCAGATCGAAACTGTCCTGCTGAGCCAGGCCGCCCGAGAGAAAGATGTAGATGCAGGACTTGGCCGTTGCCGGAGTGGCCTGTGATTCGGGGCCGGCAGCCCGCAAAGCCTCGAGGTGGTTCGTTCCCAGGCCCAGCAGACCGATCGCACCAGCCTGCACGGCCGCGCGACGATTGATTCCCGGGTGTTGCCAGCGTCCGGAACTCATGACAGTTCTCCGTGCATTCCCCTGCACCGCCGACACTCCAACAACACCAGAAGCTCCATCGGCGCTTGCTGATACATAAGTATATGTCGGCGCACGACGGATGTCTCCATCAACCGCTGTTTGGACCAAGAGGGCGCGCAGACGGGGTCAGGCCCCGCCACGGGCGGCGTCTGACCCCAGACTCCCGGTGTTTCAACCCGTCGAACGCGGCTACTCGGCCGCCTTCGCCTGGCGGCGGTAGCTGGTCAGCACTCGCTCGGTGTAGCCGTTGGGCTCGTCGCGACCCTCGAAGACCAGTTCCAATGCCGCCCGGTAGGCCAGCCCGTCCAATGCCGGAGCCATCGGCGTGTAGCCTGCATCTGCGGCGTTCTGCTGGTCGACGACCGCTGCCATCCTCTGGAACGTCGCATGGACCTGGTCTGGCGTCACCAGACCGTGATGCAGCCAGTTGGCGATGTGCTGGCTCGAAATCCTCAACGTGGCCCGGTCTTCCATCAGGCCGACGTTGTTGATGTCGGGCACCTTCGAGCAGCCCACTCCGTCGTCGATCCAGCGGACGACATAGCCGAGGATGCCTTGGACGTTGTTGTCGAGTTCACGAGTGATCTGATCGGCGTCGGGCCGTCGTTCCCCGAGCAGACACGGGGTCAGCACATCGGCCAGCGTGGCCGGTTCCCGCCCTGCCAGTTCGTCCTGCCTGGCCGCCACATCGACCTCGTGGTAATGCAACGCATGCAGCGTGGCGGCCGTGGGCGAGGGAACCCAGGCTGTGTTGGCTCCGGCCAGCGGATGCCCGCTCTTGGCCTCGAGCATCGCCGCCATCAGGTCGGGCATCGCCCACATGCCCTTGCCGATCTGGGCGGTGCCGCGGAACCCGGTGGCCAGCCCGACATCGACGTTGCGGTTCTCGTAGGCACCCAGCCACACCGCATCCTTGACCTCCGGCTTGGGCACCACCGGCCCGGCCTCCATCAACGTGTGGATCTCGTCACCGGTCCGGTCCAGGAACCCGGTGTTGATGAAGACCACCCTCCGCCGAGCGGCGCGGATGCAGGCACCGAGGTTGACCGAGGTGCGACGCTCCTCGTCCATGATCCCGATCTTCAGCGTGTCGGCCTTCAGCGATAAAGCCTCCTCGACCCGATCGAACAACTCGACCGTCGCCGACACCTCGTCGGGCCCGTGCTGCTTCGGCTTGACGATGCAGACACTGCCGGCCTGGGAATTCGTGACGGTGCCCAGGCCCTTGAGGTCGTGGAGGGCCGCCAGCGAGGTGACCATCGCATCGAGAAAACCCTCGGGGATCGGTTCACCCGCCGAAGTGGTCACCGCGTCGGTGTACATGTGGATGCCGACATTGCGGACCAGCAACAGGCTGCGGCCCGGCAAGCTCAGTATCTCTCCATCAGGAGCCGTATAACTGCGGTCGGGATTCAGCCGCCGGGTGACCGGCTGGCCTCCCTTGTCGAACGTCACCTTCAGGTCGCCCTTCATCAGGCCCAGCCAGTTGGCATACACCAGCCGCTTGTCGGCGGCGTCGACGGCCGAAACCGAATCCTCGCAGTCCTGGATCGTGGTCACCGCCGACTCGAGCACCACGTCCTTCACGCCCGCCGGATGCACCGCCCCGATCGGATGCTCGCGGTCGATCGCAATCTCGATGTGCAGCCCGTTGTGTACCAGCAGCACGCACGAGGGCGACTCGGGAGGACCGTTGAACCCGGCCAGGCCCGACTCATCGGCCAGGCCCGTCGTCGCACCCCCCTCGAGCTCAACCGCCAGTCTCTGACGGGTGTCTGAGAGTTCGAGTCGATAGCCGAGAGCATCCGAGTGGCTGGCGTCGGCCAGCGGGACGTGCTGATCGAGCAACGCTTCGGCGCGGGCGACCACGCGAGCTCCTCGAGCGATGTCGTAGCCCGAGGTCGACTCGTCCGACTCCCGAGCCAGGGCGTCGGTTCCGTAGAGAGCATCGTAGAGACTGCCCCAGCGGGCATTGGCCGCGTTCAGGCAATAGCGGGCGTTGTCGACGGGGACCACCAGTTGAGGACCGGCGATCGTGGCAATCTCGGGGTCGACACCCCGG
>CAUZJR010000120.1:0-12270 GCA_963580005.1 Planctomycetota bacterium
TGGTGGCGTCAGGTCGGAAGGTGACCAGCAGACGGGTCCACTTGTCCCATTGAGATCCGACCCCGGCCCGTGAGGTCTCGGCCCGGCCAAGGACCCGCCCGTTGCGACCCAGAACTCGCAGAGTCGCCCGCTGGTTGGGCTTGCTCGAGTGGACCCAGGCGGATGCCACGTGAGCCCGGTCCGCCGTCAGCCCCTCGACCACCGTCGTCGCGAGATTCGCGCGGGCTCCTCGGGTCATTCTCAACCCGCCCGTTCCGTGCTTCGACCAACCGTTGCTGTCGTGAAACGCCCGGATGCCCTGCACATCCTGGTACTTGAACAACGCCAACTCTCCTCCACCAGGCTCCAACTTCCAGCCCCGGGCTGTTTCCAGCTGAGGATTGGACACCAGCTGGTTCTTGCCACCATCGCCGAAGCGAACCGTCCGACGCTGGTGGAAGTAGTGGTCCGAGAGCTTGGCGAGGTATTCGGGAGTCACCTGCGTCTGGCTGCGGTAATAGGCCCAGAACATCACGCCACGCATGGTAGCGGCACGAGGGTCGTTTCGGATGGTGAAGAACTGCGTATCGAGATGAGCCAGAAAGCTGCTGTTTGAGGAGTCATCAAACAGGTAGCCACGCTGGGCCACCCCCAGGCCGTAGACCGTCTTGGCCAACAACTTCGGTGCGACGGCATCCAGTTGCCGGGCCCACTCCGAAAAGTAGCCGTACGAGGGGCGTGTTTCCCGGAGGTAGACTTCAAGCATCAGGACGTCTACGTGTTTCTGCACCGCCCTGAGTTGATCGGCGTGCTGTTTTGCGTTTCGGCCCAGCTGCCAGGTCGCCGCCGCGTAGATCTGCTTGTTGGGAAACTGCTTCCGAATGCGTGCCAGTGCTTCGCAGACGATCTTCGCTTGCCGGCTGCCGTCGAGATCCTGCCGCAGCTCATCGATGGCGATGGCATCGTATCCCCCGGGCAACTTGCCTCCAAGATCGTCTTCGAACGGAGCCTTCCATCGTTTCAGCAATTCGGCCACGTCGGCCGACGGCGGGTTGTTCACGTGGGCGGCGTACACGCATTTCTTTCGGCGCAGCTCCTTGATGAAGGCCGCATTCCGGCTGGTCCCTTCGATCACGGTGATCCGGGGCACCAATTTGCGAAAGGCGTCGGTCACTCCCAGGCCGTCGTGGTGGCCGTACATGCAGATGAACGGTTGCGGAGTCTCGGCCACGGCACAGGTTGGGAGACCCATCGACACGGCCAGCACGGCCAGGCACAGCTGTCGCGCCATGCCCCCCACCGGGATTGGGAACCATTTCGTCATACGCATGTTTTCCTGCCTACCACTTGCAGAATAGCCGATCCCAGCGTGCGAGCACGACTCTGCAGGCTCGACAACACCCCACGTGCGGATTGGCCGCGACCTGTCGTGCGGGATACGATGATCGGCCAGTCGTATCGATCACGTCTGCCGACTCCGACATCATGAGCTTCAGCACTTCCAAGGCACCTGTCCAATGCTCAAATGCTCCGACCACACCATGCGTCTTGCCACAGTCCTGCTGCTGGCCTCGATGATCCTGGCCCCGCCACCTGCGGCGGCCGCGGAACCCAGCACCCGTAAGGGCATCGCAATCCTCAAGCCCAAGTCTCTGGCCGGCCAGATGATTTCTGCTTCCCGCACGCCGCTGGGGATCCCCAACGACTACAAGCCATTCGCCACTCGGCTCAAGAGTGGAGACCTGCTGGTGGTGGCGTTTTGTTTCGGACCGATTCCGGGCATCAAGGGCTATGTCGAACGCGCGATCTTCTGGAGGTCCAAGGACGGTGGCAAGACCTGGGGGCCTCGTGAGGAACGACCGGATGTCCAGGGTCGCGAGTTCGGGCTGACGACCTTGAGCGACGGCAGCCTGCTGATGACCTGTCACTGGCTGGCCAACGACGTGCTCAACCCCTCGCGTCACACCCACAGCAAGATCTTCCGGTCTACCGACGAGGGCAAGACCTGGTCGGTGATTCGCATCGGCCCCGACGGCTTCCCCGACAGGGCGGCCACCTCGGCCGACTGGATGGGGTTCGAGATCCCCGACCCGAAACGGCCGGGCAAGATGCTGGCCTGTATCGGAGTCAGCATGCAGGACGGCCACAAGAACGCACCGAAGGTGGTCCGTATCTGGAGATCCGCAGACGGAGGTAAGACCTGGGACCGGTCGCTGCGCCCCGACACCCAGGGCTGGATCGACGTCGACGGCTTCTTCTCTCAGACGGTCACCTACCGCACCCCCAGCGGCAAGATCCTGCATCCGGTTCGCGTCGACCGCACCGGGCCGCATTGGCACATCCCGGGAACACCCGAGAAGTTGAAGAAGGAGAGTGGAGACCAGGGCGACCGTATGATGCTGTGGGTCTCAGCCGACAACGGCAAGACGTTTCGGCGACACAACAAGTTCGGGAACTTCGGAACCTATGGAGAAATGTATCCCCGCTTCCTGACTCTCGCCGACGGCCGGACGCTGCTGACGTTCACCGTCCGCAGCAACCCGACCGACGGTCACAGCCTGGGCGTGCGTGCCATCCTCAACGACAACGACGGCAAGAGCTGGGACTTCATCAACGACCGCATGGTGATCAGCGACGTCAACTTCGGTTCCAGTGGAGGCGGTTTCGGCAACACGGTGCAGAATGCCGATGGCTCGCTGGTCACCGTCTACAGCTATCGCGACAAGGGAGGCAAGACTCACATCGAAGCGGCCCGCTGGTCCCTGCCCTCGAAGCGATGAACCACACAACTCGCCTGCTCCCCACACAAGGACTCTTGATGAATACCTCGCGTCGCCAGTTCCTGAATTCCTCTCTCGCTGCCGGACTTGCCGGACTTGCCGGACTTGCCGGATCAACCGGACTTGCCGGACCGTTGCCGTTGGTTCATGCAGCCAGCCGACGTCGACGGCTGAAGATCGCCGCCGTCACGACGACCTACTTCAAGTACTCCCACTCGCAGCACATTGTCGATCGGTTCCTCGAAGGCTATGGCTGGAACGGACGGCACCATCGGCCCGACATGGATGTCGTGTCGCTGTACGTCGAGCAGATCGGTGAGAACGACCTCAGCCGTGAACGACTGAAGCGGTACCCGGGCATGAAGCAGGCCAGGACCATCGAAGAGGCCCTGACTCTGGGCACCGGCAAGCTGGCCGTCGACGGCGTGCTGCTGATCGGAGAGCACGGCGACTACCCGGTCAACGAACGAGGCCAGAAGCTGTATCCGCGGTACGAGTACTTCCAGAAGATCGTCAACGTGTTCCGCAAGTCCGGCCGCACGGCGCCCGTCTTCAACGACAAACATCTCTCGTGGAACTGGAAATGGGCCCGGGAGATGTACGACACCTCGCGGGAGATGGACTTCGGATTCATGGCCGGCTCGTCCCTGCCGGTCGCACGTCGCATGCCGGCAATCGACTTGCCCTGGCAGGCGAAGATCCGCGAGTCGCTGGTGATGCGACCCGGCGGGATCGACGGAGGCGACATCCACACCATCGAAGCGTTGCAGGCAATCATCGAACGCCGTGATCACGGAGAAACCGGGATTCAGTGGGTCGAGGCACTGCGGGGAGAGAGGTTCTGGAATGCGATGGCAGCGGGATCCTGGGAAAAAGGCGGCTGGGACCCGCAGTTGATGGAAACGGCTCTCACACGCAGCAACATGCTGAAGGTCGTCCGCAAGAACTACGGCGTCGTGCTCCCCAGGCCCGCCGACATCAAACGCATGGCCTCCAATTCCTACGCCTATCGCTTCGCGTATCGCGATGGCACCCGGGCCACCGTACTGGGGTTGCAGGGAAAGCCCGGCGACGATGGCGTGCTGGGGGATGCTCCGGTTGCCGTCCGGATGAAGGACGACGAGATCTTTTCGACCCTGGTCTATCTGCCGTACTACGCGATGAGAAACTTCTTCAACCCGCTTGTGCACCACATCGAGACGCTGTTCCGCACGGGCAAGTCGCCGTACCCCATCGAACGCACGCTGCTGACGACCGGCATGACGGCCGCAGGAATCGAGAGCCTCTACCAGAAACAGAAACGGCTCGACACTCCGCACCTGGCCATCAAGTATCGCTCGACCCGAAAGTCGACGTTCTGGAGGACGTAGCGACAAGGATCACAGCTGAACGCGTTCGCCTTCGGCTGCGACCTTCACGCCCTCAGCCTTGATCTGCAGCGACTCAGGTGAGCCGGGATCGCAGAGCGGATTGCTGTGGTTCAGATGGATCAGCCGCACATCGACCTCAGCCTCGGCGGCCAGGCGTGAGTACTCGTGCAGGTGCTCGCTGACGCGGGGATGAGGGATCTGGCTGATGTCGCGGCCGGGCAACTCGTTGTCTGAAAAAAACGTGCCGTCCAACCACGCCACATCCACATCGCTCAGCCATGCCTCGAGCCGCTCGTCCCAGGCATCGATGTCGGGCAGCCACAGCACCCGTCGCGACGGACCGGTGACTTCAAACGCCACCGTCTCGGACAACTCGTCGCGGTGAGGAACCCGCACCGGCCGCACCGTCAGTCCACTCCCCAGGTCAACCGCGTGATCAGCGGCGAGTTCCCGCAGCACCACACTGCGATCCCGGACCAGAGATGCCCAGGGCTGATTATTCTCAATGAATTCGGCCATCCTCGGCATGACCCACAACGGCACCTCGTGGCTCGACATCACCTCACGACCCAGGTGTACCAGACCTGTGTAGTGGCCGACGTGAGCGTGGGTCAGCAGAATCCCGTCGAGAGTGCCCTCAGTGGCAGTGCCTGCAGCCGAGTTCAGAGCCTGTAGTTGAGCGGGGAACTGCCACGTGGCATCAACCATCCAGCGCGACCCGGTTGTCTCGTCAAACAGCCCCAGGCAACTGGGCCACCTCGAGAGAGTCGGATCGACTCGTGCCGCCCGACAGGTTGAACACGCACAGCCAGCCTGAGGAACTCCACCGTCCTGGGCCGTTCCCAGCACGATCGCCACGGTGCCGGGGGGAGTTGAGTCGGAATGTGTCACGAGTCACCTGCAATTCGTCGGCGGACCTCACGCCGTGGTGTCTGAACTCTCATCCCGACTTCCGATGTACTAGGATAGCCTGACCGAGCACACCGGTGCGCGGGACGGCGAGTTTCTCGTCGGCCTCAGGAATCCTCTTTGCCAGATGCCACAGGCCCCATGCGTCTAACTCGGCTGATACTCGTTCTGCTCAGCTTCTCCGCAGTCGTGGCGGTGCCTGTAACGTTGTCGGCCCAGGAGCATTGGTCCTTTCAACCCGTGCGTCCTCCCTCGGTCCCCGCCGGAACCCATCCGGTCGACGCACTGGTCGAGCTCAGCCTGAAGAAGGTCGGCTACCGGGCCCTGGGCCAAGCCGACCTGGCCACGCTGGTCCGCCGCCTGAGTTACGACCTGCATGGTCTGCCCCCGACACCCAGCCAGCAGAGACTCGCCGCCGCAAAAGGGCTCGAGGCCCTCACCGACCAACTGCTCGCGTCGCCCCACTATGGAGAACGTTGGGGGCGACACTGGCTGGATGTGGCCCGCTACGCCGACACCAAGGACGGAGTGCTGATGTATGGGGATACGCGACTGAGGCCCTTCGCCTACACCTACCGCGACTACGTCATCCGAGCCTTCAACCAGGACAAGCCGTTTGACCGATTCGTCCACGAACAGCTCGCAGCCGACCAACTGGAATTGCCCGCGGACGCGCCCGAATTGGCCGCGATGGGCTACCTGACGCTCGGCCGCATGTTCGACCGCAATCGCCACGACATCATCGACGACCAGATCGATGTTGTCACACGAGGCCTGTTGGGACTCACGGTTGCCTGTGCTCGGTGTCACGACCACAAGTTCGACCCGATCCCCACCGCCGACTACTACTCACTGTACGGGGTCTTCGCCAGCAGCGAGGAACCGGTCGATCGGCCGCGGATCGAGACTCCCGCTGAAGCGGGTCAGAAGTTTGAGACCGAGCACCAGGCCAAGCTGGGCGAGGTCAGCAAGATGCTCTCCGATCAGCATGTCGCACTGATGGCGACCGCCCGCTCGCGAACCGCTCGCTACCTGCTGAAAGTCGCCACCACCAAGGCGGACATCAACGAAACGTCGATCTTCTTCCTGTCGTTGCTCCCCAGTCAGCTGCGACCACAGATCGTGCACCGCTGGAGGTTGCTGATCGCCGGCAGGTCCAAGCCGACCGACCCTGTCTTCGCTCCCTGGCACGACCTCATCACCGTTCGTACCTCGCTCTCACAAACCGATCTCCCTGCCCTCGATGACCTGCTCGACGCCTGGAAGACTCGCCGAGTGCACCCCAAGCTGTTGGCGGCCCTTGCCGCATCGCCTCCGCAAACCGTCTCCGACATGGCTGCAATCTACGCCACTGTACTTCTGCAGGCTGCGGACGACGAGACGCTGCCCGACACCGACCCGTTACGAGCGATCTTGGCCGGTCGCACCAGCCCACCGCGGTTTCCTCTGCGCCAGACCTGGTACTACATGTCCCGCAAGGAAAAGGACAAATTCCGCGGTCTGGTGCGGGCGCTGGACCTGCTGGCGGTCAAGTCGCCTCACGCAGCCGCCCGGGCGATGACCCTCCGCGACACCGACGAGCTGGTCTCACCGGTGATCTTCCGTCGTGGTGATCCGACCCTGCCCGGTCGAACCGTCCCCCGACGCTTTCTCGAAGTCCTCGCCGGACCGCGATCGCGAGAGTTCCTCAATGGGTCCGGCCGTCTTGACCTCGCCCGCGCCATCACGGCTCCGGCCAACCCGCTGACCGCTCGAGTATTCGTCAACCGCGTCTGGATGCACCACTTCGGCGAACCGCTCGTCGAGACACCCAGTGATTTCGGATTCCAGGCCGAACAGCCTGTCCAATTGCCGTTGCTCGACTTCCTCGCCGACAGGCTCGTCCAGGGCGGCTGGAAATTGAAACCCCTGCACCGACTGATCCTCTCGTCGCACGCATGGCAACGGACGTCGCAGGTGCCCCGCAGCCAACCCTTCACAGGCCAAATGGAGGCCGATCCCACCAATCGGCATCTGTGGCGAGCCAACCGTCGTCGACTCGATCTGGAGTCACTCCGCGACACACTGCTTTCGGTCTCTGGCCAACTCGACGTCACCATGTTCGGACGTCCCGTGTCGATCACCTCGCCCGGCAATCGCCGACGGACTGTCTACGCCATCGTCGAGCGGCAGAACATCCCCGACCTGGTCCGCAATTTCGATTTCGCCACCCCCGATTGCTCGACCGCACGCCGACAGGTGACCACCGTGCCGCAACAGGCACTGTTCATGCTGAATTCCGAATTCGTCACTCGCACCTCGGATAAGCTGGCCCGGCTGAGCGAAGCGGACGACCCCGACGTGATCCAACGTGTCGCCAGGCTGTACCGCCTGGCCCTGAGGCGTGAGCCGACTGCCGAAGAGAGTCGCCTGGGTTCGGCATTTGCTCGGGCCCGCGGCTGGCCACAGTATGCCCAGGTCCTGCTGATGACCAACGAATTAATGTTTGTCGATTGAGGCCGCTGACGGTGACCGGATTCCATCCACTCTCGACTCCTGCAGGCTCGCGTCGGCACGCGTTGGCCACCCTCGGCACCGGCCTGGGTCTGCTGGCATTGCCCGACCTGCTCGATGCCGCCCCCTCGGCACTCTCGCCCCGCCCAGGTCACCACGCCCCCCGTGCCCGGCACATCATCCACATCTACCTCAATGGAGGCCCCTCACAGGTCGACACCTGGGACCCCAAGCCGCTGCTGGACCGTCATGGCGGCCAGCCGATCCCCACGGGCAACCTGACCACCGAGCGTGAGACCGGCGTCGCACTGGCCTCGCCGTTTCGCTTCCAGCAATACGGCGACAGCGGCCTGTGGTCGAGCACTGTGTTCGAAAAGACCGCCTCGCAGCACGCCGACCGCATGTGCGTCATCCGTTCGATGCACTCCAACACGCCCAATCACGAACAGAGCATGAGGCTGATGAACTGTGGCGACGAGCGGCTTTCTCGCCCCAGTTACGGCAGCTGGCTGACCTATGGGCTGGGTACCGAGAACCAGAACCTGCCCGGCTTTGTCACTCTCTGCCCCGGCCTGCCCGTGGCCGACTTCTCGAATTGGCGGTCCGCCTTCCTGCCCGGCGTCTACCAGGGCACCTACCTGGACACCCGCAAAAAGGACGTCCAGAGCCTGATCTCCAACATCCGCAACAAGAGCCTGCCGCTGGCGGCCCAGCGGCAGCAGTTGGACCTGTTGGCGAAGCTGAACCGCAAGCACCGCGAGACACGGCGTGAGGACTCGTTGCTGGAGGCCAGGATCGAGTCGTTCGAACTGGCGTTCAGGATGCAACTGGAAGCCACCGACGCCCTGGACGTCGGTCGCGAGCCCAAGTCAATCCACAAGTTGTACGGCACCGACACGATCCACGGCCGGCAGATGCTGATGGCCCGCCGACTGGTCGAACGAGGTGTCCGCGTCGTGCAATGCTACCACGGCGATGTCCAGCCCTGGGATTCTCACGAAGGCATTGCCACCGCCCACGCCAAGCTCGGCCGTGAAGCCGACGGACCGATCGCCGCCCTGCTGACCGACCTCGCCCAACGAGGGCTACTCGAAGAGACGCTGGTGATTTGTGGAGGCGAATTTGGGCGGACCCCCGCCGTTGAGATCCCACTGGATTCCAAGCGGAAGCCGACCGGCCGCGACCACAACCACCATGGCTACACGGTCTGGATGGCCGGAGGCGGCATCCGTGGCGGGATGACCTACGGCACCACCGACGAATTCGGATACCGTGCCGTCGACAACAAGGTCCACGTCCACGACCTGCACGCCACGATGCTGCACCTGATGGGCTTTGATCACGAGCAGTTGACCTACCACCATGCCGGCCGTGACTTCCGCCTCACCGACGTCCACGGCCGCGTACTCACCGAACTGCTGGCCTGATCTTCCGGCACCTCTCACCTCCCGCCCGGTGCAACAGTCCCCGTGAACCCGACCCCCTCGCTGAAACGGTGGCAGTGGATCACGGCCGGGTCGCTGTTTTCCGGGTATGCCGCCTACTACATCTGCCGCTCGAATCTCTCGGTCGCCACCCCGCTGCTGCTGGCCGAATACGGCGACCGCGGCCTGGACAAGGAAAGCATGGGGCTGATTGCCTCAGCCGGAGTCGCCACGTACGCGATCGGCAAGGTCATCAACGGGCTGCTGGCCGATCGTTTCGGCGGCCGACCGCTGTTCCTGGGCGGGCTGTTCGCCTCGGTGCTCTGTACTGTCGCGTTCGCACTCTCGGGAAACCTCTGGGCCCTGGCCGGGTCCGGCGCCTTCGTGGCCATCTGGGCCGTCAACCGCCTGTTTCAATCCACCGGCTGGGTCGCACTGGTCAATATCGCATCACGCTGGTTCCCGGTGTCACGGCACGCCACCGTCATGGCCTTCCTGTCGTGCAGCTTCCTGGTCGGCGACGCGCTGTCGCGAGCGTACCTGGGCGGAGTAATCCGGCTCGGTGAGACGCAACCTCAACTGGCACGACTCAACGACTGGCGAGCCGTGTTCTGGGTCGCTGCCGGTACAGCCGTGATCGTAGGGCTGCTGCTGGTCCGAGTGCTCAAGCCCAGTCCAGCACACGTAGGTGCCAGCGAGCCGCTGGCCAACCCCGGGAACATCTACGGCGAGGACGGCCAGCACACGGCAGCGGTGCCACTGAGACAATTGCTGAGGCCACTGGCTCGCAGCCCGCTGTTCTGGACCGTCTGCCTGACCAATTTCGGGCTGACCCTGATCCGTGAGACCTTCAACTTCTGGTCCCCCACCTTCCTGAGTGAAGAAGCACAACTCTCGCCGGGCCAGGCCGCCGCCGCCAGCCTCTGCTTCCCGCTGGTTGGAGCCGTCTCGGCCTTGCTGGCCGGAGTGCTCTCGGACCGGCTCGGCGGCCGCCACGGCCGCATCATGGTCCCGTCGATCTGCGGCCTGATCGTCGCCCTGCTGCTGTTGGGAACCGTCGACCTCAACGGACGACCCGTGTCGGCCGTGCTGCTGCTGTGCCTGGTCTCGTTCTTCCTGCTGGGCCCTTACAGCTACCTTTCGGGAGTGATGGCACTTGATATCGGCGGCAAACAGGCCAGCGGCACCGTTTCGGGGATCAGCGACGCCGCAGGCTACGGCGGCGCCATTCTCTCGGGCTATACCATCGGCGTCCTCGCCCAACGCTACGGTTGGGGCACCGCGTTCCTGGGCCTGGGTGCAGTCGCCGTGCTCGCCCTGGGTGCCGCCATCGCCTACTGGCGACTCAATGAGACTCGACTCAACCAGGCCGTGCACATTCCTCCAGAACCCTCTCCGGATCAATCACCATGAGTTCCGAATCTGCCGACTCCGGCGGCCCGTCGGCCGTCGTAACCCGACTCAGGCAACTCTTCGACCAACAGGGCGGTGAACTCTACGGCGGTGAAGCCGTCACGCAGCTCGAACACGCTCTGCAGGCCGCACAATTGGCCCAGCAGCAGGATCGCCCCCCCGAGGAGATCGTTGCAGCACTGCTCCACGACGTGGGGCACCTGATTCACGATTTGGGCGACGACTGTGCCGAGCGAGGCATCGACGACGTCCATGAATTGGCCGGTGCCAGGTGGCTGGCCGACGACGCCGGCTTCATCCAAGCCATCAGCGAACCGGTTCGACTGCACGTACCCGCTAAGCGATTCCTGTGCGCCGTCGACGCCCACTACCACGCCGAACTCTCTGCCGCGTCGCAACTGAGCCTCACGCTGCAGGGCGGCCCCTTCACAACTGACGAAGTGGCCGCCTTTCGTGAAACCCCCTACAGTGAGTCGGCCGTGCGGCTGAGGGGCTGGGACGACCTGGCCAAGCAGCCGGGCCTGACCACACCCTCGCTCGACCACTTCCTCGAACTTGTCGAACGCTCGATGCTGGAAACTCCGTGAGCACTTTTTCCGCCACATCCGCCAAGTCCACCGCCTCCGAACCCATACGGCTGGTGATCTTCGACTGGGCCGGGACGACCGTCGACCACGGCAGTCTCGCTCCGGTCCACGCCTTCGGAGCCGCATTTCGAGCCCACGGGGTCGAGTTGACTCAACAGGAAATTCGCGGCCCGATGGGGCTGCACAAGAAGGATCACATCCGCAACCTGTTCGGGCACGAAAAAGCCGCCTCGCAATGGAAACAACAACACGGTCGCGACTGGTGCGAGGACGACGTTGAGACGCTCTACCAGGCATTCACCCCGCTGCAGGTCGATCAGGCCCGGGATCTCTCAGACCTGATCCCCGGCGTCGGCGAGTGCTTCGAAACGCTCAAGAGCCGAGGGATTGCCGTGGGTTCATCAACCGGGTACCCACGGATCGTTGCCGACCCGACGATTGCAGCCGCGGCCGGACAGGGGTACCACCCCCAGGCCACCGTCTGTGCCGACGAAGTGCCCGCAGGGAGACCGGCGCCCTGGATGATCTTTCGAAACATGGAACAGCTGGGAGTCTTCCCCCCCGCGGCCGTGCTGAAAGTCGGCGACACGGTTCCCGACATCCAGGCCGGGATCAACGCTGGAGTCCAGACGATCGGGATCACCCAGACCGGGAGCGAAGTTGGGCTGTCCGAGGCCGACTGGGAACAACTCGACACCGACGCACAACAGGCAGCCGTCGCCAGGGCCGAACAGGTCCTGCGCGACGCCGGAGCCGACGATGTGCTGGCATCGGTCGCCGAGTTGCCCGACTGGATCGAAGCGCACACCGCCTGAGCCGACTTAGCGGACACGGTCATGGATGCTGACTACCTGCTGCTGACGCCCGGCCCTTTGAGCACCACTGCCACGGTCCGCGCAGCGATGGATCGCGACGTCTCGACCTGGGACATCGATTACAACACCGTCGTCGAGCAGATCCGCAGCCAACTCGTGTCGCTGGTCTCCGGCGACACCAAGGCCACCTCGGTCCTGATGCAGGGCAGCGGCACCTTCGGCGTCGAAGCCACCTTGGGCACCGTTGTGCCACGCACCGGAGGGGTCCTGGTGGTCAACAACGGCGCCTACGGGGCCCGCATGCTCGAGATTGCCGGGCGTCTCGAGATCCCCGCCGTGGAAGTCGCCTTCGGGGAAACCGAACCCGCCTCCGCCGACAGGGTCGCAGCGGCACTCGAGGCCAACCCGCAACTGACTCATGTCGCCGCCGTGCATTGCGAAACCACCAGCGGGATGCTGAATCCGATCCCCGCCATCGGCCAGGTGGTCGCACAAGACGG
>CAUZJR010000121.1:0-12106 GCA_963580005.1 Planctomycetota bacterium
TGAGGCCCAGGTCCCCAAAGCGAACACGGGCGACTGGCCCTGGTGGCGCGGTCCGAACTTCAACGGTTCGGCCGAAGCGGGGCAGGAGGTGGCGATCGAGTGGTCGGATACGAAAAACGTGGCTTGGAAGGCTGAGGTGCCCGGTCGAGGCCACTCGACGCCGATCGTGGTCGGTAACCGGGTGTTCCTGCAGACGGCCGACGAGTCGAAGAGGTCTCAATCGGTGCTGTGTTTTGACCGCCGCACGGGTAAGCGGTTGTGGAGCAAGGAGCTGAACCGCGGCAACCTGCAGAAGAAGATCAACCCCAAGAACAGCTACGCGACCAGCACGATCGCCTGCGACCGAGGTCGGCTGTTCGTACTGTTTGGCAACAACGACGCCGTCGAGGCCACCGCCCTGGATCTCGATGGCAAGACCATCTGGTCGACGACCGCGGCACCCTTCATCGAGATCAAGTACCCCAATGGCTACGCCGCTTCACCGGTGCTCTATGGAGACACTGTGATCATCGCCGTCGACTGCGAGGGCGGTGGAACTCTGCTGGCGCTGGATCGTGACACCGGCAAGCGGGTCTGGGCGACCAGCCGCGTCGGCAAGACCAATTACGCGTCACCGATCGTCGGCAAAGTGGCGGGTCGCGACCAGTTGCTGATCGGCGGCCTGGACATGGTGGCCAGTTACAACCCAGCCAATGGTAAGCCGCTCTGGGACGCGCCGGCGATCGCGATGCAGACATCCGGGACCCCGGTCTGGGAGGGCAACATGGTGTTCGCCGCGGGAGGCTATCCCAGTGGCAGTGCTGCGGGAATCGTGGCCGATGGATCCGCACGCATCGCCTGGAAGAACACTCACCGCATCCACGAGCAATCGCTGCTTGTGCACCAGGGTCACGTCTACGCCATCAACGACACCGGCATCGCCCTGTGCTGGGAAACTCGCACCGGCCGCGAAGTCTGGAAGCACCGGCTGAAGGCTCCGATCAGTGCCTCGCCCACGCTCGTCGGAGACAAGATCTTTCTGAGCAACGAGGCCGGGACGACCTGGGTCTACCGCGCCACGCCCAAGGGGTACCAGCAGTTGGCTCAGAATCAGCTGGGTTCCATCGTCTATGCGTCGCCGACGATTTGCGGAGGCCAGATCTTCCTGAGGGTCGCCGACACCGTGGCAGAGAAGCGAGTCGAGACACTCTATTGCATCATGGCAGCAGCAAAGCAGTAGGTCAGGCAGTGGTTATTTGTTGCCTGGGATCGGTGAGGGAATCCGGTTGAGCGTGTAGTAGCCCCTCGGGTGCAACAGCGGTTGACCGTCGCGGCTGCGGAGTCCCAGGGCGTGCAGTTCGTGGACAAACATCTCCCTCAGCCCGTCGATCCTCAGCCGGACTCTCAACCCGTCCTCGCTGACTTCGATCGAGCGGATCGCCAGGTCCTTCTTCAGAATCTCGTCGCTGCCGTAGGTCGAGTGATAGGTGTAGGTGTAGCTGTTGACGGCGTAGGCGGAGAGTTTTCGGGCCGAGGGGATGTCGACCGGGCGTGTCATCACCAGTTCGAACCCGTCGTGGCGGGCCCGGATCTCCTTCATTTCAAACGGAGTCTGCCCGGTCCAGACCAGTCGTTGCAGTCCATACGAGGCCGTCCCCAGGCTGCTCCAGCCTCGATTACTCAGCCCGGCAAACAGACTGCCGTCGTGGCCCTGGGCGAGCCGGATCACGGCCGATGCCAGGCCCTCGCGGAACCGGAAGCAGGCTCCCTGGTATTCGTCGCCGACTTTTTCGAGGAAGACTCGGCTGATCGAGGCCAGTGTGAATTCCCCGACAAAGAGCTGACCGTCGAAGGGTCCAAACCGGCCACGGCTGTCGTCGAGCACGATGTCAGTCGCCGATTGGCCGACCTTCTTGTAGGGAAACCACACCGCCGGAGGCTTGAGCTGCTTGAGACGTCTGACCGCGAGCGGGAAGGGCACGCCGTTGGGAATCGACGTGATGCCCCTGATCGGTGAACCGGGCAGGTCCATCGACGCGAGTGCTTCGGGGTGATGGAAGAACGCACCGGTCCGCATATGGTGCAACGAGTTGGTCCCGACCCAGTTGCCCTGCTGGTCGGTGTAGAACATGTCTCCGGCCCGGTTGGCCCCCAGTCCACTCGGAGATCTCCTGCCGGCACAGACCGGGACCAGCTTGCCCTGCGGGGTGACCTTGACTCCCCAGCCTCGCCAGCGAGCCTGGGCCACGCCGAGCGTCTTGTTGCGGACCATCAGCGTCGGTTGCCTGCCCCGAAAACCCATGCCGATGTTGAGCGTCATCCAGAGATTGCCGCTGCGGTCGAGCTTGGGGCCGTAGGCGTATTCGTGGTAATTGCCGGTCACGCCCCAGCCATTGCTCACGCACAGGTACTCATCCGCCACGTCGTCTCCGTCGGTGTCGGTCATCCGAGTCAACTCGGTCCGCTGTGCGGTCAGGAACGACTTGCCCTGCCGCAGCAGCCCCAGCGGCTCGTGCAGTGCCTCGGCGAATCGTTTGTAGGTGACGTTCTTGGGCGGAAGGTCGTAGACGCCGTCGAGGAACCAGACTTCGCCCTTGCGGATCGTCACCGCCAGTCGTCGCTTGTCCAGGGGCGTCATGCCGCTGACTTCCAGCACCAGCCCCTTTGGTGGCGGCTTCCAGAACTTCGACCTCGACCCCGTCGGGGCCTTCGACGACATGATCGTCACCAGTCGGTAATAGTCCGACTCGTCGGCGGCACCGGCGGTTGCGGGACCAAGCAGCGACACGATCACGGTCAATGCGACCTCCGGCCACCAGCCACCTCGGTGATCAGCTGCCCTGGCTACCATCGGTACTCGATCTCCACGACGGCCCGGCGGTTGATCACGATCGGGATCCTCCATTCGGTCACCCCGCCCCTGGTCACCAGCTTCTCGGGGTGACTTCGCCTGGCCCGGACCCGGACACTCAGGCCGCTCTGGTTGGTGTAGACCTCTGCTTTCGGGCTGGCCAGCGACTTGCCAGTGAGGCCGCGGATCCAGGCGGTCGGCAGTCCCGGCTTGGTGGTGGCCAGCGCGGTGATGGTCAGCGTCCGCTTCAGGCCCTGTCCGGATATCGGCTCGATCCGGTCCTCGACCTTCAGCGGTCCGACCGAGTAGAGCAGGGTGGGGACTCGGGACTTGTCGAGCCGGTAGCCACCGAAGCGGTAGGCGGTGAGCGGATCGAGTGCCGAGGGCCAGGTCGCATCGCCGTTGGCCAGGCGGTTGATCACCAGCCCACCGGGCAGCGTGACCAAGTCGGTGCCCAGGGGTGCCGCTGGTGGAATGAAGCGATTGAACCAGGTGGCGTGGGCATCCAGGAACCGGCCGCGCCAGGCCTCGACGGCCCGGCCACCGCGGGCGTCAAACGCGTAGTGGGTGCCCGAGGGGAACCCGACGGCGATGGCGTGGCGGCCGGCCCGCTGCATGAACGTCCGCAAGACCAGCGGACGCAGCTTCGGGACCAGCTCGTAATTGTCGACCTTGCCCCGGGTGATCTTCTCGGGCAGTGGCTGCCGCGTGATGTCGGCCATGTAGGCCCACAGCGAGGCGAGTTGCCGATCGACGTTGCCTTCCAGAACATCGGGGCTGTTGGTCTTGCCCTTGGGGAAAAATGTCGGCATCCGCGTGCGGGGCTTTTGCGAGGCGGGATCGAGCAGGAAGCGACGCATCCAGTCGGGCCTGATCCGCTGGGCCGTGCCGGCCAGGTCGACGCCGACCACCCCCGGCAGTCGCTCGCCGCGGATCGGATGGCACTGCACACAGCCACGGTTGACCAGGGTCCGTCCGGCGGCCGCCAGCGGCTTGAAGTCGCCGAAGACCCGGCTCGCCGGCGTGTCGGATCCTCGGTCGACAGCGGCCAACTGCCGCGGAATCCCAAGCACCTCGCGGACGGGAAACACCGGCATGCGGGCCCCCATGTGAGGCCGGACGTCGCCGGTGCCCTCGAACACCTTCTTCAACCAGGTCGTCGTCAGCTTGTGGCCGGCACCCGAGAGCGACGGCGGTAGCCGGCCCTCGTCGCCGAGGTCCACGGGGGTGGTGGTTTCGAAGTACGCCCGTCGAGAGGGACCGACTCCACCGGTCTTGCCCCGAGCGTGGCAGGCGTAGCAGTTGAGCCGCAGCAGGTCCCGGTAGAGGACGAGTTGGGGTGCGGGGTCCGACTTGGCCTTGAGCGACCTGATGGCCTCAGAAATCGCCCGCCGCTGCATCGGGTCGAGCCGGTAGCGGGGCTGGTGGGACGTGGGGTCGGACAGGCACGACCTCGCGGCGTCAGGCCTGAGGCGAGCCAGTGGCGTGATTGGCACAGCGGGCGGTTCGATCCGCGAGAGCAAGGGGTGACACCGGTTGCAGCCGAATCGCGAGAACATCTGTCGGCCGCTGTTGATCAGCCTGCTGTCGGCGGATTTCACGATGGCAGTCGCGGCGGGCTTGCGATGCAGGTAGGCCACCAGGTCAGCTGCTTCGTGGGGAGCCAGTTTCAGCGATGGCATCCGTCCGGAAGGGCGGGCGGCTTCGGGCTGGACCAGGAAATGGGCCAGGGCCTCGCGAGTGTACTTCTCAGCCGGCCGGCCCAGGGGAACCGATGGGAACGGACGGGCAACGGAATCGAGACCCAGTTCCTTGAGTTCTTCGGGGTCGAGTTGGGCGATCAGCTTGGCGAGCTCGGAAGTCGGCTGAGGGCGGGCCGGGTACTTGGGATCGGGTTGGTGACAGGCCACGCAACCGACCCCGTGAAACAACTGCCGGCCGCGGGCGGGGTCGCCCTTGTCGAAGAACCGGTCGGCAACCGGTCGCGTCGCGGTCGATTTCAGCTCGGGATAATCCTCGCGGCGAGTCGACAGGTAGGCCACCAGTGCGGCAATGGCCTGGGTCTTTTCGCCCGGCCGAAGGCCGTGCAGCACATCGGGCATCGTGGTGCCGGGGTCGGTGGCGGAGGGGTTGGCGAGATGCTTTCGAAGCCAGGGGGCCTGCAGCCTTGTTCCGGCCGCCTCGAGTCGGGGCCCGCGTCGGGGCTCGGGGCCGGCCGCAGGTGCGGTATGGCAGGCCGTGCAACTCAACTCGCCCAGCAGCAACCGGCCGGATTCGGGGAGACCGAGACTGCCGGGACGTGCGAATCGCTCGAAGCCGACGACAAAAGCCGGCCGGAGGCCCGTGGGCTTGTCGGGCTGGGCCGCCGCGACTGTTGGGGGGATGAGGGGGGCTGCGAGCAGTGCCAGCAGGAGTGCGAGGCCGGGTCGGGTGACCAGGAGGCCGTTCACGGTCGCGATCCGCGGGAGCATCAGACCAGCTCGGCGATCGGTTGGGCATCGCTGAGGATATGGACCGGTCGGCCGCCAAAGTCGTCGAAGGTCTGCGAGTGGTCGATGCCGAGGTGGTGGTAGATGGTCGCCAGCAGGTCCTGGGGCGTGTACGGGCTCTGGGTGGGGTACTCGGACTTGCTGTTGGTGGCTCCGACGACCTGCCCCATTCTGAGATTTCCGCCGGAGACCAGTGCCGAGTAGGCCTGGGGCCAGTGGTCACGGCCGTAGGAGCGATTGGGAGTTCCGTATCGCATCACGGGAGTTCGACCGAATTCGCCGACCACGACCACCAGAATCTCACGCCCGAGGTCCTTGGCGTGGATGTCCTCGATCAGGGTCGCCAGTGCCTGATCCATGTAGGGCAGGCGGATCTTCATGTACTTGGCAAAGTGGCCTTCCCGCATGGCGTTGCCCGGGTGGTCGTCCCAGTTGGTGAATTCCTGGCCGGTCCTGGGAGTGTTGAAATAGATGTTGATGACCGAGGTGCCGGCCTGGGCCAGTCGTCGAGCCATCAGGCAGGCCTGTCCCCAGAGATTTCGGCCGTAGCGGTCGCGGAGCGTGTCGGGCTCTTCGGCCAGGTTGAAGGCCTTCGCAGATTCCGGGCTGGTGAGCATCTCGAAGGCCAGCTCGCGGAACTGGTCGACCCCGGCGAGGTTGCCGCGGAGGTCCTCGGTCTTGCGGATGCGGTCGAGTTGATCGATCAGAGTCTTGCGGTCCCCCAGCCGTTTGCCGTCCTTGCCAGTGGCGATGCCGGCATGCGGGGCGCGGAAGCCCTTGGCATTGGGGTCGCCGATTTCAAAGGCACCGTGATGCAGGCCGAGGTAGGACGGTTGGGTCATGTAGGGCTTTTGCGGGATGGCCACGTAGGGGGGCATCACGTTGGGGCCAGGACCCAGAGCCTTGCTCGCCACCGAGCCGAAGTCGGGATGGTCGCTGCGGGATTGAGAGGTCGGGTCGGCCACCAGCGGCGACTTGCCCGTCAGCACGGCGATGCCGCCGTCGCTGTGACTGCTCATCTCGTGGTGCAGCGAGCGGATGAGCGAGAACTTGTCGGCGAGCTTGGCCTGCAGAGGGAAGTGCTCGCAGATGTCCAGGCCCGGTACGTTGGTCGAGATCGGAGCGAACTGGCTGCGGGTCGCCGTGGGAGCGTTGGGCTTGAGGTCGTAGGTTTCCAGCTGAGAGGCTCCGCCGTGCTGGTAGAGCATGATGACGGAGGTGCGTTTTGAGAGGTTGCCCGAGGCGGCTCGTGCGGCCAGCACTTCCGGCAGGGTCAATCCACCCAGTGCCAGGGCTCCCACCTGCATGAACTCGCGACGACCCACGGGGCCGGGGCAGTCGGAGGCGAAATCCCTGCAGAAACTCATCGTCTGGCTCTCTGGTTGAGGCACGTCACGTCCCTGTGCGTGGTATCGGCAGTATAAAGGAAGCGGGACTCGCTCGAAATCGCATTCCCGCAAGTTGATACGTTCCCCGGTGCGACGACCTGGCTACCGGGAGGCTTTCTTCTGGGCAGCCAGCGTGTCGCGGAAGGCCTTTTCCTTCAGCTCGATGTAGTCGCGGTACCCGGCGGGGTCGATGAACGGGCTGACCTTGGCTCCGGCCTTCTGCCTGGGGTACTTGGCATGCATGCCGTAGTAGTTGCCGTGGGCGCCCAGGAAGTAGTCGCATTTCAGCGAGTTGAGCACCTTGAAGGTCCTGTTGAAGTCGTCGGCGATCCTGGGGTAGGCCGTGTTCTTGACCAGCTGGAAGCCGGGGTTGACGTTGGGGCTGCCGACGACGACGACCAGCTTGCGGTTCTTGCCCTTGCCCACTCTGGCCGTCCAGGTCGTGCAGCCGGCTGTGTGGCCTGGGGTGTGTCGAGCGACGAGTGTGGTCTTGCCGAGGGTGACCTTGTCGCCGTCCTTGAGCACCTTGTCGACCGGACAGGGTCGCCAGCGGCTGTCGGTGTAGAGGTACTGACCCTTCCCACCGTTGGCGATGACCTTGTCGTCTCCGGTCATCACGTAGACTCTGGCCCCGCTGGCTTCGCGAGCCCGGGCGTGTCCGGCGACGTGATCGGAGTGAGCGTGGCTGGCCAGGATGATCTTGATGTCGGTCATCTTGAAGCCGAGCGATTTGACCGAGGCCTGGATCAGTGGCACGGTCTCATCGAAACCGGTGTTGATCAGCATGTGCCCCTTGGGCGTGGTGACCAGGTAGATGGCCAGGTCGTTTGAGCCGACGTAGTAGATGTTGTCGACGACCTTGTGAGCCGGGTAGGGCCCGTCGGCGCGGGCGGTCGAGCTGGCACACAGGGCCACCGCCAGCAGGGCCACCAGGGACAGGCGTGTGCGGTTTGCGACGAATGACATGGACAGCCTCGAGAGAAAAACGGTGGTTTGATGGGGTGTGTCGAGTCGCCAGGTGTCGATGATCCCAGACAGGACACGCCATCGTATCAGCAACTTCAGCCCCAGACGAATCGGTACGATCCGATTCCGGTTGTCGGAGGTCGTGGTCAGAGGGTAGTCTGGTCGCATCGGGACGGGCTGATCTCTTGGAACCAAACCAGACAGACCAAGGCGATTGCATGTACGAGCAGGGGTTCGATCCACTGACACGTCGTGCCGCGTTGCAGGTGGGCACCGGGCTGTTCGGATTGTCGTTGCCGAATTACCTGGCCGCCGCTCGCGCCGGGCAGGTCGATCCAGCCCGCCGCGACATGTCGTGCATCTTCCTGTTCCTGGCTGGTGGCATCAGTCACTTCGAGTCCTGGGACCCCAAGCCCGAGGCGCCCGTCGGCATCCGCGGTCTCTGGAGTCCTCAATCGACCAACGTCCCGGGCACTTTCATCACCGAGAAGATGCCGTTGCTGGCCCGGATGATGGACAAGGTGGCGATCGTCCGATCGTGGAAGGGTGCCAGCGGCAGCCACGGCGATGCGTCCAAACACGCGATGAGCGGCGAGTTGCCCCGCTCGAGGAACCAGCAGTACTTCCCGAACTTCGGTTGCATAGCCAGTACGCTGCTGGGCACCCGCCAGGCCGGGATTCCTTCCTACGTCGGGGTCCCCGTCGCGGCGCGATACACGATTCCGTCGGGGTACCTGGGCCCGTCCCATGCCGCCTTTGATATCGGCGGTGATCCCAGCGCGAAGGACTTTCGGATCGAGGGCCTGCGGTTGCCCAGGGATCGGTTCGAGACGCGGCGGAGCCTGCTCGACCAGGTCGACAACCTCGGCCGCCTGGCCGCTGCGGCCAACACCACGCTGGCCGTCCACGACAATCTCTACGAAGAGGCCGTGGCCACTCTGACCAGCGGTGCCGTCCAGAAGGCGGCGAAGCTGGACGACGAGCCGCTGGAGACGCGAGAGCGGTACGGCATGAACATCTACGGACAGAGGGTGCTGCTGGCTCGGCGGATGATCGAAGCCGGAGCCCGTTTCGTCACGGTCAACCACGCGGTGCAGGGTGGGCTGTTCGGCAAGGGGCGGACCAACGGCACCTGGGACAACCACGGCTGGCTGTTTGATTCGATGATGTCCTTCGGTTCGCGACCGGCGGCCGTCGGCAAGAAGGCGACGTGGCACGAGTACAAGGGACCGGGCAACCTGCCTCAACTGGACATGTCGCTGACGTCGCTGTTGACCGATCTCGAGGAACGAGGCCGGTTGGACACGACACTGGTGGTGGCGATGGGCGAGTTCGGGCGGACGCCGAAGATCAACAAGACCGTCGGTCGCGACCATTACCCGCGAGCGGGCAATGTGCTGTTGGCCGGGGCGGGTGTGAAGGGGGGTGTGGTGATCGGTGCGACCGATCCCAACGGAGCCGCACCGCTGACCCGGCCGTGGTCGCCGGCGGACTTCGGAGCGTCGATCTATCACGCGCTGGGCATCGATTCGGAAACAACCTACTTCCCGCGATTGCCTCGGCCGACCAAGATCGCCGAGGGTCAGGTGATCGACGGGTTGTTCGCCTGAAGCTCGGCTCAACCCGATCTGCAGTCGCAACCCGGTGATGGACGCGATTCTTCGGTCCCCCGGCGTGGTAACCGCGCGATGTTGATGATCCTCTCGCCGGCCAAGACTCTCGATTTCGAGTCACCACTGACCACTCGCCGACGCTCGACTCCCCAGTGCAGCAGCGAGGCGGCCGAGGTGATTGCCTCGCTTCGCAAGCTGACAGAACGGGAACTGTCGAAGCGGATGAAGCTGAAGCCCGAGCTGGCCGAGGCGACCTTGCGGCAATACGCCGCCTGGCAACAGAAACCGAACACGCGGATCGCCCGGCCCGCCGCGGTGGCCTACCGCGGCAACGCCTACGTCGGACTCGACGCGGCGGCATTCTCGGACGACGACTTCGCATTCGCCCAGGACTCGCTGAGAATCCTCTCGGGTCTCTACGGAATCCTGCGGCCGCTGGATCTGATCCAGCCCTACCGACTCGAAATGGCCATGAAGCTGGGCACCTCCCGCGGTGGGACACTCTACGAGTTCTGGACAGAAACAATCACCGGCGAATTGTCCCGGCAGCTGAAGCGCAACGGCGACCGCGAACTGGTGAATCTTGCCTCGGGCGAGTACTCCCGGGCGGTCGATTTCGGGGCAATCGGAGCCGAGGTGGTCGTCGCTTCGTTTCTCGAGGACCGCGGCGGTCGGGTGGCTCCGGTGGCCGCGTTCGCCAAAAAGGCCCGTGGCCTGATGGCCGCCTACGTGATCCGCAACCGCTTGAGTGAGCCGGCAGAGATGAAATCGTTCGATCTGGAGGGCTACCGGTTTGACGCCGGACGGTCTTCCGATGTCGAATACGTCTTCACGCGATCGGATACCTGAACAGAGCCGGGTCGCTGTGGTGGCTGCGGTGGCTGCGGTGGGTGAGTTTCCAGGACGTTTTCCACGGGATGCAGAGTTGATGCCACAAGAACAGGTTGCCCGTTCGGGCGAGTTCCTCGAGTTCATCCGCCAATCGGCTCGCAGCTTGCGTCACGACGAGGCGATTCCCAGGTCGGTCGACGAGTGGCAGAAGCTGCGGACTACGATTCGCAAGCAGTTGGTCGGTGCGATTGGGCTGCAGGAGCCCGAGCCAGGCCCTGTGCCGGTTCGCAAGCTGGGTGAACAGAAGCGGGACGGGTACCGGATCGAACACCTGGTGCTGCGGACGATTCGGGTGGGTGAGGGCTGGGTCGAGATGCCGGCCAACGCGTATGTGCCGGAGTTTCCCTTGGGAGACCCGAAGCCGGCACCGGCGGTGTTGTGTGTGCACGGGCACTGGAGCGGTGCGAAGCAGGATCCGGTGGTCCAGTCGCGGTGCATCGGCCTGGCGAAGCTTGGATTTGTCGTGCTCTCGGTCGACGCATTCGGTGCTGGTGAGCGGGGATTGAAGACGGGTTTGGGCGAGTACCACGGCGAGATGGTGGCGGCGACGTTGTGGCCCAGCGGGACTCTGCTGTGCGGGATCCAGGTGCTGGAGAACATGCGAGCGGTGGATTACCTGCAGAGTCGGCCCGAGGTCGACGCGAAGCGGCTGGGGGTGACGGGCACATCGGGAGGCGGCAACCAGACGATCTATTCCGGGGCACTCGATGAACGGCTGAAGTGTGTCGTGCCGGTCTGCTCGGTCGGCAACTACCAGGCCTATCTCGGAGCGGCCTGCTGCATGTGCGAGCTGGTCCCGGGCGTGTTGACCTTCACCGACCAGTGGCAGGTGCTGGGCCTGGTCGCTCCCCGGGCGTTGATGGTGATCAACGCCACCCGCGACGCGGTACAGTTTTCCGTTGGCGAGGCGAAAAAGTCGATCGCCGGGGCCCGGCGGGTGTTCGATCTCTACAAGCGGTCAGACTCGATTCGCCATGTCGCGATCGAATCGGGCCACGCCTACAACCAGCCGATGCGGGAGGCGATGTATGGCTGGATGAGCAAGCATTTGAAGGGTGTCGGCGATGGCTCGCCGATCCCCGAGCCGAAACTGAAGCCCGAGGACCGTGAGGCGATTCGGGTCTGGCCCGGTGCGACTCGGCCCAAGACGCACATCAGCCTGCCACAGTACGCCAGGCACCTGGCGGTCTCTGCGATGAAGAAACAGGTGGAACCCGAGCATGCCGAGCACTGGGAGTCTGAGGCCCTGTGGCGGGTAGCCCTGTTGAAGCGACTCTGCAAGGTGCCCGGTGATGCGAAGCCGGACGAAACCAAGGGCCGCGGCACGAAGGTCGGGCGGTTCCTGGAGTTTGCCTGCGAAGCCGAGCCGGGGATTGGAGTGACCACGCGGTGGGAGGGTGGTTCGGAAAAACTGGACCGGTTGGCCGTGGTGCTCGATCTGGGTGGAGCGGATGTGGCGTGGAAGTCCGGAGAATATGCCGAGGCGAAGAAGTCGGGTTGGGACGTGGCGGTGATCGAGTTGCGAGCCACCGGGGACCGGGCCCCCGCGGGCAACCGGGTTCGTCGTGCCCTGGACCACAACGCCAGCCAGTGGGCGATGTGGATCGGTCGGCCGCTGATCACGCAGTGGGTCACCGACATCCGCAGGTCTTTGGATCAACTCGTGAAGTTGGTCTACCGCAGCCGTGTGCCGAGGGTCCGCGTGGTGGGGCGAGGCGTCGCCGGGCCGCTGGCCGTGGTGGCTGCGGCGGTGGATTCGAGAATCCGCGAGGTGCAGACGGTCGGGGCTCCGGTTTCGCTGATCAGCGATCAGCCCTATGGAGACGGTCCGATAGGCACCCTGATCCCCGGCAGCCTGCAGACGCTGGGTGACCTGCCGCAGATGATGTCGCTGCTGGCACCTCGACCCCTGCAGGTCGTCAACCCCGT
>CAUZJR010000122.1:0-12074 GCA_963580005.1 Planctomycetota bacterium
CCGTTGCGGTGGCCAGTGCGGGAGCGTCGTTGACTCCATCTCCGACCATCGCCACGCGTCGCCCCTGCGATTCTTCATCGGTGATCCACTGCGCCTTGTCGCCGGGCAGCAATTCGCTGCGGACCAGGTCAATCGCCGGCAGGGAATCGGCGAGTGCATCGGCGGGTTCGGGGCGGTCGCCGGTCAGCAGGGCGACTTGTGAGACTCCGATCTCCTTGAGTTGATCGAGGACACTGGCCGATTCGGACCTGGGTTCGTCGGTGACGCCCAGTGCTCCGACCCAGGCCCCGTCGACGGCGACCAGGATGGGGGTCTGGCCCGAGTCGACCAGGCTGTCGATGAGGTTTTCTGAGGGCGGGTCGAAGGCGACACCGTGTTGTTCGAGCAGTTTCCGGTTGCCGACCAGCACGGTGTGAGGTGTTTCTCGGGGTGCACCCAGGTCCAGTTCGGCCCGGACCCCGAACCCCGGCTCGGCCGAGAAGGACTCGGGTGTCGGAACGACCAACCCTCGGCGTTCTGCTTCGTTGACGACCAATCGAGCCAGCAGGTGTTCGCTGTGCCGTTCGGCTGCGGCAGCGATCCTGATCAGTTCATCAGGTTCCAGGCCACTCCCCTCAGCGATCTGGATCTCACCGAGCACCGGTTGACCTCGTGTCAGGGTCCCGGTCTTATCGAAGGCGAAGGTATCGACGGTGGCGAGTTGTTCGAGAGCGACGGAGCCCTTGACCACGACGCCCTCTCGTGCCAGCCACGCCATCGCGGCCATCACGGCGCTGGGCGTGGCGAGGATCAGGGGGCAGGGGCAGGCGACGACCAGCACGGCCAGTGCCGGCAGGAACCCCGATTCCCAGGTACCGGCCTCCGACAGGACTCTCCAGCCGACTAGCGTCAGCAGTGCCGAGATCAGCACCGCGGGCAGGAACAGGCGTGCCAGCCGGTCGGCGGTCCGTTCCAGCGGGGCCTTCCGCCTTGTGGCCTCGGTCACCAAGGCGATCACCTGGCCCAGGGTCGAGCGGTCTCCGGTCCGTTCGGTGCTGACGACCAGCGCGCCGAACTGGTTGAGTGTCCCGGTGAAGACGGGGTCTCCGGGTTCCTTGTCGATCGGCAGGCTCTCGCCCGTCAGTGCCGACTGGTCGACGGAGGAGAGTCCCGAGTGGACCTGTCCATCGACGGGCAGTCGTTCTCCTGGTCGGACGACCACCAGGTCACCCACTTCCAGTTCCTCGACCGCCACGTCCGTCTCGGTCTCATCGACCAGCCGATGTGCGATCCTGGGGCAGAGTTGAAAGATGCTGCGGATGGCCCGCTGTGCCCGATCGACCGTGTAGCCTTCGATGCTCTCACCACACAGAGCCACGAAGACCACCAGCGCGGCGGTGACCGGTTCTCGGAGCAGGATGGCGGCCAGGCAGGCGATCGTCAGGGCGAGGTCGGCGCCGATGCGTCCGGCGAAGAGGCCCTCGAGGGACTGGAACAGGATGCGAGACCCGCCGAGTACCGCGGCCAGCAGTGCCAGTCGGAATCCGAAGACGACCTGGTATTGCGTCCACTGGCTGACTCCGACCGAGGTGACCGAGCCGATCAGCAGGTCCGCTCCCAGCAGCAGTCCCACGACGGCTGTTAGCAGGTAGATCGGCGCCGAGCGGTAGTGGAACCCGGCCTCCTGCGCCGGAATCGATCCGGCCGCAGCGCCGTCATCCTGCAGGAATTCCCGTGCCGATTCGGGGATGTAGTGCATGAGGCTTGCGCGTCCTGGACCACGTGCGGCCTCCGTGCACCACAGCGGCGGTCCGCGACCGCCGGCTCTCCATCGTAAACCCCCTGCCCAGAGGTTGCCAGACGCGGTCCTGGTGGTGATGCGGTCGTCTGCTGGTGTCTGCTCGGGTTTGCTACAATCGAGGGGTCGGGACGGTATTCAGACGAGCGAGAACCCAGGCCCAGGCAGTGCGGACATGTCGGATTTCGAGAGTTACCAGAACCCGCTGATCACTCGGTATGCCTCGCAGCAGATGAGCCGGATCTGGTCGTCTCAGGTTCGCCACGCCACATGGCGGAGGCTGTGGGTCGCGTTGGCCGAGTCGCAGCAGGAGCTGGGCCTGGAGATCACCGGCGAGCAGTTGGCGTCGTTGCGTGATGCGATCGAGGACATTGATTTCGAGGTGGTGGCCGGATACGAGCGGGACCTGCGTCACGACGTGATGGCCCATGTCCATGCCTACGGCGACCGGTGTCCGGAGGCTCGTGGGATCATCCACCTGGGTGCGACCAGTTGCTTTGTCACCGACAACACCGACCTGTTGCTGTTGCGTCAGTCTCTGGAGTTGGTCCGCGACCGGTTGGTCGGGGTGATTCACCACCTGGCCCTGTTTGCGGCTGCCCGTCGCGATCTGCCCTGCCTGGGATTCACACACCTGCAGCCGGCTCAGCCGGTCACCATCGGCAAGCGGGCGACGCTGTGGTGTTACGACCTGGTGCTGGATCTCGAGGAGCTCGAGCATCGACTCGACAGCCTGCGTTTGCGTGGTGTGAAGGGGACCACCGGCACCCAGGCGACGTTCCTGTCTCTGTTTGATGGTGACCACCAGAAGGTGGCCCGTCTCGAAGAGCTGGTGGCTGAGAAGATGGGTGGGGGTCGGGTGTACCCGGTCACCGGCCAGACCTATTCGCGAAAGATCGACGCCCAGGTATTGGGTGTACTCGGGGGAATTGGCATATCGGCCCACAAGGCGGGCAACGACATCCGCATTCTCCAGCACCGCAAGGAGATGGAGGAGCCATTTGGGACTCGCCAGGTGGGCTCATCGGCCATGGCCTACAAGCGGAACCCGATGCGCAGCGAGCGGATGTGCGGCCTGTCGCGATTTGCGATCTCGCTTTGTGACAGTGCTACTGACACGGCAGCGACCCAGTGGATGGAACGCACGCTCGACGACAGCGCCAACCGCCGGCTGGTGTTGCCGCAGGCGTTCCTGGCCATCGACGCGGTGTTGATTCTGTATCGCAACATTGTCGAGGGGTTGGTGGTGTATCCGGAGGTGATTGCCCGGCGTCTGAACGAGGAGCTGCCGTTCATGGCGACCGAGGAGATTCTGATGGCGGGTGTGCGAGCTGGCGGGGACCGGCAGGAGTTGCACGAGGCGATCCGGGTCCACAGCCAGGCGGCCGGTGCCGAGGTGAAGGAGCGGGGTGGTGAGAACGACTTGATGTCGAGGTTGCAGGGCGACCCGCAATTCGCCGGAGTCGATCTCGACGGGGCACTCGACGCCAGCGGCTTCATTGGCCGGGCGGTCGAGCAGGTCGATGAGTTCATTGCCGGTGTGATCGAGCCGATCCGCGAGCGGTATCGAGGGGCGTTGGACGCCGACGCGGGCGAGGTGACGGTCTAGGTGGCCGGTGTGATTTTGACGGCGCAGACCTTGTATTCGGGGATCTTCCCGTCGGGGTCCAGTGCGTCGTTGGTCAGCGTGTTGGCGGCGGCTTCGCGGAAGTGGAAGGGGATGAAGATCGAGCCCGGTTGCAGGCCCGTGTCGGACCGGGCAGTCAACTCAATTGCACCGCGACGGCTGGTGACTCGCAGCCGCTGACCCTCTCGGGCACCCACCTTCTGCAGGTCGTCAGGGTGCACGGCGACAAACGCTTCGGGCTGGATTGCGTCCAACGCCTTGCTGCGTCGGGTCATGCTGCCGGTGTGCCAGTGTTCGAGCACGCGGCCGGTGTTGAGCACAAAGGGGAACTCGTCGTCGGGCAATTCGGCGGCGGGCATGTAGGGGCAGGGCACGAAGCGACCGCGGCCGCTTGCGGTCGGGAACCCGTCGCCGAAGAGGATCTGTGTGCCGTCGTTGGTTTCGGGGTCGGGGCAGGGCCAGAGGCGTCCGGTGGTGCCCAGCACCTGGTGCGTCAGGCCGTGGTAATTGCTGGTCAGCGAGGTGAACTCGTCGAAGACCTCCGAGACACTCTCGTAGTTGCACTCGAGTCCGACCTGTCGAGACACCTGGCAGAGGATTTCCCAGTCCTGCCGGGCGTCACCGGGTGGATCGAGCACGGGCCGTCCGAGTTGGACTCGGCGGTCGGTATTGGTGTAGGTCCCGATCTTCTCGAAGTAGCTGCTTGCCGGCAGGATCACGTCGGCAAACTCGGCCGTTTCGGTCAGGAAGATGTCCTGGATGGCGAGGAACTGGAGATTCGAGAGTGCCTGGCGGACGGTGTTGGCGTCGGGGTCTGAGATGAAGGGGTTCTCGCCCATGATGTACAGGCCGCGAATCGAGCCCGCCAGAGCTCCTTTCATGATCTCGACGACGGTCAGTCCGGGTTGGTCGTCGAGTTCACGGTTCCAGGCCGAGGCGAATTTCTGCCGGATCGTGTCGTCGGTGACGCTCTGGTAGTCGGGGAAGACCATCGGGATCAGCCCCGCGTCGCTGGCTCCCTGGACGTTGTTCTGTCCACGGAGGGGGTGCAAACCGGTGCCGGGTCGACCGACGTTTCCGGTGGCCAGGCACAGCGAGATCAGGCAGCGGGCGTTGTCGGTGCCGGTGACGTGTTGCGAGATGCCCATGCCCCAGAAGATGATCATCGAGCCGCCTCCACCGGTCGGCGTGGCTCGTCCGATGGTGGCGGCGATGGCTTCGATCTGCTTTACGGGTACGCCACAGATCTCCTCAGCCTGTTCGGGGCTGTAATCTGAGGCGACCAGGGACTGGAGTTCATCGAAGCCCTCGGTGTGCTTGCCGATATAGTCGTGATCGATCAGTCCGTCGCGGCAGAGCACGTGCAGCAGCGAATTGTAGAAGGCGACATCGGTGCCGGGTCGGATCTGCGCGAAGTGAGTGGCATGATCGGCGATCGGGTTGCGTCGCACGTCGACGACAATCAGCTCGGTCCCCGCCCGGGTGGCCTGCTTGATGAAGGTGGCTGCCACGGGGTGGTTGGCGGTGGCATTGGAACCGGTGACCAGTGCCACATCGGCCCGTGCGACATCGGCGAAGACGTTGGTCACGGCTCCCGAGCCGATGGTTTCCATCAATGCCGCGACGCTCGAGGCGTGACACAATCTCGTGCAGTGGTCGACGTTGTTGGTCCCCAGCCCGGCGCGGATGAAGCGTTGGAACAAGTAGGCCTCTTCGTTGGACCCCTTGGCCGAACCGAAGCCGGCCAGTGCGTTGCTTCCGTGGCTCTCGCGGATCGAGGTCAGTTTCTCGCCGATCAACTCGAGTGCTTCGTCCCAGGTGGCTTCACGGAAGGCGGGCATCACGGTGTCGAGATCGACCAGTCCGCCCGGCTTATTTCCGCGACCGGGCAGCGAGTCGGTGACTTCCGGCGAGAGTGGTCCTTTGGGGTAGGCCGATTCGCGGCGGATCAGCGGCGTCGTCAGCCGATCGGGGTGCAGCGTGTAGTCCCAACCGTAACGGCCCTTGACGCACAGGCGGGCGTGGTTGACCGGGCTCTCGCGGCCTTCGACCTCGACGATTGTGCCCTGGTGAGACCAGGCCGTGATCGCGCAGCCGACTCCGCAGTACGGGCAGACGGTCTCGACACCGGTCATCTGTTCGCGATCGACAACCGGCAGTGTCAACGTCTTGCCGATCAGGGCACCGGTGGGGCAGGCCGCGGCACATTCGCCACATGACACGCAGCTGCTTTGACCCATGGGCTGGTCGAAGTCGAAGGCGATCCGGGCGGTGACGCCCTTGCCCGTGCGACCGATCACGTCGTTGGACTGGATGTCGTTGCAGGCTCGGATGCAGCGGTCGCAGAGAATGCAGGCCTGGTGGTCGACGTTGATGACCTTCGAGGAGTGATCTCGGGGTCGGTTGGGAGCGTCGGCCGCTGCCGGTGCTGGTGCCGGGTCACTGGAGTCGAGCAGGTTGAACCCGGCTCCGAGTGCCTCGAGCGCACAATCGCCTGATTGCTGTTGCTGCTGGCAGGGTGAGGGGTGTTCGGAGAGCAGGAGGCGTGTGAGTTGTCGGCGGTGCCCGGTGATGGTCTCGGAGTGGGTCTCGACGTTCATCCCGTCGGTGCACTGCCGCACGCAACTGGCCGCCAGCACCCGTTCACCGACATCGACCACACACATCCGGCAGACTCCGACCGGCTCCAGACCCGGCTCGTGGCAGAGCGCGGGGATTTCGATTCCCGCCTCTCTGGCGGCCTGCCAGATCGAGGTCCCTTCGGGGACGCGGACACTCTGGCCGTCGATCGTCACTTCGACGGTTGCTGCGGTGTTGGCTGCGGTGTTGGCTGCGGTGGATGCTGCGGTGGATTGTTGGGAGTTCATGACCCGGGCACCTCGTGGGGGAAGTGCTCGAGCATCGAGAGAATGGGGACCAGGGCGACTTGTCCGAGTCCGCAGATTGAGGTTTGTTCGAGTGTCAGTGCGAGGGGAGTGAGCTCATCGAGCGAGTCGGGGCTGGCCGATCCATCGGCGACGCGATCGAGCAGTCCGACGGCGAGGTGGCTGCCGATCCGGCAGGGGACGCATTTGCCGCACGATTCGTTGCGGAAGAACCTGACCAGGCTGGTGGCGAGGTCGAAGAGGTCTCGGCCCTCGGCGGCGACGATCACGGCACCGGTGCCCAGCATGCTGCCGGCCTGTTGGATGGCGTCGAAGTCGAGCGGGGTATCGAGCCTGTCGGCGGGCAGGAATCTCGAGCTGGCTCCACCGGGCAGGAACGCCTTGACGATCTCTGTTCCGCTGACCCCACCGGCCTGTTGGATCAACTCGGCCACGGTGGTACCGACGGGGATCTCGTAGACGCCCGGCTGGTTGACATCGCCTGAGATGGAGACGAACTTCAGCCCGTCGAAGCCGTCGGCTCCCTGCAGCTGCCACCAGTCGGGTCCCCGGGCGATGATGCTCACGGCGAGCACGAAGGTTTCGACGTTGTTGATCAGAGTCGGCTTTCCGAACAGGCCGACCTGTCCGGGGTAGGGTGGCTTGTTGCGAGGTTCGCCGCGTCGGTCTTCGAGCGCCTCGAGCAGCGCGGTTTCTTCTCCGAGGATGTAGCCGCCTGGCGAGACGAAGATCTCGATCTCGAAGGCCCGCCCGCTTCCGGCGGCATCGGGTCCGAGAATTCCCTGCTGAGTCGCAAGCTGCAGGGCCTCTTCGAGGGCCTGCTGTTCGAGCGAGTACTCGTGTCTCAGGAAGATGATCCCGCGTTCGGCTCCCACGCTCAGCCCGGCCAGCACCATGCCCTCGATGACCAGGTGGGGCAGCGTGGCCAGCAGCATGCGATCCTTGAATGTCCCCGGTTCGCTTTCATCGGCGTTGCAGATGACGTACTTGGTGTCGGCCGATTCTCCGGCGACCAGTTCCCACTTGCGTGCCGTGGGGAAGCCCGCCCCGCCCATGCCTTTGAGTCGGGCATCTCCGAGGCGTGAGAGGCAGGTGTCCTTGAGAGTGGTGAGATCTGAGGCGAGCTGTTTCAGAGTGCCGTAGTGATTGCTGGGGTCGTCGTAGGGATCCGCCTGCCAGTGGTGCTGGTCGGGTCGTTTCAGCCAGTCGACGGTGTCGTCCTCGAGCAGTTGATCAGCCGCTGCGGTGGCTGCGGTGGCGGGTCGATCGTTGACGGCGACTGCAGGTGCGTGATCGCAGCGACCCAGGCAGGAGACTTCGACGACTTCGAGATCCGGATCGGATCGGGCCAATTGATCGAGTTGTCCGCGAAGTTCTTCGCAGCCGTTCATCCGGCAGACGACATCACGGCAGAGTGCGATGTGTCGCTTGGGCGGGGGTGTGCGTCGGAAGTGCGAGTAGAAGCTGACGAGTCCTTCGAGCCGGTACCTGGGGACACCTCTCTTGCGGGCGAGATTTTCGAGGTGTTCCTGTTCGAGGAATCCGTGCTGGTGTTGCAGTTCCAGCAATTCGCGGAGCAGCTCCAATGTAGCACTCCCGCGGCGGCTTCGTCGACGGCTGGGCCAGGCATCAACCGGTGTCGGTCTAGGGCCTGTTGGCCTTGGCGGTCTTCGGAGGACGAGGCTGACAGTACTTCAGTGCGAGCAGGATGTAGGCGGTCGAGAGGTTCGGGTCGCCCTCGTACCATCTCGGGGCCCGGTTGACCCAGCTGCCGTTGGGTCTTTGCAGCCGGGCGAGCTGGTCGAACAGTTCGGCTCGCCAGTCGTGGTGGACACCGGCGGAGTCTTCTACGTGGTCGAGGTCGAGCACGGCGAGGGACTTGGCGAAGGTGTGGTAGTAGTAGTAGAGGCCCTGTTGTCCGAGTCCGGGGTTGAGTCGCACCGAGTAGTTGTTCTTGATCCAGTTGACAGCGGCCTTGATCCTGGGGTCACCCGGTTTGACACCGGCGTAGATCATGCTTTTGAGTCCTGCATAGGTCATCGACCCGTAGGATCTGAGTCCTCCGTTGGCGGCGAGTCCGGCCTGCGAGGTGCCTCCGGCGGCGGGCGTGTAGTAGAAGCCTCCGTCACCGATCTTCCCGGCAAACGTCGTGGTGTTGTGTTCGGACTCGAGGTTCTGGCAGCGGCTGACGAACAGCAGCACGTTTTTCATCGCCGGGTCATCCTGCTTGACTCCGGCCGAGAGCAGTGCTTCCTGGAAGAACTGGGTATTGGAGAGGTCGGGTCGTTTGTGTTTTCCGTAGCCGGCTCCGCCGAATCCCGGGTCGGTGGTCTCGAGTCCTTCTCCCTTGTCCCACTGGAGGTTCTTGAGGAAGTTGCGGGCACGGGCGATGTGTTGTGTGTATCGTTTGCCGGCGGCGGGTGAGGCGGTAGGAATTGCGGCGTGCAGTGCGAGCATCGCGATGCTGGTCTCGTAGTTCCTGTGCAGCGTCTTCTTGTGGTAGATGCCGCCGTCTTTCTGGGCGAGTGATTCGAGGAACTTGAGGCTGCGGGCGACGACGGGGTCAGTGGCTGTCAGTCCGTTTTCGAGCAGTGCGGTGGTGGCCAGTGCGGCCAGGCCGGCGGCCTGGGGTGAGGTCCAGCTGCCGTCCTCGTCCTGGGCGGAATTCAGAAAGTTGATGGCCCGGGTACGAACCTGGAGCCAGCGGGTCTTGTCGGGTCCGACGGTCTTCTTGTCGGCCGCGGAGGCGAATCCCGATTGGGCGACCAGCAGGGTGCAGACCAGGACGGCGGTGAATCTGTCAACGGTGCGGATCATGTTCGGGTGTTCCGTTCTTTGGTTCGCCGTGTGGGTTCGCCGTTTGAGCCTGGGGGTGTTGGCCGCGGGCTGGGCACCCGAGTTTCATGCTAACAGAAACCCAGGCAGGGTGTGGACCGATGGGGGGAGGGGGAGGGGGAGGGGGGGTCAGTCGGCCATCGGTGGTGCCTGTCCTCCCGTGACGCGGTTGGGGACCCAGGTACTGCCGTGGTCCTTGAGGTCTCGGACCTGTTCAGCGGTGGGGGGCTGGTTGGTCTTGATGCCGGGCCCGGGATCGTCGCGTCGCTCGACGAGGATCTGCGGCTCTGTGCGGGCGGCAGCTCGTCGAAAGATCTTGTACCACGGTTGTCGCTTGTGGGACTTGTCGGGCCGAGTCCTGAGCAGGAAGAGCAGCAGGGTGACGACGACGACCGCGGCGGCGAGTCCGGCGAGGTAGGGTCCGGGTTGATTGCTGCCGGTGACGATTACGAACACCAGCACCACGCTACCTCCGACGACGACGGTGACGGTGGCCAGTGCACTTACGGCCTCACGTCCATGTTCGTTACGTGGCGGCATGGCTGAGATTTCTCGCCCCGGGATGCCTCGCGAGCGTCACCCAAAGACGCTCTCGACAGCCTGCTTGATGGCGGGGATGCGTTCCAGATCAACAAAGATGACGGTGACCATCAGCACCAGCACAAAGGCCAGTCCACAATAGGTGGCGGCGATCAGCACGCGTTCGCTGGGCCGTTTGCGGGTGATGGCTTCCCAGGTCAGGAAGACCATGTGGCCGCCGTCGAGAACGGGGATGGGCAGGAAGTTGATCACGGCGAGGTTGAAGCTGAGGAAGGCAAGGAACTGCAGGAGTCTCGAGAGCCCCTGTTCGGCGAACGAATAGGCGACTCGCGCGATGCCGATCGGCCCGGTCAACTCGGTCACCGAGATGTCACCGGTAAACAGGCTCCGCAGCGTCAACCAGATCCTCATCAGGGTGGTCTCGGTTTGCCCGGCGCCCATTTGCAGGGCCTGGACGATTCCGTCGGCCTGCCGGGTCTGGATCAGCGGGTAGTGCTGAGTGCCTCGGATGGGCAGGAACCAGTTGCGTTTGGGGTTACGCAGCGGTGTGACTTTGACGCTGCGTTCCTCGCCGTCTTCGCCGACGACCTCGAGCACCACGGGGCTGTCGTCGGCCCATTGCATTTGCCAGAGTGCGTGGGCCCAGTTGGCCTTGGGGTCTTCGAACTTGAGTTCGAGCGTCTTGGGTTCGGCTTCGGGTGCGAGTTGTCTGAGCGTGATGGCGACGCGGCTGATTTCCTCGCCGGGCTTGATCCCCGCCTCGTCGGCGGGGCTACCGGGTAGTACGGCGAGGATGTTGACCGAGCAGTTGAAGGCCATGCCGAGTGCCGGGACCGAGAGGGGTGCCTTGTGATGTTCGGGTTGATCGAGCCATCCGGGCAGATCCTGGGGTATGACGGTCAGTGCGACGGTTTCGGGTTTCCCGGTCGGCTGTTCGCGGAGCACCTCGAGTTTCACATCCTGCCCGTTGAGGATGGCGAGCAGATTGGGGAGTTCCAGCGGGTTGGTCGTCTTGCCGATGTCCTCGCCGTTGACGGTGACCAGCTTGTCACCGATCTTCAGTCCTGCGGCCTGTGCCGGCGACCCGTCCCGGATCGTGGCAATGCGTCCGATGTCCATCGACAGTCCCAGCGTACGGAACCGGCGTGCGGGCACAGTGACATCGATCAATCCGGAGGAGCCTTCACGTTCGACCTGGTAGACCAGCGGGCGATCGGCATGCCGGGCCACGTATTCGCGCATCTGAGCCACACCGGCGATGGCGGTTCCGTCGATTTGTTTGAGCCGATCCTTGTTGGCCAGTGCGGGTTTTGCGTCCGAGGCGGGCCAACCGGGAGGCCCGATCGTGGTCTCACCGGCGAAGACGGTGTCTCGTTCGGCGTGCAGCCCGATCCGTCGTCCGGTGCCCTTGCCGCGGGGGAGCACGTTCCAGGTCTTCTCGAGATCTCCGCGGGCGCCCTGGATCTCGAGCATGTTGCCCAGGACGGTGGTTTCGGAGTCGGAAGTCTCGAGCAGGAACAGCTGAGTCGTTCCGCTCTTGATCGACCAGCTACTCGAGGTCTCCTCGACCAGCAGCGCATCGTGCGGCAGCAGGATGTCACGGTTGGCGAATTTGGTCCGCAGTTCTTCTGAGGCGGGTCCATTCTCGAGTAGTGTGCCGAGTTCCGCGGGTGCGTGGAAGAGGTAGCGTTGGCTTGGGGAGAGGGCGACTTCGAGCATGATGTCATCGAAGGCGGCGATCGGTTCGCCGTTGATTTTCTGGATCCGGTCGCCCCGTTCCATCCCCGCCTCATACCCCGGCAGCCCGACCTCGACGTGGCCGACGACCGGTTGAGAGGTCTCGATCCCCAGCCCGAAGGCACAGGCGTAAAACAGCAGCCCGGTGATCAGGTTCATGATCACACCGGCCGAGATGATGGCCATTCTCTGGGGGACGGACTTGGCCGAATAGCTGCGTGGATCCTCGGCGATTTCGTCGCTGGAGAGTTGGCTGGGGTCGATGTCGTCCTGTCCGAGCATCTTGACGTAGCCGCCGAAGGGGATCATCGAGAGCGCGTATTCGGTCTCGCCTCGCTTGATTCGCCACAGCACCGGCCCGAACCCGATGCTGAACCGTTCGACGCAGACGTTGCACCACTTGGCGACGGCGAAGTGGCCGAGTTCGTGAAAGAAGATCACCAATCCGATGCCGGCGGCGACATAGAGAATCGAGCCGATCGAGACGGCCAGCAGGTGGACCTGGGTCACCAACGTCGTGCCTCCGCCCGGGCCCGCCGATCCTGTTCGAGCAGGTCGCCGAGTTCCGGTGATGGGTCAAAGTCGTGGTTGTGCAGGACGTCCTGACACAACCGGGGAATGTCGTCGAAACCGAGCCGTCCGTCAAGGAAGCGTTCGACGGCGACTTCGTTGG
>CAUZJR010000123.1:0-12048 GCA_963580005.1 Planctomycetota bacterium
GGGATTGTCAATCGAGGCGGCGGACATCGAGATCCGCGGTGCCCGTGAACACAATCTCCGCAACATCAACCTCACGCTGCCCCGCAACCGCCTGATCGTGATGACCGGGGTCAGCGGGTCGGGCAAGAGTTCCCTGGCGTTTGACACATTGTACGCCGAGGGCCAGAGGCGATATGTCGAGAGCCTCTCGAGCTACGCCCGCCAGTTCCTCGGTCAACTCCCCAAGCCGGACGTCGATCGAGTCAGCGGGTTGGCCCCGTCGATCTCGATCCAGCAGAAAGCAGCCGGTCGGAACCCGCGGAGCACCGTGGGGACGATCACCGAGATCCAGGACTACCTCCGCGTGCTGTTTGCCCGGGTCGGTCGGCCCGGTTGTGCCAGGTGCGGCCGCGAGATCAAGGCCCAGACGTCCGAGCAGATCATCGAATCGATCGGGAGCCGGCCGGCCGGGACCCGCTTCAGCGTGCTGGCCCCTCTGGTTCAACAGCAAAAGGGCGAGTACCGCGACCTGTTCGTGGACCTGCTGAAGCAGGGATTCGTGCGTGCGCGAGTCGACGGCGAAACCGTCTCGCTGACCGAAAACCTCGGACTCGACCGACAGATGCGACACACGATCGAGGTCGTCGTCGATCGGTTGGCCGCCGGTCGGGGCCGGAGGGGGCGGTTGGCCGAGGCGGTCGAGTTGGCGTTGCGGCTGGGTGGAGGCACCCTGCTGGTGGCCACCGCTGACGATGACCCGAATCTCCCCGGTCAACAACCCTCCGATGCACACTCCGCCCAGGACACGCTCTACAGCTCGCTCTACGCCTGCTCACACTGCGGGATCAGCTACGAGCCTCCCACCCCACAGCTCTTCAGCTTCAACAGCCCGCTGGGAATGTGCCTGGATTGCAACGGGCTGGGTCGTCGGCACGAGTTCCTGCCCGAGGAGCTGGTGACCGAACCCCGCAAGACTCTCTGGCAGGGAGCGATCAAGTTGCTGGGAGCCGTCGGCAAGATCGGCCGCTGGAGACGTCATCTCCTGCAGGGAGCCGCCGCCGCCATCGAAACCGACCTGCAACTCGAAACCGACTCGCTGTTGAAGACCCCCTGGGAGGACCTGGGCGAAGAGGCCCGCTCGCTGATCCTCTACGGAACCGGCGATCGACACATCACCTACGCCTGGCGGTACCGCGGCGGAGTCTGGAAGCACGGCGGGACCTTTGCCGGAGTGATCCCCAGGCTGCTCGAGGGATACCACAAGACGAAGAACCCGATGTTGAGACGGATGCTGGAGAAGGCGATGCGGTTCGCCGACTGCTCGGCCTGCCACGGCTCGCGGCTGAACCCCCAGGCCAACGCCGTCACCATCACCTCCGCCGACCAACGCTTCGGCCGCAGTGCCTCGCGACGTCGACGCAGCCTGGCCGAAGTCTGTGGACTGTCGATCGGTGAAGCCGCCGCGTTCTTCGCCCAGGTCGAGCTCGACGACACGCGACAGCTGATCGCCACCGAAGTGCTCAAGGAAATCCGGGCCCGGCTCGGATTCCTACTCCGCTGTGGACTCGATTACCTCGCACTGGACCGGTCTGCTCCGACACTCTCGGGCGGAGAAACCCAGCGGATCAGGCTGGCCGGCCAGATCGGCAGCGGGCTGGTCGGAATCGTCTACGTGCTCGATGAACCCTCGATCGGACTCCACCCCCGAGACAACCACCTGCTGCTCGAGAGCCTCTGCGACCTCCGCGACCAGGGCAACACCGTGATCGTGGTCGAGCACGACGAGGAGACCATTCGGGCGGCCGATCATATCGTCGACTTCGGACCCGGACCGGGGATCCGGGGCGGACGCGTGGTGGCCGAAGGAACCCTGCAGCAGATCAAGAAGAACCCCAAGAGCGTAACGGGACGGTATCTCAGCGGAGTCGACTCGATCCCCGTCCCCCGCCAGCGACGCGAACTCGGCGACAAACGGCTGACCATCCATGCCGCTCGACACAACAACCTTCGCGGCATCAGCGTACCGATCCCGCTGGGTGCCTTCGTCTGCGTGACCGGGGTCAGCGGTTCGGGCAAGAGCTCGCTGGCCGACGATATTCTCTGGCAGGTGCTCAACCGGGAACTCAACTCGGGCAAGGGTGAGCCCGGACGACATCGTGAAGTGACCGGCCTGGAACACCTCGATCGGGCCATCAACATCAACCAGGCCCCCATCGGACGCACCCCCCGCTCGAACCCCGCCACCTACGTCAAGCTGCTCGATGCCGTGCGAGACCTGTACAGCAAGCTGCCCGAGGCGAGGGCTCGAGGCTACAAGCCGGGTCGATTCAGCTTCAACGTCGAGGCGGGTCGGTGCGAGGCGTGCGAGGGGTATGGAGCCAACCGGCTGGAAATGGACTTCCTGGCCGACATCTGGGTCACCTGCCCGGTCTGCCAGGGCAGGAGATTCCATCACGAGACCCTGGAGGTGAAATTCCGTCGGAAGAACATCGCCGAGGTGCTCGAGATGGACATCCAGGAAGCACTCGAGCACTTCCGTAATCACCCGCGGATCTCGCGGCTGCTCGGCACACTCTGCGACGTCGGACTCGAATACCTCAAGCTCGGACAACCCTCCCCGACACTCTCCGGTGGCGAAGCCCAGAGAATCAAGCTGGCTCGCGAGCTCGGAAAACGGGCAACCGGCAACACCATCTACCTGCTCGACGAGCCGACCACCGGACTGCACTTTGCCGACATCAGCAAGCTGCTGGACGTACTTCACGGATTCGTCGATTCGGGCAACACCGTGCTCGTGGTCGAACACAATCTCGACGTCGTCAAGACCGCCGACTGGGTGATCGACCTGGGCCCCGAGGGAGGAGCCGGGGGCGGGCGGGTGGTGGTGGCGGGAACACCCGAGACGGTTGCTGCGTGCCCCGAGTCCTACACCGGAGCAGCACTCGCACCGCTGCTGCGTGCCGCTGACATACCGTCACGGGGGAACGGCAGCCAAAAGCGGGCCAGGGCGTCTGAGTCGCTGCCGAAATCGGCACGGCGAAGACGGCAGAAGTCCTCGACAGAAATCGTCGTGCGGGGCGCGGCCCAGCACAACCTCAAGCACGTCAATCTCAAGCTGCCCCGCAACCAGCTCACCGTCTTCTGCGGACCCAGCGGCAGCGGCAAGTCGTCGCTCGCCATGGATACGCTCTACGCCGAAGGCCAACGCCGCTACGTCGAAAGCCTCTCGGCCTACGCCCGACAGTTCCTCGGACAGATGCCCAAGCCACGAGTCGAACAGGTCCAGGGACTCTCGCCGGCCATCGCCATCGAACAGAAGAACACCGGGACCACGCCCCGCTCGACCGTCGGCACGGTGACCGAGATCTACGACTACCTCAGAGTGCTGTTCACCCGGCTGGGCACTCGCTTCTGTCCCGATTGCGAGATCCCCATCAGTCGGCAGACGACCGATGAGGTCATTGCCCGGGTCGGCAATCTGCCGGCCGGAAAGCGGGCACTGATCCTGGCTCCTCAGGAAGTGAAGGTCGGGCAGGACTACGAGAACCTGTGGGGCACGCTGCAGGAGGACGGGTTCCGGAGAGTCCGCATCGACGGGACCACCTGCCGGATTGAAGATGTGCCCGAGATCGACCGGCGAAGACGACACACCGTCGAGGTGGTCATCGACCGCATCACACCGGGCAAGACATCGCGAACCCGAGTGGCCGATGGTGTCGAACTGGCACTGGGGCTGGGCCGGGGGGAGCTGAGGATTGCGACCGAGGAGACCGGTCGAGACGAAACCGAGTGGGAAGTGGAACCGTTCAGCCTGCACGCGGCGTGCGAGGAGTGTGGTCGGAGTTTCGAGGAGCTGAGCCCCAATCACTTCTCGTTCAACAGTTCGCTGGGCTGGTGCAGCGGGTGCGAGGGCCTGGGGACCCAGCAGGGCACCAACCTCGCAGCACTCATCGCCGACGACTCGAAGAGCCTGGCCGAGGGTGCGATCGCCGCCTGGCCCGACCCGACCACCGTGCCGCTGTTCGCCGCGGTCCTCGATGCCATGCACCACCAGCTCGGGCTCCCCACCGACGTCCCCTTCGCCAAGCTGCCATCGGCCTCGCGACGGCTCGTGCTCTATGGAAGCGGTGACCGCCGTTTCACCGTCAAGTTGACCCCGGGCGGAACTGCCACAATGCAGTACAAGGGCCTGTATCCGGCGATCGAGGAAGCGTCGCGGGTCTCGCGGACCTACCGCGGACGACTGCTCGACCTGGTCGGCGAGGTCGACTGCTCGGCCTGCGATGGCCACCGGCTCAGACCCGACGTGGCCGCCGTCAGGCTTGCAGGTCACACCATCGGTTCACTCGGAAGGCTGCCGCTCGACCAGGCGCTCAGGGTCCTGAGCACAGTGAAACTCGGTCGCGATCAGAAGAAGATCGCCGACGACCTGCTGCGCGAAGCCAGGAGCCGGCTGAAGTTCCTGGTCGACCTCGGACTCGACTACCTCTCACTGGATCGACCCTTCCCGACGCTTTCGGGAGGCGAGAGCCAGCGGATTCGGCTGGCCGGCCAGGTGGGACGTGCCCTGACCGGCGTGCTCTACGTTCTCGATGAACCCACCATCGGCCTGCACCCCCGAGACAACGGCCGCCTGCTGAGTGCACTCAAGAGACTCCGTGACCTGGGCAACACGCTGGTGGTGGTGGAACACGACCGCGAGGTGCTTGAAACGGCCGATCGGCTGGTCGATTTCGGACCGGCTGCCGGTCGAAACGGAGGCCGCGTGGTGGCCGAAGGAACGCCCGACGAACTGGCTGCCAAGAGCCGGTCCCTGACCGGCAAGTTCCTCTCCAACACTCGCTCGATCGCCATCCCGTCGACCCGCAGAATGCCGCCGGCCCAATCGGCCACATCCTCCGACACGGATCCTCCCGGAGGCGGTTGGCTGGAGCTCGACGGAGCCCGACAGAACAACCTCGACAACGTCCAGCTTCGGATTCCCCTGGGCACGCTGACCTGCATCACCGGCGTCAGTGGGTCGGGCAAGAGTTCCCTGATCGAAGACACTCTCGCCCGGGCCGTCACGCGGCAATTGCACCGAACCGGTGACCCGCCCGGACCCTTCGATGACCTGCGCGGCACCGAACACCTCAACAAGGTGATCGCCGTCGACCAGCAACCCCTGGGCAGCACGCCCAAGTCGAATCCGGGAACCTACACCGGCGTCTTCGACGAGATCCGCGAATTGTTCACCCGGTTGCCCGAGGCCAAGGTCCGCGGCTACCGACCGGGCCGCTTCAGCTTCAACCGAGCCGGAGGCCGCTGCGAGGCGTGCGAGGGGAACGGGCAGAAGTGCATCGAGATGCACTTCCTGCCGGACGTGTGGGTCGAGTGTGATGAGTGTCGGGGACGGAGATACAACACCGAGACGCTGGGGGTGACCTACCACGGGCACACGATCTCGGATGTGCTCGAGATGCCGATCGGCGAAGCCCACCGGCTGTTCGAGAACATCCCTCGGATCCGGGCACCCCTGGCCACACTCTGTGCCATCGGACTCGAATACCTCACGCTCGGACAACCCGCACCGACGCTCTCCGGTGGCGAAGCCCAACGAGTCAAGCTCGCCGCCGAGCTGGCTCGACCTCAGACCGGCCGCACGCTCTACCTGCTCGACGAACCGACCACCGGCCTGCACTTCGACGACATCGAAAAGCTGTTGAAGGTGCTCGAGAGCCTGGTCGAGGTGGGGAACACGGTGGTCGTGATCGAGCACAACCTCGACGTGATCAAGACGGCCGACTGGATTGTTGACCTCGGGCCCGAGGCCGGAGCCGGGGGCGGACGGGTCGTGGCGGAGGGAACACCCGAAGACGTGGTCGAGCAGGCCAAAGCGGCCAAGCCGAAGAAATCGAAACGCCCACGGTCCTTTACCGGAGAATTGCTGGCTCCGGTGCTTGCGACCGGCCAGAGAAAGACTCGAGACGTGTTCGACGTGAAGGCCGTCGCCCAAAAACGCGAAGGCGATCTCGACTTCCGGAAAATCGGCCGCGAAACTCTCATGCCCTGGCAACGCGACGGTCGCCTCTGGCACGCCAAAGACCGCGTCGCACACAACGGACAACCCGGACGCTGGGACGGAGCGGTGCTCGAGTCCATCCTCGATCAACTCGAGACGTCCAAGACCCTGCAGGCTCCCGACTTCAACCACCGCAGCGTTGTCGAAGTCAATGGGCCGGTGAAGAAGGCCGGGTGGTTCTTCCACGCGTTGACCGGAGACGAGTGGTTGGTGACTCTGAAGTTCCGGGTCCCGCGCGATACGTTTCAGCAGCACGAACTCGCACCGGCACTGGGACTCTTGCCGCTGGACGACATCGACGAGTTGCCGATCTACGGACGCGGCTCACGAGTCCGCGTCAAGAACATCAGGAAGTCGTGGCAGGAGGTGACCGTGAAGGTGCACTGGCTCCGCGAGATCGACACGCCCGAGTTCCAGGCGTTCCTTGCCACCGCCACCGACTCGTTCCTCAGGGAACAGCCGGCTGCAAAATAGCCACGGGGTCAGACCCCCCGACACCCCCCCCGGCACCCTACGCCAACCAGCGGCAGGCGTCCCGGGCGAAGTAGGTCAGGATCATGTCGGCCCCGGCCCGCTTGATCGCCAGCAGGCTCTCCAGCGCCACACCCTGCTCATCGATCCAGCCGGCCTCTGCAGCCGCCTTGACCATCGCGAACTCGCCGCTGACGTTGTAGGCGGCCAGGGGGACACCCGGGTGAGCATCCTTGACGCGGCGGATGATGTCGAGATAGGCCAGGGCCGGCTTGACCATCAGCAGGTCAGCACCCTCGGCCACATCCAACGCCGCCTCACGCAACGCCTCGCCCGCATTGGCCGGATCCATCTGGTAGGTACGGCGGTCGCCAAAACCCGGGGCACTCTCGACCGCGTCACGAAACGGACCGTAGAAGGCCGAAGCATACTTCACGGCGTAGCTGAGAATCGGCAGGTTGGTGAACCCGGCGGCATCCAGCCCGCCACGGATCGCACCGACCATCCCGTCCATCATGCCCGAAGGGGCGACCATGTCGGCACCGGCTCGAGCGTGCGTGACGGCCTGGGTGGCGAGAATCTCGAGCGTCGCGTCGTTGTCGACGTCCAGGGTCCCGTGCCGGTCGTTGACGATGCCGCAGTGACCATGATCGGTGAACTCGCAGAAACAGACGTCGGTGATCACCAGCAGGTCGCTGCTGCCGGCCTTGATCGCCCGTACCGCCTCGGCCACGATCCCGTTCTCGTCACAGGCATCGCTGCCCACCGCGTCCTTAGCCGACGGGATCCCGAACAGGATCACCGCCGGGATGCCCAGCGAGGCAATCTCGGTGACCTCTTCGGCCAACAGGTCGACCGTCAGCTGGCTGTGGCCGGGCATCGAGGGAATCGGGATCCGCTGGTTTTCGCCATGCCGGACAAACAGGGGCAGGATGAAGTCCGACGGCGACAATCGCGTCTCACGCACCATCTCGCGCAAACGCGGATGAGTCCGCAGGCGACGCATCCGGACGTCGGGGAACGAGGCGGATGCGGCCGGCGAGGCTGCGGTGTCGGTGGGATCGGGGACAATCGAAGACATGGGTCGGTTCTTGCAGGGGCGGTCTGCACCAAATGTACCCCGCCGTTTCAAGCAGTATCAAGAAGTTTCAAGCATCGTCCCTTCCGGTGACCAACCGGCTGATCTGCCGAAACTCGTCCGTACCGGCCACCTCGCACCACTCGAACAGCACGCTCTCGGTCGTCAGCACCGTGATGCCCGAATCGGCGAGTCGCCCGAGAGCGGTCTTCCAGTCAAGCTTGTATCGGCTGGCGACCGCATCGGCGGGTACAAATACGCGAAACCCCCGGGCCCCCAGGTCGAGCGCCGTCTGCATCACGCACACATGTGCCTCGATGCCACAGACCACCACCTGGTCGCGCCCGGCGTCGCCCTCTTCGGCCCGGTCCCAATCCAACGACTCGGCACAGCTGAACCGCAGTTTCTCGGGAATCTCCTCCAGCAAATCGGCCAACACCTCCGCCGTCGGACCCAACCCGGCAGGGTACTGCTCAGTCGCGTCGACGGGGATGCCCAGAACCTGTGCGCCGCGGATCAGCCGCCGGCAGTTCTCGATTAGTGTCCCGGCGACCGGGATGTGATCGAGCAGTTTCTGCTGCACGTCGACAACCAGCAGCCGGCTGGCGGCCTTGCACAGCAGCTGATTGCTCCGTGGCGGTCGTGTTCCCGGATCGCTCATGATCGATCACTCTGACCTCTGGAGTGACGCAGGTCAAACTGCTGGAGTGCTGGCCCAGGCGGCTGGTGGTCGCCTCCAGCGAGTCATACCGCGTCGAACTCCGGCTCCCAATCGTTGCGGCCTGAGGAGAACTTCGATAGTAATGAAGAGTCCCGTATCTCACTCATCACGAGCCTCCCGATGCAGCACGCCCCGAGGATCACCCTGGCCACGTCCCTGCTCCTCTCGCTTGCCCTCGTCACACACGCACAGGACAAGAAGGACGACAAGAAATCCCCAATGACCGCCGCCGAGCGCAGCGCGCTGCTGAAGACGTTCAACGCAGAATTCGTGGCAATCACACCTGGCACGGGGAAGTTCCCCGCCACGTTCATGATGGGCAGCAGCGACGCAGCCCCCAGCGAGCGGCCGGCCCGGACCGTCAAGCTCGCCGGAGATTTCTCGATCGCCAAGTACGAGGTGCCTCAAAATCTCTGGGAAGCCGTGATGGGCAGCAACCCCAGCAAGTGGACCGGCCCGAGGAACTCGGTCGAAATGCTCAGTTGGCGCGAGGCGATGACGTTTTGTCAGCGGGCAACGGCGATGATGCAGCAGGCCAAGTTGATCAAGGCGGGCGAGGTCATTCGCCTGCCGAGTGAGGCCGAGTGGGAATACTGCTGCCGGGCGGGGACGACGACCGCCTACAGCTTCGGGGCCAAGGCGCGTGCCGAAGGCGACGCAGGCAACAAGGCCTCCACGCTGGACCCCTACGGCTGGCACACCGGAAACGCCTCGGGCAACGATCCACCCGTCGGAGCACTCAAGCCCAACCCCTGGGGCCTGTACGACATGCACGGCTACCTGTCGGAATTCGTCCTCGACGCCTGGCACGCCGACTACAAGGGTGCCCCAGGCGACAGCGGACCCTGGGAACTCAAGAAAGGGCCTGCCCTGAGGGTCATCCGTAGTGGGTCGTGGAGAGACCGTTACCCGGAGCTGAGAAGTGCTGCTCGGGTACCGCTTCCTGATCACGTCAAGAGTGATGCGATCGGCCTGAGATGCGTCAAGGTCTCCACCTCACCCAGCAACAAGAAGAAGGCGTCGAAGTAACCCGCCCCAGCCGGGACATGGACTTCGCTCCAGGAGAGCCTGCTGCCGTGAACGACACCACGCCAAACCCGTCCGACGAGACACCCGTTGAAGGGCCGACCGAGGCACCCGCCTTGGAGGTCTCGGAACCCGACAGCGGACGACCGAAACTGAACCCCAGCGGTGGCGAAGCGGCTCGACCGATTCCGTCGAGAACCAAGCCGGTGACGAGCCAGGCCGAGGGGGAACCGTCGATCGAGGAGAAACTGGCGGCGGTGGCCACCGAAGTCGCCAAAGCCGCCGCCCAACCCGAACCGCCGCCCGTGGCCCAAACGGCCGCCGCACCACCGGTCAAATTGCCCCCCGACGACGACCTCGATTCAGAACTCGAAGCCGAAATCGAAGCCGCACTGGCCAGCGACAACGCACAACTGCTCGACCTCGCCACACAGGCCAACACCGACGTCGATGCCGACGGTGAAGAGGGGCTCTCGGAGAGGGTCGAGTCGGAAGAGGATCTCGAGGAAGGGGCCCGGCTGAGAGCGACCATCCAGGCCATCGACTCGGAAAATGTCTTTGTCGATATCGGCATGAGAGCCACCGGCATCGTGCCTCGGAGGCAGTGGGAAAAGAGCGAACCGGAGGTGGGGCAGGTGATCGACGTGTCGGTCGACCGATACGACCCCGACGAGGGCCTGATCCAGCTCAACCTGCCTCGAGGGCGACGACGCGTGGGGGGCGACTGGAACGCGGTGACCGTGGGCATGAAGTGCGACTGCGTTGTTACCAAGGCCAACAAGGGTGGGCTGGAAGTGTTGGTGGGATCACTGCGAGGCTTCCTGCCGGCCGGGCAGGTCGACCGGTCCTACGTCGAGGATCTCGAACCCTTCATCGGCCAGAAACTCTCGGTGCAGGTCATGGAGGTCGACTCCAGGAAACGCGACCTGGTGGTCAGCCGCCGTGCACTGCTCGAAGAAGAATACGAGGACGCCGCGGCCGAGATGTGGAGTCAACTCTCAGTCGGTGACATCCGCAGCGGTACCGTCAAAACGCTCAAGGAATACGGAGCCTTCGTCGATCTCGGAGGCCTCGACGGGTTCCTGCACATCGGCGAGATTAGCTGGTCGCGACTGAATCACCCCGATCAGGTGCTGACCCAGGGGCAGACGGTCGAGGTCAAGATCCTGGCGATCGATACCCAGCAGAACCGGATCAGCCTGGGCATGAAGCAACTCAGCGGCGACCCCTGGGCCGGAGCAGCCAATTCGTTTGCCGTTGGCAAACAGGTCGGCGGCACCGTCACCCGCATCATGGACTTCGGCGCCTTCGTCGAGCTGGAACCCGGGATCGAGGGGCTGGTGCACATCAGCGAACTGGAACACACACGGGTCCGCCGCGTCGCTGATGTGCTCAGCGAAGGACAGTCGATCGACGTCCAGGTACTCGAAGTGGACTCCGAGCGGCAGAGAATCTCGCTGTCGCTGAAAGCCCTGAAGGATCGACAGGCAGCAGACGGGCGAGGGGAAGAGCCCGATGAGGACCTGGCACCGATCGAACGGATCGAACGCTCGGAACTGAAGGGCGGCACCGGAGATGGGAGAGACCTCTTCGGAAACCCCGACGACTTCTAGAGCCGGCTCACATCAGCAGCGACTCGAGCAGCATCCGCATCTTCCTGAGCTCAAGCGCCCGATCGAGGTCGCCGTAACGGTCGGGGAAGAAATCCACCGACAGAGTTCTCTCGTAGTCCTCGCGACGCAACTGGCTGATCAACCGGCTGTAGTCGACCTCGCCCAGCCCCACCTGGACCTGGATCTCCTCGGGCGTCGTGTCTCGCAGGTAGACGTGATAGACGTAGGGGTAGACTTGGTCGTACGACTCACCGTGATGTGGGCCGCAGATGTAGTACGAGGGGTCCAGTGAAAGTCCCACGCCCTTGACGGCCTGGCAGAGTTCCACGGCGGTGTGAGCGTCCTCGGTCAGGTGGCCGGTCCGCGTGCGGATCGACAGCTGCACTCCAGCTGCATTGCTGATCTGCAACAGGTCCTGCAGACGCTCGATCTCGGCATTGAACGGCGTTCCCAGTGGATTCGAGGGGACCGTGATCTGGGCGACCCGCATCAGCTTGGCCAACCGGGTGATCTCGCTGAATGTCTCGACGTCGACGGGCTGCTCGAAACAAAACGCCACCGGCGTCAGTCTCGATGCCGACCGATATCGGGTGATGAACCCCTCGAGGTCGGCCACCACCTCCGACGGCTTCAGATGATCGCTGTTCTCATCCAGCCAGAACTCGATCCGGGTGTAGCCGTAATCAGCCAGCAGGCTGCAGGCTTCCAGGAAGGGAAGATCACCCAGGCAGCGGGAGGTGACGGCGACGTACACGCTAAATGCTCTCTGTCTCGGCAGTTTCAAGCTGACCATGGCCCGGTGGGCGCGCGGTAATCTAGTTCGATCACAACGATTCCGCAAGATCGATGGCCTGGAACACCTGTCCGGTTTCGTCCGATTCTCCGCATTCTGTGGCCTCAAAGGGCCGCGGCGGCCGATAAGAAACCTACGGCGTGCGGCGTGCCAGTCACTTCAACCGGTCTTGCGACCGTGGGAGTTACCCGAAGATGAAGACTCGAATTGTCCTGGGCCTGGCGGTTTGCCTGAGTGTTTCGCTGGCGGTTGGTTGCCAGAATCCTCGAGGCATCGTGAGGGGCCAGGCCCCGAATCAAGCCATGA
>CAUZJR010000124.1:0-12008 GCA_963580005.1 Planctomycetota bacterium
GCGTCGACCAGCATCGCGGCGGTCTGGGACATACGGGGAGCGTGCGAGAGAACTCCACCGGAGCCGACCAGCAGGTCGAGTGTCATGTTGTTGACAATCGTCTGGCCACTGGACTGTTGGCTGAAGGTATCGCCAACGGTTCGTTGTTGCTGGACTCCCTTGAGGGTCGTGGCGAAGTCCTTGTGCTGTTCGTAAGCCAGTCGCAACGCCTCGCGGGCCACCGCCTGCTCAAACAGCAGAGATTCGAGCGTCTGGGGGATGGTGGTGGGTCGGATCATCTTGTTCTTGACCCGGTTGCGCAGTTCCCGCTCGTCCATGTCCAGCGGCACCCATCGCAGGATGTTCGGCAAAGACGCCTCGGCGCAGACGTTGGAGATCGAATAGCTCATGCCGAGGTTGGCGCTGACGGTGCGGTTGAAGGTGCCGTCGAAGACGCTGAACACGTCGGTGGTGGCTCCGCCGATGTCGACCCCCACGGCGTTGACGCCACGCTGCTCGGCGATCTGTTGCAGGATATTTCCGACGGCACCGGGAGTGGGCATGATCGGCGCGTCGGTCCAGGAGATCAGCTTGTCGTAGCCGGGTGCGTGGGCCATGACGTGTTCCAGGAACAGGTCGTGGATCGCATCGCGGGCCGGAGACAGGTTTTCGCGTTCCATCGTCGGCCGCAGGTTCTCCACCAGTGACAGCTCGACGCTGTCATCGAAGGTGCCTGTGATCGCGTCGCGGGCATCGACGTTGCCGGCGAAGATGACCGGCATGCGGTACTCGCTGCCGAAGCGAGGCTGGGGCTTGGCCGGTGCGACCATCTCGGCGATCTGCACCACGTGCTGAGTGGTCCCACCGTCGGTGCCTCCGGAGATCAGGATCATGTCGGGCCGCAACTCGCGGATCCGCTGGATCTGTTCGTGGGGCAGCCGCTTGTCGTTGGTGGCGATGGTGTCCATCACGATCGCCCCGGCCCCCAGAGCAGCCCGCTTGGCACTGGCGGCGGTCATCTCGCGGACCACTCCGGCGACCATCATCTGCAGCCCGCCCCCGGCGCTGGAGGTCGAAATGTAGATGTCGCAGCCCTGGCCGTCGCTGGCCGGGCGGATCACCTGCCCGTCATCGCCGATCAATGTTCGCCCGGCGAGTTCTCCGACCTCGGTGACCGAGTTGACCACTCCCATGGTGACGTCGGCCGCGGGTTCTTCGACCGTCGTGGGCGCCTCGCCTCGAAACGTCTGGCGAAACTCGCCGTCGACCTTCTCGATCAGGATCGCTTTGGTCGTGGTGCTGCCACAGTCGGTGGCGAGGATCACGTTGATCGACGACGGGTCGAGCGTGGTCGCCGAGGTGGCGGGAACTGGGGTGGTCGATTCCGGCGTGGTCATCCGTGTCTGCCTTCAGTCGGTCTCCGAACCGACCTCATTCTCCGTTGAGTTGATGGCCGGTGTCTGGCCCTGGCCGTCGAGTTCCGCCTCACTGCGGGCCTCGATGGCTTCGCAGATGTAGGGGATGGCGCCTCGGAGTTCGAGGAACTCGGCGAATTGGTGGTAGCCCTTTGAGTTGGCAAACACGGAGACGAAGGGTGTGAAGAAGTGCATGGCCTGGGCGCCGATGAAGTTCAGCGGGCGGCTCATTTCCAGTGCCATCAATGTCGGGGTGGCCAGTCCGCGGCGGACGACCTCGCCGGCGACGCGGTCGATGGCCTGTTTCTGGGCCTCGGTCGGCTCGGCCGGACCGGGCGGATCGACGGCGAAAGCGTGCTTGAGCCACTGCACGGGACGGGGCCTCCCTGGACTCCCCACGTCCGACGCCCTGTTCGAGGCGTTTGCTGGATTCTGGACCGCGACACGATACCGCGCGACCGGCGGAATTGACAGCCCGCGTGAGCCCCGGCGGGAAGACAAGGCCGGAACGCGTGTCGAGCGAAGTGGTCAACCCAGCCCGAAGATCCGCAGCGCGTTTTCGGTGGTCGCCTCGGCGAGTTCTTCGAGACTGATGCCCTTCGCCTCGGCCAGGCACTCTGCCGTGTATCTCACCCACGCCGGCTCGTTTCTCTTGCCACGAAACGGCAGCGGGGCCAGGTAGGGGGCATCGGTTTCGACCAGCAGTCTCTCCAGCGGCACCTCGGCGGCCGCGGCTCTGAGTGCGTCATTCTTCTTGAAGGTGAGCATCCCGGCCAGTGAGATGTGCATGCCGAGTTCGACGCAGCGCGTGGCGGTCCTGGCGTCGCCGGCAAATGAGTGCATGATGCCGTTGAGCGGTCCGTGGCCGGCTTCACGTTCGAGTTCGGCCACCACGTCGGCTTCCGCCTCGCGGCAGTGCACCACGAACGGCAGTTCGTGCTCGCGAGCCAACTGCATGTGGCGGCGGAACATCTCGGCCTGGTCTTCGATCGGCGAGTAGTCCCAGTAGCGGTCGAGTCCGGTTTCTCCGACTGCGACCACCTGCGGGTCGGTGACCAGCTCGAGAATCGTCTCCCAGTCGGCCTGGCTCGACTCGGCGACGTAGTTGGGCTGGATGCCGACGACGGCGTGGACCGAGGGGAAGCGGTGAGCCAGTTCTACCGCGGCGCGGCTGGTGTCGGCGGTGATGCCGATCGTGGCCAGTCCGACGAGCCCCTCGTCGAGCGTTCGGGCCACGACATCTTCGACGTCGCCGACGAAGGCTTCTTCGTCGAGATGGCAGTGGGTGTCGAAGAGCCGCATGGCAACGGTCTCAGTCGGCCGCCAGCGTTTGGAGCTCGTCGAGCGTCCGCTGTTCCTCGGCCGCCGCATCGGCGATCAGCCCGCCGGCGTCCTCATCGTCGCGGCAGGCCGCGGCGGACTTCTTGAGCGTCTCGAGGATCGACTGCTGGTTGGCGATCAGGCGGGGATAGAGGTTATCGAGCGAGACGAAGTGCAGGTCGGTGTAGCGGGTCGGGAAGCGACCCAGTTCGATCGTGGCGTCCCGATCGCCGAGCAGCTCGACCAACCGGGCGATCTGCAGCTGCTGCCGTCGCCGGAACAGGTCCAGCGCGACCAACTCGGTGCCGTCATCGTCGGAGGCGGTCCACGGTCCGCATTCCCCGGTGTACTGCACCAGGCTGCTGCTCAGAGCGGCCAGGGCACTGTTGAGTGCCGAGTTGAGTGCGGAGTTGGTATGCGAGTCGGACATGTGCGAAGGCGGTGTGGAGTCAGTCTTTGTGGGGGGTCTTATCGATGATGGTGTCGGTGGCACTGATCGTATCGCGGGCCACTCGTTCGGCCGCCTCGCTGAGCTTGCCGATCAATGGCGACATGCCCAGCAGCAGGATCGGCACGGTCAACAGCAGTGCGAAGGCTCGTTCGGTGGTCTCGATCCGGGCCACTCGAGCGTTTTCGGGTCGTTCGTGGATGAACATCGCCACCGGGATTCTCAGGTAGTAGAACAGGCTGAAGACGGTATTCAGCAGAGCGAATCCGACCAGGGCGCCCATCGACCAGTGCAAGCTGGCGGCTTCCCAGACCGGCGCCAGCACGAAGAACTTGGCGACGAAGCCTCCCAGCGGGGGCAGTCCGACGAGGCTGAAGAGGCAGATGGCCATCATCACACACAGCCACGGGCACTGGCGGCCCAGCCCGCGGTAGTCGGCGATCTGTTCGCTGTAGATCTGGTTGCGGATCAGCGCGACGATCGTGAAGGCGCCGAAGTTCATGAACAGGTAGACGGCCAGGTAGAACAGCACACCCTCGATGCAGTCGGCGGCCAGGGCGGGCCGGTCGTTTGCCAGGGCCACCAGCATCGCGGCGACTCCGGTCAGCATGTAGCCGGCGTGCGCGATGGTCGAGTAGGCCAGCATCCGCTTGACGTTGGTCTGGAAGTAGGCGGCGAGGTTTCCGAAGGTCGAGGAGACGACCGCGATCGTGCCCAGGCCGATCGCCATCGGCACGGCCAGTTCTCCGAACCCGGTCAACTGGTGAACGACCCGGATCAGCAGTGCAAAGGCGGCTCCCTTGGAGGCGACCGAGAGGAACCCGGCGACCTCGGCCGGGGCACCCTCGAAGGCGTCGGGGCACCAGAAGTGGAAGGGGACCAGCGAGAGTTTGAAGGCGAGTCCGACCAGGATCATCATCACGCCCAGCACGATGGTGCGGACTTCTGCGCTGGCCATCTGGGTGCCGGCGGCTTCGGGCGAGAGCAGTTTGCCGAGCTGGTCGGCGATCAGGTTGATGTCGGCGGTGCCCAGCATCCCGGCGACCAGGCTGGTGCCATACAGCATCACCCCGGCGGCTCCGGCTCCGTAGACCACGTACTTCAAGGCGGCTTCGCTGCTGACTCGTTTGCCCTTGAGGAACCCGACCATCACGTAGCTGGGCACGCTGGCCATCTCGACGGCCATGAACAGCATCAGCAGGTGATTGGCCGAGGCCATCAGCATCATGCCGATCGTGGCTCCGACCAGCAGAGTGTAGAAGTCGGGTCCGTCCTCGTTGTCGGGGATCCCGCTGAGCACCGTCAGCGCGATCACCAGCACCAGGAAGACGAGCAGGAAGAGCCTGAAGAAGACGGTCAGGCCGTCGTTGACCAGCAACCCGCTGAAGATCTGGGCATTCTGACCTGTCAGGTAGGCATCCGAACCGCTGGCATAGACGACTCCGAATGCGATCCCGAATGCGATCAGCGTGCCGGCCATCGCGATCCAGTGCCCCGGCATCTTGCGGTCCAGGCCCAGCAATCGGCCCAGCAGCAAGGCCACGACCGTGCCACACAGCACCAGTTCGGGCAGGAACGCCATCACGTCCTTGCCGACTTGTGCGGGCAGGCTGGAGATCAGGTCGTTGATGGTTGCCAGTTGCATGGTTTCGGTTGTGTGCAGAGAGGTGATGCGTGCGGTGGGAAAGTCGAGTTGTGTTTTGTCGGGCGGATCAGAAGCCGCCGGCGATCCGGCCGGCCATGCCATCGGTCAGTTTTTCGATCGAGGGCACCATGTACTGGAAGACGAGGTTGGGGAACACGCCCAGGATGATGGCGAAGACCAGCAGTACGCTCGCCACGATCTTCTCGCGGCCCAGCATCGGAATCAGGGCTTCCTCGTGAGGCCCCTTGTACTCGGCCCCGAGGAAGACTCGCTGGAGTGTCCAGAGGATGTAGCCGGCGGTGAGGATGACGCCCGAGGCGGCGATGATCGCGAGGGCCTTGTTGAATTGCCAGGCACTGAGCACGACGAAGACCTCGCCGATGAAGCCGCACAGCCCGGGCAGCCCCAGCCCGGCGAAGAAGATGCCTGCCGCGAGCCCGGTGTACAGCGGCATCTTTCCGGCCAGTCCACCGAACTCGTTGATGTTGCGGTGATGCACCCGGTCATAGACCACTCCGACCATGAAGAACATGCCGGCCGAGGAGACACCGTGTCCGAGCATCTGGAACATCGCGCCGTTGATGCCCATTTGCCAGTAGTCGGAACCAGTGCCATCGACCGAGACGACTCCGACGACTCCGATCCCGAGCACGACATAGCCCATGTGGCTGACCGAGCTGTAGGCGACCAGTCGCTTGAAGTCGGTCTGGGCCATCGCGGCAAACGCGCCGTAGATGATACTGATGACCCCGATGGCAACCAGCACTATGCTTCCGGAGTAGACGGCTTCGGGGCACAGCGGAAACGCGATCCGCAGGATGCCATAGCCACCCATCTTCAGCAGCACTCCGGCCAGGATCATGCTGATCGGCGTGGGCGCTTCGACGTGTGCATCGGGCAGCCAGGTGTGCAGCGGGACGCTGGGGATCTTGATGGCGAAGCCGATGAACAGCAGCCAGAAGGCCCAGGGTTGCAGGTCCGGACCCAGCAGCCCGTTGCCCTGGGCCGCATCGGCCAGCAGCACCAGGTCAAAGATGTGTTCCCCGTCGGCTCCATAGCTGCTGCTGAAGTAGATCATCAGCAGGGCCACGAGCATCAGTACGCTGCCAAAGAGCGTAAACAGGAAGAACTTGATCGCGGCGTATTCCTTGCGGGGTCCGCCCCAGATGCCGATCAGGAAGTACATCGGCAGCAGCATGACTTCCCAGAAGACGTAGAACAGGAAGAAGTCGGTCGCCATGAAGACACCGAGCATTCCGGTTTCCAGCAGCAGGAACAGGATCAGGTAGCCCTTGATCTGCTTGGTGATGCTCCACGAGGCGACCATGGCCCACAGCGAGATGAAGCTGGTCAGGATCACCAGCGGCAGGCTGATGCCATCCAGTCCCAGCTGGTAGTAGATATTCCAGTTGGGGATCCAGTCGGCCTTGACCACGTACTGCATGTTGGCATTGCTGATGTCGTAGCCGGGCAACAGCGCGATGGTCAGCAGGAACGTGACCGCGGTCACGGCCAGCGCCGTGTACCTCAGAGAGTCCTCATTGTCCTTTGGCATCAGCACCAGAGCGATCGCACCGAGTGTGGGTGCGAAGATGATCAGCGACGGCAGCAGTGTCTGGTAATCCATGGTGTGTCAGCTTCCTGGTCGGGGGTTGCCCGTTTCGGAGAGGCCGTTGGTCAGGCTTTGAGGAAGAGTGGGAAGAGTGCAAAAATCAGGACGAAGAGCGTGACGACTCCCAGCGCGATGAACATGACGTACTGCCGCAGGCGACCGGTCTGGACGGCCTGCAGCGAACGGCCAACGTCCTGAGTCTTTTCGGCCACCCAGTCGATCGACCGGTCGATGACCCCCTCGTCGAATTTCCTGTCCCAGGCCGACACCGTGACTCCGGTGCGTGCGATCCAGTGCAGGATGCCATCGAGTACCCGGCGATCGAAACCGGAGAACCACGAGGCGACGACGTGGACGGGTCGGACGAACATGACGTCGTAGAGTTCATCGAATCGCCATTTCTCGACGAGGAACTCGTGAGTCGCGGCGAACTGTCGTTTGATCAGGGCCGGATCGGGCTGGCGTCGGCAGTACATCAGGTAGGCCAGCAGGGCTCCGAGGCCCGCGACCAAGAGGGCCAGCATGCCGGCCTGGCCATGGAACTGGGCAATATCGGAGTGGGTGGGCAGGTCGATGCCCGAGCCGGCGACGTCGGTGACGTGGGTTTCTGAGGCCCCCAGCAGGTTGAACAGCGGCCCGCCCTCGCCTCCGATTGCACAGAACATGGCGAAGAAGGCCAGGATCACAAGCGGGATGGTCATCACCCGGGGCGATTCGTGGCAGTGGTCATAGAGTTCCTGGTCGCGGGGCTTGCCGGCGAAGGTGTAGAACCAGAGCCGGAACATGTAGAAGGCGGTGATGCCGGCTGTGATCAGCGGGGCGAGGAACAGCAGCGAGTGGATCGGGTTGAGGTTGGCGTAGGTGAGCGCGGTGGCGACGATCGCGTCCTTGGAGTGGTACCCCGAGAAGGCGATGTCCCAGCCTCCCGAGAAGCCGGTGACCCAGTGCAGCGGAATCGCCAGCCCGCAGATCGCGATCACTCCGACGAGCATCGTGTAGGCGGTCACCGGCATCTTCTTCCTCAGACCACCCATCCGAGGCATTTCCTGTTCGTGGTGGCAACCGACGATGACGCTGCCGGAGGCCAGGAACATCAGCGACTTGAAGAAGGCGTGAGTGATCAGGTGGAACAGCCCGGCGATCCAGCCGCCCAGACCGATGGCCAGCATCATGTAGCCCAGCTGGCTGATGGTCGAGTAGGCCAGCACTCGCTTGATGTCGGTGGCCACCACCGCGATCGTGGCCGCCACGAACAGCGTGATGGCTCCGGTGTAGGCGATCGTCAGCAGCACCTCGGGCAGGAAGACCGGGAAGAACCTCCCGGCGAGGTAGACTCCCGCGGCGACCATCGTGGCCGAGTGGACCAGCGCCGAAACCGGTGTCGGTCCCTCCATCGCGTCGGGCAACCAGGTCTGCAGCGGGAACTGGGCGCTCTTGCCCACGCAGCCGGCGAAGATGCCCAACCCGGCGGTGACCAGCAGCCAGTAGGGAATCGAGGTGTGTGACCCGTTGGGCTGTGCGAAGTTGATCACCCGTTGCGAATCGTTGGTCTCGGCGACGTGCACCTGGCCGTGACTGTCGCGAGCCATCTGGAACAGGCCCGGTGATTCCGGGGAATTGGCGTGGTCGTTGTAGGAGCTGAAGTTGAAGGTGCCGAAGGAGGTGATCAGGATCATCAGTCCGATGATGAAGCCGAAGTCGCCGACCCGGTTGACGATGAAGGCCTTGTTGGCGGCGGTCGAGGCCGAGTGGCGTTCGACGTAGAAACCGATCAGCAGGTAACTGCAGATCCCGACCAGTTCCCAGAAGATGAACACCATGAAGATGTTGCCGGCCAGGACCAGCCCGAGCATCGAGAAGCAGAACAACGAGAGGTATGCGAAGAAGCGGTAGTAGCGGCCGGGCCGATGCAGATGAGATCCGTCGGCGGTGTGCACCTCGTGGTCGACATGATCTTCGGTCCGCTCGTCATCCATGTACCCGATCGCGAAGACGTGGATGCAGGTGGCGATCAGCGTGACCATCGTGAACATCACCAGCGTCAGGCTGTCGATGTAGTAGTCGATGGCGATCCGCAGGTTGCCGAAGCGTGCGAGTTCGTAGAGCGATCCGCTGACGTATTTCGCATCGGTGTCGCCGTGTGACTCGGACCCGGCGGCGTGCGGCGTGTCGGCCACAGCGAACTGGGCCGCGGCATGCTCGGTGCCGTGTTCGGGGGTCCCCCACAGCGAGAGTTCGAAGTCGGAGAGTCCGATCAGCAGGGCCGTGAGGCTGAGCAGGAACCCGCCTCCGATGCAGCCCACCGAGAGGTAGGCGGCCAGCCGCGACTTGAAGCGGCCACCCGGTGCGTGGTGCGACCAGTATCCACCAAACACCTCGACGGCGAAGCCGACAAGCGGCAGCAGCCACGCGGTGGTCAGCAGGCAGGCCTTGATGTCCATCGTGGTTCCGAGGAGTCGAGTCGTGTGTGGGGTGGAGTGTGGTGTGTGTGTGTGTCGGCCCGGGCTGGTGGCTCGAATCAGGTTCAGCCGTGCAGTCGGTCGCCCTGGTCGATGTCGATGGTCTGGTGGTTGTTGTAGAAGTTCAAAGCGATCGCCAGGGCGACGGCGGCCTCGGCGGCGGCCAGCACGATGACGAACAGTGAGACGATCTGGCCGTCGAGTCCGAGGTTGGTGTAGCGGGCGAAGGCGACGAAGTTGACATTGGCCCCGTTGAGCACCAGTTCGACGCCCATCAGCACGGCGATCCCGTTCCGCTTGGTGGCCATGCAGACCACGCCGCTGACGAACATCACCGCACCGATCAGCAGGTAGTGGTTCAGTGTGACTTCCATGTTCTAGGCGTCTCCCTGGGTGGCATCGGTCGATTCACGCCGTTTGGCGCGAGCCAGGTAGGCGGCTCCGACGAGGACCACGAGCAGGTGCACCGAGACGATTTCAAAGGGCAGCAGGTATCCGGTCCGGCTGCCGCTATCGCTGCGCAGGCCGATTTCGGTATCGGCGGGGATCCCGACCAGCCGCATACCGATGGCGCGGGAGGTGTTCCCGGACTGGTCGCTGGGTGTCGTGGCCACTTCGCGATGGCTGGGTACAGCCTGCCAGTTGACTCCGATCACGGTGAAGGCGATGACCGAAAAGAACAGCAGTCCCACGGCGGCACCCAGCAGGGTTTCTCCCGAGGACATCTTGATCCGGCGAAAGGGCCCACTGGCGGTCAGCATCACGCCGAAGATCAACAGCACCAGGGTGCCGCCGACGTAGACCAGCAACTGCGTGGCGGCGACGAAGTCGGCTCCCAGCAGGAAGAACAGCCCGGCGGTGGAGCCCAGCGAGATGATCAGTGAGAAGGCCATGCGGACGATGTCCTGCAGGATCACCACACCGAGGGCGCCTCCTCCGGCCAGGATCGCGAAGATGAAGAAGAGTGTCTGTTCGGTCACCGGCCGGCATCCTCGTTCGAGTCCGAAGCGGCCAGCGGCTGCCGCGGCAGCCTCAGTGCAGATGTCGAGGGTGGCACAGCGTCCCGGGATTCCAGCTGCATCGTGGGTGCCGCCCGGTTGCCGGTCGGTGAGCCCCAGGTCGTGTGGCCAGTGAACGAGAGTGCCAGGGGCCAGATGACAGCGCCCAGGAACAGCACGCAGCTGATCGGGACCAGGTACTTCAGGCAGGTCATCATCACCTGGTCGATTCTCAGCCTCGGCAGAGTCCAGCGGATCCAGATCTGCACGCAGACCAACAGCGACGCCTTGGAGAAGAAGACGGTGAAGCCCAGCAGGTTGGCCAGCCAGCTGTAGACGAAGTCGCCGGCGTAGCGTGGTCCGTCGAGCAGGCCGTCGACGACTGGGATCCCGGTGTGCCAGCCACCCAGGAACAGCAGCACCGCGATGCCGCAGACGGCGAACATGCTGGCGTACTCGGCCAGGAAGAAGAAGCTCCAGCGGAACCCGCTGTATTCGGTCAGGAACCCCGCCACCAGTTCGCTCTCGGCCTCGGCCAGGTCGAACGGGGCCCGCTTGCAGCTGGCCGTGGCACAGACGAAGTAGATGAAGAAGGCGATGAAGGTGAAGGGGTCGTTGAACAGGATCCAGTTCCCCGCCCAGCCACTCTGCATGGCTCCGATTTCGTTGAGATTCAGTGAGCCGGCGGTGATGATGGGGATCACCACGCAGATCGACATGGGGATCTCGTAGCTGACCATCTGGGCCGCTTCTCTCATGCCGCCAAACAACGCCCATTTCGAGCCACTGGCGTAGCCGGCCAGGATCACCCCGATCACCTCCAGCGACATCACGGCCAGCATCAAGTAGAGGCCGATGTCGAGGCTGACGGCGATCCAGCCGTCGGCGAACGGCAGGAACATCAAGGCGGCCAGCGAGCTGACCACCACCACGTAGGGGGCCACCCGGAACAGGGGCCCATCGGCGTCGGCCGGGACGAGGTCTTCCTTCTGGATCAGCTTGCCGCCGTCGGCGATGGCCTGCAGCCAGCCGAACTTGCCGCCGACGCGGGTGGGACCGAGTCGGTCCTGGATCCGGCCCGAGATCTTTCGCTCGGCCCAGATGAAGATGCCCGCCGGCAGGCCGAAGAACCCCGCGACCAGGGCCACGTGGATCACCGCCGCAAGGAACATGGCCCAGCCTTCGCTGAGTTCCCATCCCTCGAGAGTCGACTGGATCGTCGTCGCGGTGTCGGCCAGTGTGGGGATCATCTTGGTGTCCAGGCTCCCGGCGTCCTGCCGGGTCGGTCGTCACACACAGACCAACGTGACCCGGACCAATGCAGCCGAATTCTCGCCGGTTTCGACGAGCGCCGCAGAGGGTCCCGGGACCGTTGCAGTATGTGTCCGGAACCCACGTGGACCCCGGCTCAAGGCTGAACTATGCCAGATGGGTACGGGGACTTCAAGAGAACCGCAAAGCGGCCAGTCGGGCGGCCGGAGCGGGCTTGGTGACGGGCCGGTGCGGGCTCGGTGACGGGCCGGTGAGGGGCCGGTGAGGGGCCGGTGAGGGGCCGGTGAGGGGCCGGTGTCTGGTCAGGGAGCGGTTGCCGGTGGGGCATTGCTGGTGGTGGCGGGGTCCACGGCAAAGTGAATTGCCTCGAAATCGGCAGCCCGTGCCGCGTCGTAGGCGGCCAGCGCCTCGCCCAGAGGGACCTCGGGGTCGATGTCCAGGATCACCGGCAATTCGGGTGCCGCGGTGGCCAGTGTCTTGAGGAATTTTGAGAGCAGTTGGTAGCGGTTGGGGCCATCAAAGGACCGCCCCTCGACCTCGATCCTCGGACCGGTTCCCCCCCGCCCACCCCCCCGGTCGCCCTCGCCGGCCAGGACCCTGACCCACGCCTCACCCAGCGGTCGCGGACCCGGGTTGGTCGCCGGCGATTCGATCGAGCCACCGGCCAGTTCCGTCGGCAGCAGGCTCTCGCGGACCTGGTCGGTCGAGGCGCACACGAAGAAGATCAGCAGCAGGAACACGACGTCGATCAGCGGTGTCATGGCCTGGCTGTCGTCACGCTGGCGGTCGTAGTGGGCCGAGGGGATCTTCATGGGCTGCTGCCTGGGTCGTGTCTTGCGGTGTCTGGCGGAGTGTTTCAG
>CAUZJR010000125.1:0-11998 GCA_963580005.1 Planctomycetota bacterium
GTGCACGGCCTGGGTGCCGCAGATGAATCGGACACTCGAGAGTCCAAAGCCCCATCGGTCCAGTGCCTCGCGGGCAGCAGCAATCACCTCGGGATGATCCGACAGGCCCAGGTAGTTGTTCGCACAAAAGTTCAACACCTCGCCGCCAGACACCTCGATCCGCGCCCGCTGAGGAGACTCGAGGACCCGCTCGGACTTGTACAAACCCTGCTCGCGGATCCCGGCGATTTCGCTCAGCAGGTGCTCGCGGATCGTGTGCGCCATCGCTTTGTCCTCGTTCTCCAAACCGCCGTCGTCGTTCAGTTCAGGCTGCTCCAGTCGAGCACCACCTTGCCGCAGTCCCCCGACTGCATCGCCCCGAATCCCTCTTCAAAGTCGCTCCAGTCGAGCCGGTGGGTGATCACACCGCTGATGTCCAAGCCACTCTGGAGCATCACCGTCATGTGGTACCACGTCTCGTACATCTCGCGACCGTAGATCCCCTTGATCGTCAGCATGTTGAAGATCACCGCGTGCCAGTCGATCGACATCTCTTCGGAGGGGATTCCCAGCATGGCGATCCGGCCGCCGTGGCACATGTTGGCAATCATCTCGGTCAACGCGGCCGGCTGACCCGACATCTCCAGCCCCACGTCAAAACCCTCCTTCATGCCCAGCTGGGCCTGGGCCTCGGCCACCGTGCGGCTGCGGACATCCACCGTGTGGGTGGCTCCCATGCCGGCGGCCAGTTCGAGCCGATAAGGATTGACGTCAGTGACGACCACGAACCGCGCCCCCGCGTGGCGAACCACCGCTGCGGCCATCACGCCGATCGGACCGGCGCCTGTGATCAACACGTCCTCGCCCAGAACCGGAAACGACAACGCCGTGTGCACCGCGTTGCCGTAGGGATCGAAGATCGCCTGCACATCCCGGTCGATCGACTGGTCGTGGTACCAGACATTGGTCTTGGGCAACGAGATGTACTCGGCAAACGCACCCTGCCGATTGACCCCGATGCCCTGGGTGTCCTTGCAGAGATGGCGGCGACCGGCCAGGCAGTTGCGGCAGTGCCCGCAGACCACGTGACCCTCGCCACTGACCATGTCGCCTTCGTTGAAGTCCTTGACGTTGGCGCCCACCTCGACAATCGATCCGACAAACTCGTGGCCGACAACCATCGGCACCGGGATCGTCTTCCGAGCCCACTCGTCCCACTCGTAGATGTGCAGGTCGGTGCCACAGATCCCGGTCCGTTCGACCCGGATCAACACGTCGTCGATCCCGTACTCGGGGATCGGTACCTCCTCGAGCCACAAGCCCGGCTCCGACCTCGACTTGACCAGCGCCTTCATGAAAAGCGTCCCGACGCGAAGCTCACAACACGATTCGACGCGTGAGTCTACTCGAGCCGAGACCAAATGGGCACCGGCCACCGGCCCGCCCGCGGCGGCTTACGGCTTACCGTCCGACGACAGCGAAAAACTCCTCGACAACCCCAGCCGCCCGATCCGGGTCGTTGCCGTCAGCGTCAACTCGACGTTTCGCAATCGAGGTGCCTCGCCGAGCGTCTCGAGACCGCGGTCACTGATCCGGGTTGTGCTCAGCGAAAGGTCCCTCAGCCGGGGCAACCCGGCCAGTGTCGCCGCCGATGAGTCCGAAATCCTCGTGGCCGCCAGGCCCAGGACCTCAAGCTGCTCCAGACCGCTCAGCCGCGACACCCCCGTGTCGCCCACCCGAGTGCGATCCAGGTGCAGGGTCACCAGCGAGCTCATGCGACCGACCGCCGCCATGCCCGCGTCGCCCACCCGAGTGCCCGACAGCTCCAATCGCGTCAGCCGCTCAAAACGCAGCAGGTAACCCATGCCCGGATCACCGACCCGGGTGCCACACAGGCTGAGCGTTTCGAGATTCTCCAACCGAGCCAGCCTCGACAGGCCGTCGTCGGTGATCCGCGAGAGATTCAGGGTCAGGCTCTTCAACGACGTCAAACTCGCGACGTGACCCAACGTCGCATCGGTGACCTGGGCCCCGTCGAGACCGAGCGACTCGAGTGACTTCAGCGGCTTCAGACCGCGACCTCGCACCCGAGTGAAACCCACCCGCAGACTGCGAAGTGAAGACAGCAACTTCAAGTTATCCAGGCCCGCGTCACTGACCCGGGTCCGCGACAGGTCGAGCGCTTCGAGTGTTTCGAGCGAGGCGAGGTGCTTCAGGCCGGCGTCGGTGATCAGCGAGGCCGAGAGATCCAGGCGGGCCAGGCCCGGCATCGCGACCAGCCGCTTGAGATCCGAGTCCGAGACTTCCGCGCCGCCCAGTTCCAGGGCCACCGACGGCTTGCCGTCAGCTCCCCGGGTCGTCACCACCCGGCCACCTCGTTCAGACACCAGCTGGGTGACCTGCCTCGAAGTAACCCGAGCATCGTCGTCCGAAAATACCGGCTGGCAACTCGCCACCAGAACCACCAGAACCACCAGGACCAGGACCGCGGGACACTCAATTCGCACACGCGTCATGGTCCACCTCCCGCAGCAGCCGATCCGCTGACCGCCTTGAGATTCACTCGAGCATCCTCGTAATCAGGATCCAGGTCGACGGCTTTCTGGAACTGGTCACGAGCACTGCTGCGGCGACCCTGTTTCAGCAATGCCATGCCCAGCATGTTGTGAGCCTGCGGGAAGCGGGGGTTGATCTGGACCGCGGCACCCAGGTGCTTGACCGCTTCGAAGATCCGCTGCTGCTGCAGGCAGATCGAGCCGAGATTCATGCGGGCCTGGAGCTGGTTGGGGTTGAGATCGACCGCCTGCCGGTAGTACCGCTCGGCACCCTGCTGGTCACCAAGTCTTAGCGTGGTGTTGCCCAAGTTGGTCACCGCGGCCGCGTCGGTCGGGTCGACTTCGTGAGCCTTCCGATAAGCCACCGCAGCGTCCTTGTAGCGTTCCTGCTTGTCCCAGGCGTTGCCCAGGTCGATGTAGGCCGCTGCCGTCTTGTGCTTCAACTCAAACGGGTTGCCGTTCCGCCGGGACAGGTCTGCAGCCAGCCCGGCATACGTCACGGCCGCGTCGAGGTGGCCGCGACGGACCAGCCGGTCGGCCACCCTCACCGCCACGCTGCCCAGGCCGTGAGGCCTCAGGAACCAGCGACCCGCGTAGGCGATCGCCAGATCGATGTCGGTGTCGTCGGACAGCAAGGCCACGTCAGAGAGCAGCCTGTCCACGCTGACCGGCCCCTTGTAGATCACGGCGAGGTGCCCCGAGGCATCGAGCAGAAAGCTGGCCGGAACCGGGAGCGTGTACTTGTCATCCAGCTGCGTGCGGGTCGTCATCACCACATCGTGGATCACGTCCAGCCGATCGACGGTGCCGCTGGTGGCCCGCCGAACCCCGAACGGCAACTCGTGCTTCTGGACAAATTCCGAGACCACCTTGAGCTGGGCCGGCTTGCCGTCCTTGAGCCCGTCGACCGACAAAGCCACCACGTCCAGGCCCGCACTCTCAAGCTCCTCGCCCCGCTCCTTGAACTCGTGCAACTCCTTGACGCACGGCAGGCACCAGGTCGCCCACAGGTTGACCAGCGTCGGGCGACCCGAGACCGCCAGCACACGCGGCGTGTCACTGGTGTCGAGATATTCGATCGGCGGAAGCGGCAGGCGTTCGAGCAGCGGGATGCGGGCAATCCCGGTCGGAGCCACCACCGCCAGGCCGCCCGCGGGGATCTGGATGTCACGAGCCTTCTGCGGAACGGCCTTCCCCGAGCCTTCGACGACCCGGTATCGTCCCCCCGCACCCAGCCCCTCGATCGTCTCGTCCGATCCACCCGGCCAGACCACCTTCAAGCGGAACGGCCCCGCGGCGGTACCGATTCCAAAGTGGACCCACTTGCTCGACTGAGACAGGTACCCGCTGCCTGCGGTCACAAAGCGGACCAGCGGCTTTCCGTCACCCTCGGTAGAGATCAACTCGAGCCGGGCTCCTATCGCGTCGCGGTTGCCCGAGGTTCCCTGCAGCCGGATCAGCACGCCCCGCTGGCCCTGCGAACCGTTGTTCCTGAGGAATCTCAGCCGCGGAGCCGTGCGGTTGGTGATCCACAGGTCCAGGTCGCCGTCATGGTCCCAGTCGACCGACGCCACGGCGCGGGCGTCGTCGGGGAAATCGAAACCGCTGGCATAAGAGACATCGGCGAACGGTCGGTCACCACCCAGGTTCAGGTAGCAGCAGTTCCGCTCTCGCCCACTCCACGAACCACCCGTCTCGATCAGGTTGGTGATCCGCGACCAGCCGGCTCGGTACTGGGGATCGACCGGACCCTGGTCGATCCTGATGGGCGAATGCGACACGACCTGTCGCCAGAAGAAACTTCACAAGTCCCTGGTGTCTTCGCCGGTGATGTACCCGTTGGCCACCAGCAGGTCGGGACGACCGTCGTTGTTGATGTCCACAAAGGGCGAACCCCAGGCCCAGCGGCCCATCGTGACGTCACGATCGAGGCTGACATCGCGGAAGGTGCCCTCGCCGGTGTTCTCGAACAACGTGTTCCCGCGTGCATGACGCTGGAACTGACGCCGCACCTCGTCGTCGGCACCCGGCTGGAACCGGCGCTGGTAGGCAATCCGCTCGCCGGCCGAGGAGAACATGTTGCCGACGTAGAGATCGGGGCGGCCGTCGCCGTTGTAGTCGCACCACGAAACACTCATCCCCGCAGCGATGTCCTCGACACCCGCCGTCGCCGCCACGTCGCTGAAATGACCCCCGTCGTTGCGATACAGGCAATTGCGGCCGTAGTCGTTGGCGACGTAGAGATCGAGATCACCGTCCGAGTCGTAGTCCGACCAGCTCGCCGCGAAACTCCACCTGCGGTTGTTCTCGCCCAGACCCACCGCCTCGGTCGCGTCGCTGAATCGCCAGTCACCCTCGTTTCGCAACAGCAGGTTCGGCCCACCGTTGTTCGCGTCGTGATACGGATAGGGGATCGCTTCACCCAGGGCACCCTCACCGGTGCGATTGGCCAGGAACCCTGACCCGTAGCCGGTGACGTAGAGGTCCAGGTCGCCGTCGTTGTCGAAATCGGCTGCGGCCAGCGAGTACGGATCGCCGGTCGAAAAGAACACGTCACGCTCAATAAATCGGCCCGCACCGTCGTTTTCCATCAGCACCAGGTTGATGTTCAACACGCAGGCCAGGTCCTGGTCGCCATCGTTGTCAAAATCGGCCAGCAGCGCACTGCGAGAACGGTCAAGCCAGTCGACTCCCGCCCGGGCAGCAACGTCGATGACCGTGCCGTCGGGCTGCTGCACCAGCAGCCGGTTGGGCATCCCGCCTGGCTGAGCCAGGTAGAGATCGTCCAGGCCGTCGCCGTTCACATCACCGATGGCCAGGCCCTGGTGACCGTGCAACGCCACGCCCAGCTCCGCCTGCAAGCGACCTCGCCAGTGATCCACGCTGCGACTCAACTGGTCGCTGACCTCCGAGGCAGACTTCAGGACCGCCGCGGTCGAGTCGACCAGCAGCCGGCCGCCCGGTGACGTCCCGGTGACCTCCTCGAGTGATTCGGATCGCAGAGTGATCAGCTTCGGTGGCTGCTTGCCGTCCAGTTCCCAGCCGCACAGCCACCAGCCACGCAACTGGGCAAACCGGTCACCCTGGCGCGCACCTGCCTCGAGCAACACGCGAGTCGTGGCACCGTCGCCCTCGAGTTCAACCGAGGTGATCTTGAAATGCAGGTGGACCTCCGACCAACCCTTCCAGCCCGATACCAGGCCCTCCAGAGACTCGGCCAGGCCGTTGATGCCACGCAGGGCAGCCGGCGTGCCGTCGGGTTCACCGGCAACATGTCGGCGAATCAGCAGGCCGGCCGATTCGTGCACCGTCCTCAGAGTCTGGGGACGTAGACGATCGCCGGTGAAATCGGTCGAGGCCAACCGGGCCACGACCTTGCGATCGAATTGACCGTCGCTCTCGAGGTCGTCGACCAGCAAATGCAATTGACCTCCGGCAGCCAGGTTGAAGTCCTCGGTCACCCAGCTGGCCGTCGCCTCGGAAGTGGCCTTCTTCTGAGCCTGGCCCGTCTTGTCCGTTACGCCCGCTGAGTCGGACCCCGCACCACCTGGCAGCTCCGACGGCTCGTCACCGCATCCGCTCCAGATCCCGATGCCCAACGCCAGAACAGCCAACACCCCGAAGGGGCCGGCCCGGTGGCTCAGACAATAACCCGCAAACGACCGGTCGCTCATCGGGGTCCCGTCGTTGTGGAATGGAGAGTGGAAGAAGAGCCGCCAGAGAGATCTCAATCAATTATCACACACGGATTCCAGAACGGTAAATAGGTCAGCGGCGGGTCGACAGACTCGGTGGTCGGTTTTTCTCACACCCGGTAGACTCGGCACCACTGTCACAAACGGATCGGCTGCCAGAGGCCCCTGATGCACAATTCCGCCAAGCTCGTCGCATTCTGCCTCCTGACTCAACTGCTCTGTGTGTTCTCAGAACCCACCTCGACCGCAGCAGCCGAACCCACCGCAGCCCCCACCGCACCAACCACCGCAGTCCCCACCCATCCATTACTGCCGGCGTTTGAGAGGTTTCATGCGGACTCGGACAAGCTCGGGCTGGGCGCGGGCTGGTTGCTGATTTCGGAGTTGAACTGCCTGAGTTGTCATGCGGGGGGTGCGTCGGCGACGGGGGTCAAGACGAAGCCGGCCCCGGTGCTCGATGCCGTCGGCACACGGGTCCGTCCCGAGTGGATGCTCGATTTCCTGGCCAACCCGCATCAATCCAAGCCGGGCACCACCATGCCCGACCTCTTCCCCGGCCTGGATCCCCAGGCCGAGGCCGCCCAGGTCACGGCCCTGGTCAACTTCCTGGCCAGCACCGGTACCCCAAGACATTCTGCTCCTCAGCCCCAGGAGGTGGTTCGAGGAGAGCGGCTGTTCCACCAGGTCGGCTGCATCGCCTGCCACCAGCCACTACGAGACAAGAAGGCACCGCGGCTGGCCACGTCGGTGCCGCTGGGAGCCATCGCCAAGAAGTACACCCGCGACAGCCTGGCCGAGTTCCTGGGGAACCCGCTGGCGGTCCGCGGCGGAGGCCGCATGCCCAGCCTCAACCTCAACAACCAGGAATCTCGCGATATCGCCGGCTACTTCTTCCGTGGCCTGCAACTGCCGCCCAACCTGAACTTCGCCTACTACGAAGGCAACTGGTCCACGATTCCCGACTTCAGCAAGCTCAAGCCCAAGAACTCCGGACAGGTCGCCGGATTCCAGCTGGGAGTCGCCGGGCGACGTGACCAGTTCGGCATCAGGTTCACCGGGTTTCTGCAGATCTCGAAAAAAGGACGCTACACCGTATTCCTCGGCTCCGACGACGGCAGCCGACTGCAGATCGACGGCAAGACCGTTGTCGAAGTCAACGGGGTGCACCCCTACCAGGAAAAGAACGCCAGCATCGAACTGGACGCCGGACCCCACCCGGTGCTGGTCGACTACTTCGAAGCCGGTGGCCAGGAAGCCCTGAAAGTCCAGTTCCAGGGACCGGGCATCTCTCGCCGAGATCTCGCGACTCACACCACGACACTGGCGAAGCCGAAACCGCCCAAGGCGGCCCGGGGCGAAAAGACTTTCGTCGCAGATCCGACTCTCGTCGAGACCGGGCGCAAACTGTTCGCCTCGATCGGATGCGCCTCGTGCCACCAGATGAAACACAAGGGACAGCCGATCAAGCCGATCGCGAAGCCCGCCGGACGACTGGGAACACTCAAGATCACCCGCGGCTGCCTCTCAGCCGACCTGCTCGAGACTCCGCGTGCGGGCGTCCCCGATTTCCGACTCTCCAGCCGACAACGCCAGGCAATCGCCCTGTCTCTCAAGGCCCCCTCGCTCGACTTTGCACCCGCTGCTGAGCTTGCCATGAGGGTCGAGGGTACGACCGAGGCCTTCAATTGCCTGGCCTGCCACTCGCGTGGCAAACGCGGTGGAGTCGAACGGTCGCGGAACACCCTGTTTGCGACGACGATCAAGGAGATGGGTGACGAGGGACGTATCCCGCCTCGACTCGACGGCGTCGGCGATAAACTCAACGACAAATGGCTCAAGCAGGTGCTCGACAACGGAGCCAACGACCGGCCGTACATGCTGACCCGGATGCCCAGGTTCGGTGCCGCCAACGTCGGACACCTCGTCAAGGACTTCGCCACCGCCGATCGACTCAAGAAACCCGTCGCGCTGGCCGTGACCGACCGGATCCACCGGGTCCGCTCGGCCGGCCGGTTCCTGGCCGGAGACAAGGCGCTGGCCTGTATCAAGTGCCACTACTTCGGAGGCCACAAGGCAACCGGCATCCAGTCTCTGGACCTGCTGACCATGACCCGACGACTCCGCAAGGACTGGTTCGTCCGCTACATGCTCGACCCCCAGGCCTACCGACCCGGAACCCGGATGCCCGCCGGCTGGCCCCGCGGCCAGACCCTGCTGCCGAATGTGCTCGATGGAGTCGCCAAGCACCAGATCGCCAGCGTCTGGGAATACCTGGCCGACGCCGGCAAGGCGGGGCTGCCACGAGGCCTGGTCCGCAACCCGATCGAACTGGAACCCAGCGACGAACCGATCATCTATCGCAACTTCATCGCCGGCCTCAGCCCGCGAGGCATCGCCGTCGGGTACCCCGAAAAGGCCAACCTCGCCTTCGATGCCGATCAACTGGCACTGAAACTGATCTGGCACAACGCGTTCATCGACGCCGCCAAGCACTGGAACGGACGCGGACAGGGGTTCCAGCCTCCGCTGGGTGACCACCTCGTGACACTCAGCGGCGGAGTCCCGTTTGCGTCGCTCGAAACTCCCGATGCCGGTTGGCCCACCGACACGGCTCGCAAACTCGGCTACCGCTTCACGGGATACCGGTTCGATAAGCAACGACGGCCCATCTTCCGCTACCGCTTCGGATCAATCGGTGTCGAAGACCACCCCCGGCCAGTCAAGACCGACAAGGACCCCGCACTGAGACGCACGCTGACTCTGAAACGGACCACCGCACAATCCCAGACGATCTGGTACCGAGCCGCAGCAGCTCCCACGATCGAACCGCACAAGGACGGATCCTACACCGTCGGCAAGATTCTCAACGTCACCATCCAACAGACCGACGGACAAAAACCTCGAATCCGAAAACGAGGCAACGTCCAGGAACTGCTCGTGCCGGTCCACTGGATCCTCAACCAGGCCGTCATCGTGCAAACCTACACGTGGTAAACCCCAGCAACACCGCAGCAACACCGCAGCAACACCGCACACCGCACCTCAACCAAAGCCCCAGATCATGAAATCCCAGATGCCCCCCGTCGGGTCCTCCGTCGTCGCACTCCTGATCGCACTGGTCGTGACCGCATCGGCCGACGCTCAGCAGAAACCGGCAACCGAAGACGACTTTTATCGCATCACCACTCTGCCGATCCCCAAGGGCGTGGTGCTCGAAGCCGGGGGACTCGAATTGCTCCCCTCCGGACAACTGGCCGCATCGAGTCGACGGGGAGACATCTACCTGGTCGACAACCCGTTCTCGGAACCCGCGGCGATGAAGTTCACCCGCTATGCACAGGGGTTGCACGAGGTGCTGGGCCTGGCCTGGAGGGACGGATGGCTCTACGCCACCCAGCGATGTGAAGTGACTCGCATGAAGGACATCGACAACGACGGTCGAGCCGATCTCTTCGAAACGGTCAACTCCGACTGGGGCATCACCGGGGACTACCACGAGTATGCCTTCGGTTCGAAGTTCGATGCCCGCGGCGACCTGTGGGTGGTGCTCTGCCTGACCGGGTCGTTCAACAGCAACATCGAGTACCGAGGGTGGTGTCTGAGAATCAAGCCGGATGGGACCAGCGTGCCGACCTGCAGCGGGCTGAGATCACCGGGAGGAATCGGGATGAACCACCTCGGCGACATGTTCTATACCGACAACCAGGGGCCCTGGAACGGTACCTCGAAACTCCAACACCTGATGCCCGGAAAGTTCGTCGGTCATCCCGGTGGCAACCGCTGGTACGACATCACCAACGCACTCGGGAAACGACCGGCCGATCCCAAGAGCGGCAGCCGGATGATGGTCGAAGCCAAGCGGATCCCCGAACTGCTGCCTCCGGCCATCTACTTCCCCTATAAAAAGATGGGACAGTCGGCCAGCGGAATCGCCTGCGATACCACCGACGGCAAGTTCGGTGTGTTCAAGGATCAACTGTTCGTCGGCGACCAGACGCACAGCACCGTGATGCGAGTCGATCTCGAAAAGGTCCAGGGACGATACCAGGGTGCCTGCTTCCCGTTTCGAGGCGGATTCGGGTCGGGGTCGCTGGGGCTGCTGCTCAGTAAGACCGGGTCGATGTTCGTCAGCGGAACCAATCGAGGCTGGGGCTCACGTGGCAACAAACCCTTCTCGCTGCAACGACTCGACTGGACCGGGAAGACCCCCTTTGAAGTGCTGACCATGAGACTCAGGCCCGACGGGTTCCGTCTGCAGTTCACCGAACCCGTCGATCCGGCCACCGCAGCCCGGATCGACTCCTATCAACTCCAGACCTACACCTACATCTACCAGGCCTCCTACGGCAGCCCCGAGGTCGACCACACCAAGCCGACAATCAAGGAAGCCCGCGTCGCAGCCGACCGACGACACGTCGACCTAGTCATCGACGGACTCACCGTCGGACACATCCACGAACTCCACCTCCCAGGCATCCGCTCGGCCAAAAACACCCCCCTGCTGCACCAACAGGCCTACTACACACTCAACTACCTCACCAAATAACTCCCAGGGACTGGCTCCAGAGCCCCGCCAGGGGCGGAGGTGCCTGTCCCCAGCTCACATCCCCAGAAACCGGGACAGGCACCTCCGCCCCTGGCGGGGCTGCGCAGCCAGTCCCTCAAGCGCCCCCTCATCTGATAAAATAGGCAAGCGGCGCAACGTCCGTAATTTTCCAGAGGATTCCGACGCACACCCTGACCCCGGCAACGGGTAACAGTTAGAGATCCACGGATTCCGGATCAGGTGCGACGCGTCGGGATTCCGAAGATTGAGATATGCAGCGGTGTCGGCAGCGGTGTCGGCTGCGGTGTCCTTTGCGAAGCGTTTCTTGAACGAGGAGAGTGGGTGATGAGTACAGGTCACTGGTTGCGACAAGTCCGTCACGCGTTGGTACACCCTCACCGTACACCCTCGGCAGCCCAATCGGCGGTCGCCGCGGAGGTGCTTGAAGAGCGGTTGATGCTCGCCGGTGCCGGCACCGACGCTCAGCCCGACTTCCATCTCACCGACGTCAACGACACGTCCGGATCGGCCGGAACCGCCGTTTCACCGCGAGACTATCTCGAGCAGACTTCGGCGTGGTACTTCGGCCACGCGACCTGACCGTACTGTCGAAGCCAGTTTGGCTTCCTCGACCAGATGCAGCAGGAGCTCGGCTCCGAGAATCCTGAACTGTCGATCAAGATCCTGGGCGTCAATGAGCTCGGTCACGATGCGGACAACGCGTTGATGACAGCCGATCGCGACCTGCCCTGGCTGCTGGACATCGATGACGACGGCAACAGCAGTTCCGACACGTGGGATTCCTGGGACGTCACCTTCCGCGACGTAATCATCACCGATTCGACCAACGTCCAGGTGGCCGTCTACAACTTGACCAACAACGACCTGGCCAACTCCGACAACTACTCCACGCTGAAGCAGCTGCTGATCGACTCGGCCTCGGACACGTCCGACCCCGAGGTGGAACTGGCGGCGATCCTGGACCAGACCGTGCAGGCCGGTTCTCCTCTACACATCCCGCTCAATGGACTCGACCCCACCGGCGGCCAACTGACGTTTTCGGTCGAGAGTTCCGATTCGCTGGTCACCGCCGAGGTGCTCGAGGGCAACCGCAGCCTCAGGATGCAGGTCGACGACTTCGGGGCGATGACATTCGAGTTGTTCGAATCCCGGACCCCGCGGGCCACGTCCCGGATGATCGAGTTGGCCGAGAGCGAGTTCTT